>NZ_KI912675.1:480-92152 GCF_000519345.1 Deinococcus pimensis DSM 21231
CCGCGGGCGGGGTGGGAGGTCTGCTGACGATGCCGCAGGAACTGGCGTACCGGATGTGGCCGGTCTCGTCGACGATGCCGCTCAGGGTGCGGGACTGGAAGCCCTCGTGTGAGGGCGTGACGGGCGACACCTGTTGGACGGGCACGATCACCGTGACCGAACAGCAGGCGGAGTCCAAGACGCTGCTCGACCCGAACGGCGCGCCCGCCGGGACGGACCACTACAAGTCACAGCTGCGCGGCGAGTACGTCGTGACGGGCGTCGCCGGGACGGGCGCGTCCTTCGCGAGCCTGGACGTGCAGGGCAAGCTCAGCGGATCACACGAGCACAAGGTGCGGTACGACGCGGTGTATGACGTGACCTGCGCCGACGGAAGAACCGTCAAGACCGAAACGCACCGGTACGGCCTCACCGACGTCGGCAGCGCCACGCGTGACTTGCAGGAGAGTGTGTTCATCGAGCTGCACGAGGACGGCTCGTACGAGCTCAGCAACGGCTCTTGGAACACCAGCACCCTGTTCAGCGGGACGGGTGAGTACTCGGACTACAACCACTACCGTGGGGCGTGCAATCCCTACCAGGACAACGACCGGGAAAGCAGCAAGGCAACCGTCGCGCGGTACGGTCTGGACGACTTCACCGAGGAGGGCGTCGCGAAAAATCAGAACGGCATCCTGACACTTCAGGGAAGCCGGACGTTCACGGTGGAGAACCGGCTACATCCCACGACCCGGACCGTCACCTGGAACCTGATCCGCGTCACCGCCGACTGAGATTGGGCGTCGTGCGATGGGCGTGACTGGGGTGTTCAGTCACCCCTTCTCCCGCGGTCCAATTCGGTTTCCGGGGAGTTCTCCCTCGGGCCGCGCTTGCCTTCCCCAGCTCACCTTCACATTGAGGCCGTCGCCTGCGGCGCTGGCCCAGGACGACGGCCGCGTTCGGCAGCGGGAGGCGTCAGGGAAGGAGCGGCGTCGCTCCTGACGCAGGTTTGGCAGTGCACCTTTGGGTCGTCGTGATGGCAAACTCGCGAAGGCCGCGGAGTTATCAGGACGCGTAACTCGTCGTGTCACGAAAGGAAGTAGGCATGCCCCCAGAGCAGGTTCTCCGGCACTTCGGCCTCTCCTCACCCCTCTCCCGACTGCACCCTCGAGCGGACGTTTGGCTTGCCTGGCACGGTCAGGCGCGGGTCGTGCTCAAACGTACCAGCACGCGGTACGGGGACGCCGTGGCCGCGTGGACCCGGCGGCTCGCAGCGGATGGCACGAGGATCGTGACACCTGTGGAGCTGGCAGGCGGCAACCCCTGCGTCTTCGGCGACGACCGCTGGGTGGTGTATCCGTTCGTGGCGGGCGCCCGGTACCGGGGCGGCCGCAGCGAAATTCGTGCGGCGGGAGAGTTGCTTGGTCGCATCCACGCTGCGGGCGCCCGTGCGACGCCAGGACTTCAGGAGCACGTGACGGTGCGGGCCTTCGCGGAGCAGGACGTTCGTGACGATGTGACGACCGTACTGACGCACGTGTGTGCCGCTTTTCCGGAGCTGGCGGACGTCATGCGCGCGCTGCTGGAGGACCGAGTGACTCGGTACGTGACGCGGGCATTGCCGCGCCTGAGGGCGGCCAGATTGCCCCTGGCGGATGGCAGCTGGGATCATAAAGCCGCGAACCTGGTGTTCGTCACGCCCGAAGCGCCGACGCTGGTGGATCCGGACAACGCGGCGCGGCTGCCGCGTGTGTACGACTTGGCGATCACCGCGCTCGCGTTCCACCTCGACCCGGGTCTGCACGATGGTCCAGTGCGGCTGTTCACGGTGGGAGAGTGGGGTGTGTTCCTAAAAGGGTACGCCGAACACGTGCGGCTCACGGACGAGGAACGGCTCGTGTGGGCGGACGTGCTGCTGTGCGCATGGATGGACGAGGCGCTGTGGCAACTTCAGGACGACGCGCCGGGCTGGCGGGACGTGCGGACGGCACCGCTGCTGCTGGACCTGCTGCGCGTCCCGCATCCGTTCACACTGCTCGAGTCGTGGAGTGAGCCTCGGGCGCTCCTCGACCTTTGAGCGGGACGAGCCGCAGACGTTGTTATGTAGGCTTGGAGGGTCCAGATGCGAGCGAAGGGGGACGGGACCTAAGGTGGTTGACAAGGCTGTCCAGCAACCTTGGAAAGCGTCAATGGAGAGCGAATTCTTTGAGGCGGCTCCAGTCAGTCCCGCACGTACGACCCACAACACCATCCGCAACGCCTGCACCCCGAGTCTGTTCGTACGCTGTTGGGCACCCACCCGACCGCGCAATCATCAGACATGCTCCGGCCCGCCTTCGGCCTTGACACCTGGAAGGTCGCTCACGCCGCCCTCAGGGCCATCGCAGAAGCGACCCTGCACGCCGTGGTGGGTCTGCACCGCATCCAATCCAGCCTCGGGGTGCTCGCTTTGAAATTGGTTGGGTTTGGTGGACAACGGGAATAGCCTCGACCATCAGGACGAGGTCATCATGGCAGCACGCCGAACCTACACCCTTGAGTTCAAACACGACGCCATCCGGCTTGCGCAGCAACCCGATGTCACCCTCGCCAGCGTCGCCCGCGACCTCGGCCTCAGTGAATCCTTGCTGCGTAAGTGGGTCGCGGATCACCGCAACCGAGACGGACTGGCCTTCCCTGGGTCGGGCAAAGAACGCTTGACCCCTGAGCAGGAAGAAATCAAGCGTCTCCGTCGCGAGAACGAGATACTGCGCCAGGAACGAGACATCCTGAAAAAAGCGGCCGCGTTCTTTGCCAAGGAGGCCCGGTGCAGCACCAGCTGCGACGCCCTTCCCACGGCCTGGACGTGCACCCCTCCCAGGAGCCAGCTTGGCGGAGCGAACGCCAGCGTCCTGATCACCATCTCCGCGGGGACGTCCACGTCCACGACGTGCGCGTGCGTCACGACCAGCAGCAGTCCCGTCGAGACGATCCGGGGCAGCCAGCGGGCGTTCACGCGCAGGTGCGCCCGCACCAGCGCCGCCGGGTGCCGTTCGCTGAGCTCCCGCGCGAGACGCAACGTCGCGTCACGGTTCGCGTCCGGCAACATCAGCTCCACCACGCCCATCGTCAAGTCCACGTGCGTCACCTCCAGAATGCACAGACCCGCCACCAGCGCGGGCCCGGGGGCGCCCGGCACGCTCAGGCTGATGAGGTTGACGGTCTTACGGGTCACGTGGACTCACCTCGACAGAAGGAAGGGACGGCGCGTTCGTGGGGTGTTCATCATGATACGGATCTGCTCCTCTGCTCGTGCCGGATCTTCCTCGCGACCAGGGGCAGCGCCACCGTGACCGTCGTACCGACGCCCGGCGTACTCTCGATCGCGACGTGCCCACCGTGCGCCTCCACGACGCTCCTCACGATCGTGAGGCCCAGCCCGCTGCCGCCCGTCACACGCGCCTCATCCGCGCGGTAGAGCCGGTCGAACACGAACGGCAGCTTCCCCACGTCGATGCCTACGCCCGTGTCCTCGACCGAGAAGACCGCGACGTCGTCGTCGCGTCGGACGGTCACGTGCACGCGCCCTCCCTCGGGCGTGTACGCCAGGGCGTTGTCCAGCAGGTTGCGCAGCACCCGCGTGACCTGCCGCGCGTCCAGGGTCACGCCGAGCGCGCCTTCCGGGACGGTCACGTGCAGCGCGACGCCCGAACGGCTCGCCGCGTCCCGCACGCTGCCCACCGCGTCGTTCACGATTAAGTTGAGATTTTCCTCGCGCAGGTCGAGGTTGAGTTCGCCCGCGTCGGCGAGCGACAGGAAGCGCAGGTCACCCACGAGGCCAGAGACGTGCCGCGTCTCGCGCTGGAGTCGCGCGAGCCGTTCGGGCGTCACGCGGAAGGTGCCGTCCAGCATCCCTTCGAGCGTGCCGCCGATCACGCTCAGCGGGGTGTTCAGGTCATGCGCGACGTTCGCGGTGAGTTCACGCTGCGCCCGCTGGTTGCGCACGACCGCGCCGTGCATCTCGTAGAACGCCGTGAGCACCTCCCCGAACTCGTCCACGCGAGCGCGAGGCGCCTCACCGGGCGCCTCACCCCGCTGCATACCGCGGATGCCACGCCGCAGGTTCCGCATGGGCGCGAGCAGCATCCGCGCGAGCAGTACGCCCAAAAGGACCGCCACGAGCGCGGCGCCGAGCATCGCCCAGAGGATCGCGCCCGTCGTGCGCGCCAGGAAGCGTTCGCTCTGTGGGTCCAGCGACGGAGCGACGCCGGTCGGCGCGACGTACCCGGCGAGCTGGCCGTTCACCTCGACCGGCACGGCTGCCGCCGCCCGCTCACCCGTCAGCACTGTCCCGGCGGGGAGGTCCGGCAGGGCGTACACCGCGCGACGTGAAGGGTCGAGCACGACGAACGACCCCCGGTCCATCGCGCCCTGAGGCCGCGCGCCATGGGTCGGTCCGCGCCCTTCACCCGGCAGGGGCCGGAAGCCCGCCACGCTGCCCGTCGCCTCGACGTACCCCTGCACCTGCGTCACGATCCGGTCGCGCGCGCGGTCCTGCACGAAGCCGGTGAACTGCGCGCGGGTGCTGCTCCACGAGATCAACCCGACCGCGCCGAGCGCGAGCGCGGCCACCAGGACGAACGCCAGCGTGAGGTTGAAGGCCAGCGTGTGCCACATCCTCCGTGGACGTGGCGACCTCTCGGGCCCTGCCGACGGACGCGAGCGGGAAGCGGGGGAGGCGTGGAGCGTCATGCGTTCACTCTCCCGCGCCCTCGTTCAAGCGTCACCGGGAACTTGTCAGGGAGTCGTGCAGATCACTTGAGCGCGACCCGCGTCTACCCGAGTTCTTCACGGGGCGTACGGGAGGCCCGAACAACTCCACGGCATGCTGCCGTCAGTCCGGGAGCGGACCTCACCGCTCCACTCCGCTCGAAAGGAACCCGTCATGCGCGTCACGTCCCATCTGCTTCCCCTTGTCGCCACCGTCATGATCGTCCCCACCCTCGCCACCATCGCGGGCGCCGCGAGCGTCCCTTCCCGGGTGTCCGTCGAGGTGGCCCGCACGTCCGGCAACGACGTCGTTCCCGCCCACCTCGACACGGGCACCTTCGCCAAGACGCGCTGGAGCGGCGTGAACCGGACGGGCGGAACGCTCAACGTCATCAAGCCCTGAGCGGCGCGGGTTCCGCGGTGAGCTCGTGCCCCGCCTCGCTCCCTTAACCCCCACCCCGCCAAGGAGACCTATGAAGTGGCTGACCCGATCTTTGTTCTTCCTCGCCGTCGCCCTGCTGTTCGTCGCCGTGTTCCTCGGCCTGAACAGGGCCGGAGCCTTCAGCAGCTTCGAGATGAACGGCCCGCCTCCCTGGATGCGGACCGCCGACGGAACGACCGGCGCGTCCACCCGGCCCGACGCGAGCGCTTCGGGCGTGGACTCGCCCGCCGCGCCACGAGGTGACGTTGCGCCCGGCGGCCGCTTCCCGGGCGGACCGCGTGGCGAGCACGGCGGCGGCTTCAACCTGCCCGAGCTCGGCAAGGACCTCGGCTTGGTCGCCGTCGCGTGGCTCGCCCTCGGCGGTCTCGACCGCCTCAACCGCTCGAACCGCGCCCCGGCGCGCCCCTGAATTCAACGGAGGTCCACGCATGAGCACCGCCCTGCCCGCCCGTCGTCGCCGCTCCGTGAGCGCCGTCCTGATCAACCTCGTCCTGAACACCTTCACCTTCGTCGCGTTCATCCTCGCGATGCAGCCGCGCGGCACCGGCATTCCCGTGCACGAGTGGGGCAGCGTGCTGCTCGGCGTCGCGATCGTCGGGCACCTCGTGCTGCACTGGGAGTGGATCGTCGGCATCTCCCGCAAGCTCGCCGGGCCCCTGCCGCTGGAGACGCGGCTGAACTACCTGCTGAACTTGGCTTTTTTTGTGGACATGACGCTGATCATCTTCAGCGGGCTGATGATCTCCAGGGCGGTGCTGCCCGCGCTGGGGTTGAGCGTGGACGAGCACACCGGTCCCTGGCGGCGACTGCACGGCCTCTCGGCGGATGCGGGCGTGGTGATCCTCGCGCTGCACGTCGCGATGCACCGCAAGTGGATCGTGCAGGCGCTGCGCAAGTACGTCTGGGGCCGTGTCGTTCGTCCGGCGAGAGTTGGTCGCTGAACACATGTCTCGCCTGCCCGCTCGTCGTCAGTGCCCGCTGACCTCAAGGAGAAGCTCATGACCTCACGCATCACCCGATCCGGCCCGCACCCGGTGCAGCTCCGCCTGCTCACCGTCCGCCACGTCACCGACCTCACGCCCCGACTGCGGCGCGTCACCCTCACCGGGAGCGCCCTCGTGGGCTTCGAGAGCCTCGGCGCGGACGACCACGTCAAGCTGTTCCTCCCCGGGCCCGACGAACGCGAACCGACCTTGCCCGTCATGACGCCTGACGGCCCACGCCTGCCCGACGGCGTCACGCCGCCCGCACGGCGCGACTACACGCCCCGCGCGTACCGCCCGGACGTGCAGGAACTCGACATCGACGTCGTGCTGCACGGCAGCGGACCCGGCGCGACCTGGGCGGCGAACGTGCGACCCGGCGACCGGGTCGGGGTGGGCGGACCCCGCGGCAGCACGATCGTGCGGTACGACTTCGACTGGTACCTGCTGGGCGGGGACGAGTCGGCGCTGCCGTCCGTGGCGCGGCGACTGGAGGAACTCCCGGCAGGGACACGCGCGATCGTGCTGCTGGAGGTGCAGGACGCCACGGACGAGCTGCCGCTCGTGAGCCGCGCGGACGTGATCGTATGGTGGCTGCACCGCGGCAGCGCCGAGCCCGGCACGACGAGCCTGCTGCTGGACGCGGTGGAGGCACTGAACCTGCCTGAAGGCGAAGGCTTCGTGTGGTTCGGAGCGGAGAGCGCGGCCGCGGCCGCCCTTCGCGGGCACCTGGAGGCGCGAGGGCAACCCCGGGTGTGGACGCGGGTGGTGGGGTACTGGAAGCGCGGCGTCGCCGGGCACGAGGAACCCAAGACGGCGGCCGTGGACACCGCCGCGTCCGGTCGGTAGGGCGGCGCCGGACGTACTCCGGTTCTGAACAGGTTCTACCGCACTCCTGAACGCATCGCCCTCACGCTCGAAGCACTTCGCGACAAACGATTCGACGGCCAGCCCGCCCCGAGTTCACCCCGTGCCGAAGGCGGCGCGCCGCAGAGGAGCCAGTGACGCCATGACCGTCGAAGCCGCCGGCGCCCCGACCGGAATGCTCATCGCGGCCCTCGCCGCGGGGGGCGCGGTGGGCGTCGCGACCCTGGCGTTGATCCTGCTGTCCAGGTCGAACCTCCTCCGATCCGTCGGGCTCGTCCTGCTCGCCGGCGCCGTGCTGCTGTACGGCTGGTCGGTATGGCAGCTGACCGGCTCGATCGGCGCGGCCGTTCTGATCGCGGGGCTGCTGGTGAGCCTGCTGCTGCTCTTCGCTCGTCCTGCGCGGGCGACAAGGCCGTCACGGTCGTCCCGCACGCCCGGCAGCGTGCCGGGCGGCGCACCGGAGCGAAGGAAGGAGCTGTCATGAACGACTACGAGCAGGACCTGTTCCGTTACGTCGCCGAGGAGTTCGCCGAGGACTACCACGAGGGCGAGATGCCCCGCCGGGAGTTCCTTCGCCGCAGCGTCCTGCTGGGTGGAAGCATCGCGGGCGCGCGGGTGCTGCTCGCGTCGCTCGGGGTGGCCGGGGTGAGCGCCGCGGAGCTCGCGCACGCGCAGACCGCCGCGCCGCAGAACGAAGCGGTCCGCAACACCTACCAGGTCGATCCGGACGATCCCAGCATCGACGCGCGAGACGTCACGTACGACGCGTTGGGCCGCACGAACTTCGCGTACGTCGCCCGGCCGCGTGGCGTGACGAGCGCGCCGGTCGTGCTGGTCATCCACGAGAACCGCGGGCTCCAAACGCACATCAAGGACGTCGCGCGGCGCGTGGCGAAGGCCGGGTACATCGCGCTCGCGCCGGACTTCGTCTCCCCCGCCGGTGGGACCGCGAAGTTCACGGACACCGCCGAGATCAGCGCGTTCATCGCGCGCACCAGCGCGGATGAGCACGTGCGGCACGCACTGGAAGCCGTGCGGGTCCTCAAGGCGCAACCGGGCGCGCAGGCCGCGCGGTTCGGGATGATCGGCTTCTGCTGGGGCGGCGGGATGACGTGGCGACTCGCGACCCAACTGCCGGACCTCAAGGCGGCCGTGCCGTACTATGGGCCGTCGCCGTCCTTCGCGGACATCCCGAAGATCAAGGCGGTGGTGCTGGGCGTGTACGGCGCGCTGGACGCGCGTATCACCGGGAACGCCGCCGCGACGGAGCAGGCGCTCGTGGCGGCGGGCGTGAAGCACCGCTTCCTGATCTACCCGGGCGCGAATCACGCGTTCCACAACGACACGGGCGGCAGCTACAAGCGCGACGCGGCGGAGAACGCGTGGGCGACGACGCTGGTGTGGCTCAAGAACAGCCTCTGAACGAGCAGAGAAGCGTCCCTCGGAAGACGAGGACGACGGCCGCCGTTCACTGCGGGGAACCATCAGAACGACCCGCCGCTCAGGGTGAGCGCCGTCCCACCACAGGGGGTGCGGGCGCGCCGTCCTCTCGGGGAAGCGTCGGCCTCCCTTGCCGCGTTGGTGACCTCAAAGGAGGGAGGGCACGACGGGTGACGCCGCTTGAGGACCGCGTCAGCTCACGGTTGCGGCGCGGTCCGAGGGGACCGCGCCAGCGGCAGGTCGAACGTGACGGTCGTCCCGACGCCCGGGGTACTTTCGATCTCGATGCGGCCGTCGTGCCGCTCCACGATGCTTTTGCAGATCGCGAGCCCCAGCCCGCTCCCGCCCTTCACCCGCGCTTCGTCCGCGCGGTACAGACGATCAAACACGAACGGGAGTTTCTCCGGGACGATCCCGACGCCCGTGTCCCGCACCATGACCACCGCGCGGCCCGCGCCACGCTCAACGGTGACGTCCACCTGACCCCCGCCAGGTGTATACGCCAGGGCGTTTGAGAGGAGGTTCTGGATCACCTGCGTCACGCGCCGTCCATCCAGCCGCGCATGAAGGGGCCCGTGGGGTAGACGGACGTTGAGCTCGACCTGCTTGCGGCGCGCGAGTTCCTGTACGCCGTCCACGGTGAGCGCCACGACTTCAACGAGGTCCTCGTCGCGCAGGTCGAGCTTGAGTTCGCCTGCGTCGGCGAGCGACAGGAAGCGCAGGTCGTTCACGAGCTCACCCATGTGCCTCGCCTCGCGGTGCAGCCGCGCGAGCCGCTCGGGGGTAACTTTGAAGGTGCCGTCGAGCATCGCTTCGAGCGTGCCGCTGATGACGCTAAGGGGCGTGTTGAGGTCATGCGCGATGTTCGCGGTGAGCTGCCGCCGCGACTGCTGGTTCCGGACGACCACGTCGTGCATCTCGTGGAACGCGGTCAGCACCTCACCGAACTCGTCTGCGCGGGCGCGCGGCGCCTGACCGGGCGCCTCGCCCCGCTGCACCTCCCAGATCCCACGGAGAAGCGCCCGCAGGGGCGCGAGGAGGGCGCGCGCCATCAACAAGCCGAGCACGATCGCGGCGATCGTTGCGGCGATCGTCGCCCAGAGGAGGGCGGAGGTAGTGCGTGCGAGGAACTCCCGGCTCTGCCGGTCCAGCGACTGTGGAATCAGCGTCGGCGCGACGAACGCGACGGTCCGACCGCCCAGCTCGACCGGGAGGGCCAGTGAAGCACGTTCGCCCGTGAGGCGCGTGCCCGCAGGAACGTCCGGCAGGGCGTAGGTGGTGCGCCCCTCGGGGTCGAGCACGACGTACGGTCCCCGGTCAGGACCGGTCGCGTTGGGGCTCATGACGTTGTCCGCCGCGCCGTGCCTTCCTCGACGGAACGGACGGAAGCCCGTGACGCTGCCGGTCGTCTCGATGTACGACTGCACCTGCGTGACGATCTCGTCGCGCGCGCGTTCCCGGGTGAAGCGTTCGAAGGACGCGCGGGTGCTGACGTTGGCGATCACGCCGACCGCGCCGAGTGCGAGCGCGGCGATGAGGACGAAGGCGAGGGTGAGCTTGAACGCCACGGTGTGCCAGAAGGGCCGCTTGCGCCCTGGGTGCTCGGACTGCGGCCCTGGTGCGGGGTCGACCGGCGTGCGGGGAGCGTGCGGTGGCTCGGTCATCGACTCCACTGTCGCGCCTGCTGCTGAGAGTTGTTGAGGAGTTGTGCAGACCCAAGGTCGAGGTGCGAAGCGCGAGGCGGTGCCGAGTGCGTCCAGCACACTGTTCTCTTTATTTTCGCGGCGTCCGGTCCGGCTACTCGGGTTCTGCAAGGGTCACGCGTGGTCGCTGAACACCTCCCCCGCATACTCAGGCCAAGCAAGAGAGCGGAACCGCCGCTCCCACCGAAGCCCCTCCTCGACGCCCCGCGTCACGAAAGGACCACCCTCATGCGCAACCTCAAGAAGCTGCTCGCCACCCTCACCGCCACCGCCGCCGTCACCCTCGCCGTCACCGCGAGCGCCGCGCCCCTCGATTCCGCGCAGGTGTACTTCTCCAGCAACACCGGCGCCGCCGGGCTCGTGGACGTCTACGTGGACGGGCAGCTGGTGTTCGACAACATGTTCAGCGGCGCGCCGACGATGTTCGCGCAGGGCCTCTCGGCGGGCGAGCACACCGTGGTCGTGACGCCTGCGGACGCCGCGCTGGGGCGGCGTGACCTCGCGTCCAGCACCATCGAGGTCGCGGGTGGTGGGACGTACACGCTGAACTTCGCGGACGACAACTCCGACGCGACGAACACCCTTTACGTGGAGCTTGACGCTGGTACCCCTGACGGCGAGTAACACTCGTCCTGCATGACCTCCTCCGGGCGAACTCCGACGCTTCACGCGTCGGAGTTCGTTTTGATGAACCCGCCATCTCTACATTCTAGGATGAGCGGGTCGTGAAACCAGAGGCGAACGCAAACGATTCTCGTGAGTTCTAAACAACCTCCACGCAGCTCTTGAACGACCACGCAGCAGAATCTTACCAGGTGGACGAACCACCTGAACCTCAAGGAGACCTATCATGACCAACGTCAAGAAGATCGTCACCCCCGTCGTCGCCGTCCTCCTCGTCGGCACCACCCTCGCGGCCGCGCAGACCCGCACCGCCCCGCAGACGAAGACCCAGACGCAGCAGTCGCAGAGCCAGACGCAGCAGCGGCCCGCACGCGCGCCGCTTTCGGTGAAGTTCTACGCCGGGAACCCCCTCAAGGGTGGCAAGCTGCTCTCCAGCGCCACCGTCGAGCCGGGACCGCGCGGCGACACTACGCCGAGCAACCCTTTCGCGAAAGCACCTGCGGGCACCATGTACGTCACCGTCAGTCGCGGGCCCGACACGCAGGTCATGACCCTCAAGGACGCGCAGGCGAACCCCTTCCCGGGTGGTCGCGGCGGGCGCGGCCTCGGCGGTCGTGACGGTCACGACGGCCCTGGCGGTCACGTCGCCCCGCAGGGCCAGCAGGGGCAGACCCAAGCGCCTGGACAGACCCGCACGGCGCCGAACGCTCAGGGGACGCGAGGGGACCGCGGCGGCGACGTCGTGCCCGGCCTGCACATGCGCGATCTGGATGACGCGAGCAGCGTGACGTTCTACGCTGGTGATCCCCTCGCGGGCGGGAAGGCGCAGACCACGATCAAGCTCGGCGGCACCCTCACGGCGCAGCAGCAGCAGGCCCTGACGACCGCGGCGAGCAAGGCGAAGTTCGCGGTGGTCGAACGTTCCGGTGGGACGACCATCGTGGATCTGACCGCGCGAAGGGCGATGAACCGCTGACCTTCCCGTCCTGCTTCCGGCGACGCTTAATCCATAAGCGTCGCCGTGGAGTCAGGGTCACGGTGCGATGACCACCTCGGGTACATCGTCACGAGGACGAAGGGCCTCGCGGCGCAGCCGGTGTACCTGGTGAAGGGGGCGAACGTGTCGCCCCCCTTCGAGCGTGCCCAACCCCGGTTCACGACCCATGACCGCTCCCGCCCGAAGTCACGGGACGGTCCCGACCGCGCCCGACCAACGATGAAGGATCGTCCGCGTCTACTCAGGACCCCTACAAGTCCCTCCCGCACACTGAACACGTTCACGCCATCCTGCCCTCAGGTCAACCGACCTCACCGTTCCGTCCCGCACACCTCATGACGCGCGAACGATACGAAAGGATCCTCATGACCACCTCCAAGCACCGTCTGCTCCTGCCCGGCCTGATCGCCGCCACCCTCACGGGCGCCTCGCTGTACGCCTTCTCCCACGCCTCCGCGGGTGGCGCGGGCGCCACGACGGGCGCCCGCCAGGCCGCTTCGACGACCGCGGACGCGCAGACCACCCGGGTCTTGACCGCCGCGAACGCCTTCCTCAACACCCTCACGAGCGCGCAGAAGCAGAAGGTCATGTTCGCCTGGACGGACGACGCGCAACGCGCCCGCTGGAGCAACTTCCCCACTGGCATCTTCCAGCGGGCCGGGCTGCGCTACGGAGACCTCACGGGCGCGCAACGCACGGCCCTGATGACGCTGCTCGGCACGGTCCTCAGCCCCGACGGCCTCAAGATGGTCCGTGAGCAGATGCAGGCCGACGACGTCCTCAAGGCTGAAAGCGCCAATCAGGGTAGCGGTGGCGCGCCCGCCGGCGGGACACCCCCGAACGGTGGGACGCCTCCCAACGGCGGGACGCCCCCGAACGGCGCGCAGGGCGGACGCGGCCCCGGTGGTGGGCTGATCTTCGGCAGCGACGAGTACTACGTCTCCTTCCTCGGGACGCCCAGCACCACCAGCGCGTGGACCTTGCAGTACGGTGGGCATCACCTCGCGATCAACGCGACCGTCGCGGGGGCGAACATCACCCTCGCGCCCAGCCTGACCGGTGGACAGCCCATCAAGGCGACCGTGAACGGCAAGACCACCACGATCGTCACGCAGGTACCCGAGGAGGTCAGGGACGCCTTCGCGCTCCTGTCGAGCTTCAACGCCTCGCAGCAGACGCAGGCGGTCCGGAGCACGAGCCGCATCGACCTCGTCCTCGGCCCCGGACAGGACAACAAGACGCTTCAACCCGAGGGGCTGCCAGGCAGCGCCATGACCGCCGCGCAGAAAGCTCGGCTGATGACCCTGATCCGCGACCGCGTCGGGATCCTCAACGCGAACGACGCGGCGCCCAAACTCGCGGAGATCGAACGGAACCTCAACAGCACGTACTTCGCCTGGTTCGGTCCGACCACGAGTGCGAACGCCGGGAACGCGTACTGGCGCGTGACAGGACCGACCATCACGCTGGAGTTCAGCCCGCAGTCGATGGGCGGGGACGCCTCGAACCACCTCCACAACATGTACCGCGACCCCACGAACGACTACGGCAAGGCCTGGACGAAGTGAAGTCCCGGCGTTTCCCTGCCCCGGGTAGACGCGGCAGGTGACCTGCCCGGCGGCGCTCATGACGATGAGCGCCGCCGGCTTTGAAATACGTAGGTTCTGCACAAAGGGTAAGGGCCGGGTGAACACCCTCCCGGGATACTCCTCGCAGTCACCCGACGCTCCTCGCGCACGAGCGGTGACACGCCCACCCTTCACCCGACGCCCACCTGAGGTCCACCATGAAGCTCAAGTTCGTCCTGCCCGTCCTGCTCCTCACCGCCTGCCTCGGCGCCTGCGGCGGTACGAGCGCCTCCACCGACACCACCACGACCGATCCCGGCACGACCGTCACCACGCCCGACACGTCCGGCGGCACGACAGGACCCGCCGTGAAGAGCGCCGCCGACGCGCAGACCGACCGGATCGTCGACGCCGCGAACGCCTTCCTCGCGACGCTCACGACCGCGCAGAAGACCGCCGTGCAGTACGCCTGGACGGACAGCGCCCAACGAGCCGGCTGGAGCAACTTCCCCACCGGGATCTTCCAGCGCGCCGGGGTCCGCTGGGGTGGCCTGACCAGCACCCAACGCGCGGCCCTCACGACCCTGCTCGGCGCGGTCCTCAGCGAGGACGGCCTGAAGAACGTGCAGGAACAGATGACCGCCGACGACGTCCTCAAGAGCCAGGGCGGCGGGAACCTCACCTTCGGCAGCGACGAGTACTACGTCGCCTTCCTCGGCACGCCCTCGACGACGACCGGCTGGACCCTCCAGTTCGGCGGGCACCACCTCGCCCTCAACGCCACCGTCGCGGGCGCGAACGTCACCCTCGCGCACAGCCTCACGGGCGGGCAGCCCGTGCGGTACACCCAGAACGGCACGAGCGTCAACATCGTCGAGCCGGAAGTCACGGACGCGTACGCGCTCGTCGGGAGCTTTGCGAGCACGCAGAAGACCAAGGCGGTGCTGAGCACGCAGTCCATCGACCTCGTCCTCGGCCCCGGGCACGACGGGCAGACCCTCCAGGCGGAAGGCCTCTCCGCGAGCGAGATGACGGAGGCGCAGCGGGCGCAGCTGCTCGCCCTGATCCGTGATCGCCTCGGGATGCTCAACGCGGACGACGTCGCCGCGAAGATGAGCGCGATCGAGCAGAACCTCGACCGGACGAGCTTCGCGTGGTACGGCTCGACCACCGCGGGCGGCACGGCGTACTGGCGCGTGACGGGCCCCACCGTGATCATGGAGTTCAGCCCTCAGTCGATGGGCGGGGACGCCACCAACCACATCCACAGCATGTACCGCGACCCGACGGACGAGTACGGCGCCGCGGACGTCCAGTGAGGTCCTGAAGATGACGATGCGCCCGCGAATCCTGCTCGCCGTCCTGTTCGCCCTGAGTTCCTCACCCGCGTTCGCGCATCCCGTGGACGAGGTCGTGCAGGGGGCGTACCTCACCCTCGCGCCCGGCGGGGTGAGCCTCGAACTGGACGTCACGCCCGGTGAGAAGGTCGCGGGCGCCGTGCTGGGGGCGCTCGACCCGAACGGGGACGGGAAGGTCACCGACACGGAGGCGAAGGGCTACGCGCGGAAGGTGCTCGCGCAGTCCACCCTCACCCTCGACGGAAAAGCGACGTCCTGGACGCTGGACCGCGTGGAGGTACCGGACGTCGCCCTGCTGCGGGTGGGTGGGGGCATCCTCAAGATCTACGCGACGGCGAAGCGAATGGACAAGGTGGGCACGCGGACGCTGTCGTACGTGAACCGCTACGCGCCCGCCAAGAGCCAGCCGACCGCGAACGTGTTCCTGCAACCCAAGGGCGGCTGGACGTTCGCGGTGACGAAGCAGACCCGTAGCAACGACGGTCGTTCGCTGGGCGTGACGTACACGCAGGGGCGCTCGTGAAGCCCGTGTGGCGGCGTCTGGTGACGCTCGTGGCGTTGCTGTTGACCTTCGCGTCGTCCGCTCTGGCCCACTCGATCACGTTCAGTCACGTGAACGTGCGGCTGAACGGTACGGGCACGAAGGTGACGGTGCAGCTTCCGGTGGCGGCGCTGCTGCACGAGTCGCCCTCTCCCCTGCCGAAGGGCACGACCGAGGTGGCCCTGAAGGAGACGCCGCTGCGTGCGGACGTGCGGGCGTCGTTGACGCAGCTCGTCACCGCGCGGTTACGGCTCTCCTCGGGCACGACGGTCCTGCCGGTGACCGTGACGAGCGTCGAGCCCGCCGGGCAGGACGTGACGCTCACTGCCACCGCGCCCACGGTCACGGGCGCGCTGAACGTCTCCGCGAACCTGTTCCCGGAGGACACGCTGCACAAGGTGTTCGTGGAGGTCTACCGTTCCGACGCGCTGGTGGGGCAGTACGCGCTGGACACGCAGAACGCGGCCTTGACGCTCGCCGCGCCCGCTCAACCCCTGGGGCAGGTGGTCCTGACGTTCGTCCGCGAGGGCATCCACCACATCTTCATCGGGCCGGACCACATTCTGTTCGTCCTGGCGCTGATCCTGCTGGGTGGGCGCGTCGGGACGCAGCTCAAGGTGATCACGGCGTTCACGGTGGCGCACAGCGTCACGCTGGTACTGGCGACGCTGGGGATCGTGGAGCTCCCGTCCCGGCTGGTGGAGAGCGTGATCGCGCTGAGCATCGTGGTGGTGGGGCTGCACGACTTTCTTCAGTTGCGGCGCGGGCAGACGACAGGGCGCGATCCGAGGGCGGTGTTCGCGTTCGCGTTCGGGTTGGTGCACGGGTTCGGGTTCGCGAGCGTGCTGTCGGAGCTCTCGTTGCCGCGTGAGGCGCTGGGGTGGTCGCTGGCGGCGTTCAACGTGGGCGTGGAGGTGGGGCAGGTGGTGATCGTGCTGCTCGCCGCGCCGGTGCTGCTGCTGCTTCGTCGGGTGGCGCCGCCGCGTGTTTCGCAGGGGGTTCTGGTGGCGGCGGCGGGGGTGGTCGTGCTCACGGGCGGCGTGTGGTTCGTCCAGCGCGCCTTGGGCCTGTGATGGACAGGCTCTAGCTTCTTGAATCGAGAGAACCCCCTGACTCTACCCGCGTCTTGGTTTGGTTCTTGTCCAGTTGGGTCTCCACGGAACTCACGTCGCCTGCGCACCAACGACTTCGCTCACGCCGCGCCCACGCGCCCGGTGAACCGCACCACCACGATGCTCACCTCGTACAGCAGATACAGCAGCGCCGCCATCAACAGCAGGTTCAGCGGGTCCATCGCCGGCGTCACTACCGCCGACACCACCAGGATGACGAGCGCCGCCACCTGCCGCGCCCGCGACAGCAACCCCGCCGACACTACCCCCAACCTGCCCAGCACGAACGCCGCCACCGGCAACTCGAACAGCAACCCAAAGGTCGTCAGGGTCGTCACCACCTGCGCCACGTAGCTCGCGAGACTCAGGTTCACCGTCACCGCGCCACCCAGGAAGTCCAGCAGGTACGGCACCGCCGAAGGCAGCACCACCACGTACGCGAACGCGCCGCCCACCAGCAGCATGCCGCCCGCACTCAGCACGAACGGCACCGCCATCGACCGCTCCTCGCGCGTCAGGGCAGGTCGCACGAGGCCCCACACCTGCCCGAGGATGCCCGGCAGGGCGAGCGTCAGCCCACCCCAGAGCGCCACGTGCAAACTCATTGTGAGCTGATCCGTGAGGCTGACGGAGACGAGGTTCACCTCGCTCGTCACCTTGGAGAGGGGCCGCTGGAGCAGCTCGATCAGCGAGGAGCGGTACGTCCACGTCACGAGGACGCCGAGCGCCCTCGTGACGCGCGCGACGACGCGCCAGCGGAACTCCTTTAGGTGCGCCACGAGCGGCGCGTTCCCGGGGTCGAGACGAACGGGAACGGACGGACGGTCATGCGGCCCTCCAGGGCAAAGGAAATGGCCGGGCGCGAGCGCCCGGCCTCAGCGGCAGGCGAGGTTCAGCGGGCGAGACCGACGGTGATCGTCGCGGTGTAGCCCTTCGTGGCGTCCCCCGTGACCTTCGCGAGCTGAGACGCGTACCCGTCGCGGAACACCATGTCTCTGTCCAGCGACAGGCTGTTGAGGTTGCGCAGGCTGCTCCCGTAGTCCGATCGGGTGTACACCGCGCGGCAGGTTGCTTCGGGCAGCGCGAGCTGCGACGTCAGGACCACGCTCCGCGCCGAGGTGGCGGCCGTGACGGTCGGGAAGACCTCGAAGTGCACGTGCGGCCACCTCCCGGGGTAGCAGCCGGGGAAGACCGTCGTGAACGTCAGGGTGCCGTCCTTCCCCGTGGTCTGCACGCCGCGCAGGTAGTCCTCCTCGATGATGCCCGGGCTGTACATGCTGTACTGCCCGTCGGCGGTGCAGTGCCACGCGTACACCGCGTACCCCGCGAGGGGCGCGCAGCCCGCGTTCACGTTCACGAGCTTCATCGTCAGCGTGAGCGGCACGCCACCCGCAGTGTTCTTCGTGCCGAGACTCGTCCGCAGGTCCCTTCGGACGATGCCCGAGCGGGTCAGGACGTTGGCGCTCTGCCCACTGGCGCGGCTCCCGTCGGCCGGGTACGGTCCGGCCGTCTCGGAGGGCGTGACGGGCACGCAGGCGGCGGCCTGACTGGCGGCGCGCGAGAGGCCCATGCTGCCCGCGACGAGGGTGGCGATGCCCGCCACGCCGAGCGAGAGAACCTTGCGGCGATCCACGACGGCGCGGGAGAGCATGTTCAGGTCGGCGGAGAGGCCCAGGTCGTTCCAGTGGTCGGGCCCGTCGTGGTCGTGGTCGTCGTTGGGGAAGGGCAGGATGGGACGGTCGGTCATGGTGAAGCTCCTCGTGGGGTGCGGCGGGGTTGAGGGTCAGGCCTGGTCTGGGCGGTCAGTGCTGGTGAGGTCGAGGTCCTGCTTGAGTTCGCGGGTGCTCTTCCTGAACTCGCGCAGGCCCTGACCGAGGCTCTTGCCGAGCTCGGGGAGCTTCTTGGGGCCGAAGATCACGAGGGCGACGAGGACGACGAGGATGATTTCCGTGGGTCCGAAGTTCAAGGGGTGCTCCTTGGGGTGGGAGGGAGGCTCCGCTGGCGTGCTTCACTTGGACTGCGCTGAGTATCGCGAGGGCGTCTTCAGAGGACGCGAGCGAGATGTTCAGGCTTCGGGTAGACCCCCGGGCGCCCCGCCGGACCGTCGATGACCTGACGTCCAGCGCGCTCCAACTCCAGAGGCGCCTCGATCGACGGGCACGTCCGACGGCCGTTATGTTCGGGCTGTGGACGTCGGGTAGAGTAGGGCATGCAGACGATGGGTTACGACATCCTGCCCCCTCCCGCGCCCCGCGCGTAAGGAGGGGCAGCCCCGCACCCCACCCGTGACGCCCAGCGTCGCGTCGTGGTCCTGTCGTCGCGTCTGCCCCTGAAGACCTCGCTGCTTCTCTTCAACCTTCGGGGGGTTCCATGTCTCTTGCTGTCGCTCGGACGCTGCGTTCGTCCGGTGTGTTCCTCGTGCTCCTCAGCGCCGTGCTGTGGGGCACCGTCGGGGTGACCGTCGCGTCGCTCTACCGCCTCGCTGACGTCGACGCCACCACCGTCGGCGTCCTCCGCCTGGCGCTCTCCGTCCCCGCCCTGCTCGCCGCGACCGTGCTGCTGCGACAGCAGCGCGGCCTGCGGCTCAACCTGCGCTTCGCGCTCCTCATCCTGCTGATGGGGCTCGCAATGGCCGCGTACCAGGTCTGCTACTTCGCCGCGGTCCGAGAGGCGGGCGTGGCGGTGGCGGTGCTGATCTCCCTGTGCACCGCGCCCGTCTGGGTGGCGCTGCTCTCCACGGTCGTGTTCCGCGAGCGTCTGCGGCCCCACGCGGTCGGACTGCTCTTCGCGGCGCTGATCGGCGCGGCGCTGCTGGTGTACCGCCCCCACGGCCTCGGGACGGACGGCGCTGACCTCCTCGTCGGCGCGCTCCTCGCGCTCGGCGCGGCCCTGAGCTACGCCGTCATCGCGCTGACGAGCCGCGCGCTCGCGCCGCTCGCCTCTCCGCTGGTGTCGCTCACCGCCGCCTTTTCGCTGTCCACCGCCGTGCTGCTGCCCCTGACCTGGCGTGACCTCGTGGGCGTCACGCTGCCCTTGCCCGCGTGGGGGCTGCTCGTGTACCTCGGGGTGGTGACGACCGCGCTGGGGTACGTGCTGTTCCTGCGCGGGATGCGCACGACACCCGCGACGCTCGCGAGCGTCGTGACGCTGCTCGAACCGCTCGTGGCGGTGCTGCTCGCGGCGTTGCTGCTGGGCGAACGCCTCGCGCCGCTGGGGCTCTTGGGCGCGGTGGTGCTGCTCGTGGCCGTAGGCTTGCTGTCGACGATGTTCAACAAGGAAGGTGGTCAGTGATGGCAACGGAACTCAAGGAGATCGTGACGTACGAGGAGACGCTCGCGCGGCTGGACATCCGGCTGGGTCGGGTGGTGGAGGTGGTCGTGGAGCCGAGCGCGCCGAAGCGGGCGTACCGACTCACCGTGGACTTCGGGAAGTTCGGGCGTCGGGTCAGCGTGGGCCGCTTCACGCAGCATCCACCCGAGGAACTCCTCGGGCGGCAGGTGGTGGGCGTCCTGAACTTCGAGGCGCGGCAGGTCGGGGACGTGATGAGCGAGGTGCTGATCCTCGGGGTGCAGGCGCCGGGCGCGGCGAGCGGTGAGGCGACCTTTCTCACGCCGGAGCGGGACGCGAAGCTCGGCAGTAAAGTCTTCTGAAGTCGACGGGGGCATGACGACACGTCACGCCCCTTCGGTCTCAAGCTGGACCGTCTTCCATGCTCTCAAACGAGCATGACAGCGTCCGCTCGGTCACGCCAGGCTGTCGAAGGAACCGCATGACGGTCTTGGTCTGAACCGCGTTTCGGGCCGCCCGGTGGTGAAGTCAGGACGTGCCGTTCGAGGGCAGCCGGATCGTCGCGACCGTTCCCCATCCCAGCACGCTCGCCAGCGTCAACGTACCCCCATGCGCTTCCACCAGCGTCCGCGCGATGCTCTGCCCCAACCCGCTCCCCCTCCCTCTTCCTGATGCGTCGGCGTGGCTGGTTGTGTTGCTTCTTGGTTGACATGACGCAAGAGCGCTCAAAGAATTCCCTGACTACCGAGTCATACAGACACTGCCAGGACTGAATCCGGTAAGCTCGGTCCGAACACCTCTCGCTTGTGATCGGCTACTCCCAGTCCCGGGCGTCGTGCTGCAGATCATCTGCGGCGTAGTGCGTGTAGATGGCGGTGGTGCTGATGTCCGCGTGCCGAAGGTGCACCTGCACGCGTCGAAGATCCCGCGTCTGCTTGAGGAGTCGGGTGCCGTACGCGTGCCTCAGTGCGTGCACCCCCTTGTACCGCACCCCCGCGAGTCGGGCTGTTTTGGCCAGGAAATGCCGGACGCTGTCCTCGTTGACGTACCCCAGCATCCTCTCCCCTCCTCGGGCCAGTGCGCCGAGCGCCTCGAAGGTCTTGCGTGACGGGTACACCTCCGCGCGTTTGCCGCCTTTGCCCACGCGGACTGTAATGACGCCGCGCGTGTCGTCCACGTCACGCCACTCCAGCGCGACCGCCTCCGCCACCCGCAGACCCGCGTGCGCGCACAGCAGCACCAGCGCCCGCTCGCGAGGAAGGGCGTGCTCGAGCAGCGCCGCGACTTCCGCGTCCGTGTAGGGGCGGCGTTTGTGATGCCGGGCGGTGAGGTCACGCGCGGCCCGCACCCCCTCGAACGGCGTGGCGTTCGTCGCTTCGGCCCACTGCAGTGCGGCGTACAGCGCGCGTCCGGCGGAGAGGTGCCCGCGCACGGTGCCGGTCTGTCTCCCCTGCCCTTCGAGGAAGCGGGCGTAGGCGCGGCCCAGGTCCTTTTTCGGTTTGAGTAGATCTTGGGCGTGGTCGGTCGCCCAGCTTAGGAAGACACCGAGCCGGGCGCGATAGGCGCGCAACGTCTGTGGGGAGACGCGGCCACCGGACGTGCCGGTGAGGGTGAGGTGCGCCTCCACGAGCGGCCACAGCGCCTCCGCGTCCTTGTTCGCCGCGGCCTGCTTGGCGTACCCGCGGAGCTGCTCGGGGTGCAGGTCGGCGAAGCGGGTCGCTCGGGTGACGAGGTCACCCGTGTAGAGCTGGAGGGCGAGGGGGTCGGTCATGAAGCTCCGGTGCGGACATGGGGGTCAGGCGGCTTGGCTGGCTTGCGGTGACGGTCGTTCTGAAGTGGTCTGAGATTACCAAATCTCAGACCACCGAGAACAGACCCGTGAAAACACCAGACCAGTCCTGTCACTGACCGTCTCCATGGCGGTCAGAACCCCTGGAACTGTCGTCAAGCCCAAGGCGTCCTCACGCCGAGCGCGCTACCCTTAAAAGCAAGAGGCACGCTCGGCTGATCAAGCCGAGCGGCTTTCTACACCGAGGCGCCCATGACCCAGGACCACTCCGATGACCTGCCCATCACCTCGTACTCCGCCCAGCCCGGCAATCCCCGACTGCTGCTCATCACGCTCGTCGGCCCCGACCGCACCGTCACCACCGAACTCAAGATCCCCGACGTGCTGTTCCAGGACGAGCCGGTCGTGCCGCTGTACGTGGGCGAGCTCCCCGTCGGGTCGGCCAGTTCCTTTCGGTTTCAATGCAGCCGCGCCTTCAGTGACCGCGAATTCCGTGTGCTCGCGCTCCGCGTCGCGGCGAGGCAAGCCGAACCGGACGGCGTGCTGGGCCCGATGCAGCGGTACCTCATGCCGTACTGACGATTCCGCCGGGAGGCCCAACGCACCTTCCCAGCAAATTCTCCCCGGGAACTGGAGGGTACTGGAACCCTCGGGTCGCGTCCGAAGGGCCTTCACGGCCCTCCTGTGAGCACGGTTCTCGTCGGCGCTTCGTGAACTTCCTACACGGGCACCTCCAAGACGACCTGCGTGTGTGGGTCCTCACGAGCGGCGCGGACGTCCTCGCCGCCGCGACGCTCGCGCTCGACGCACGCGGTCACGCGGGCGAGCACCTCATCGGCGTGTATCCCGAAACGCTTGGGTGGAGTCCCGGAGGGTGTCTTCACGAGCCCGTGCTCGAGCGGGCGAGCAAAGTCGCCGCGCGGCACGAGGACGGTACGTGGACGATGCGAGCTCGACGAACGCGGCGGCGTGGTCCCCACCATCAAGCAGGTGCGCCTGACGCGCGCCGCAGTCCTGAGCGTCAACCCATCAGGCGGGCGTTCCTCACCCGAACGGCCACAGGAACCGCCACCGCCGCCGTCACCGCCCGCTCGTTCCGCACCCGCTCGTCCACCCTCACCACCCGCTTCCATCTCCAACATCAGGGAGGCAGTGATCCAATACCCACGGCGTGAGGACCACGAACGGTCACCTCACACCCATCCTGCTGGACGAGCGAGCTGGACAAGGTCAGACGCGACCCGGACATCGTGAACGCCGAGGTGGTGAAGGCCACGCCGACGAGGAAGATCAGCGCGACCACGCTGATCGTGAGGCCCCTCAGGACCGTCATGCCGTGCTGGCCGCACGCGACCGCGACGCGACCCGCAAGGCGGGCGGGTGCACGCGCCGCGGACACCGCATGTTCGCCTTTGTGTCCTTTGTTTGTTCGGTAGGGTGACGTGATGAAGCACCAGACCGTTTTCGTCACGCTGGGCGCGTTGCTCCTCGTCGGGGCCGTCACGACCGTCGGCGCGACGATGTACACCGCGCGCGTCCTGCAGACGCAGACCGACGCGTGGACGCAGCAGCTCGAGCAGCTCGGCGCGACCGTCACGCACGACACCCGCCGCGCGAGTCTGCTTGGCCGCGAACAGACCACCGTGATCACCTTTGAACAGCTGCCCGACACGCCCGTGACACTCACGAGCGTCGTCCGCGCGGGACCCGCGCTGCCCGGCGGACGGTTCGGCGCGGCGCTCGTGAACACCACCGTGACGTTCGCGCCGGACGTGCAGCGCGCCTTCGAACGTGCCACGCAAGGCGGTCGGATCACCGTGGAGTCTCTCGTCGCGTTCGGTGGGCGCACCACCAGCGTCGCGCGTGTCCCCGGTGGGCAGTTCAGCGAGTCCGACGGGAGCTTGACGTGGTCCGCGCTTGAGGGCACGTTCGTGACGGACGGCGACCGCACCCGCAGCGACGTGCGCAGCGACGGCTTCGCGTTCGCGGACGCCACGACGAACGTAACATTCACCAAGCTCAGCGCCACGAGCGACACGCACCTCGACGATCAATTGACCCTCGGACGCAGCGACGCCGCCTTCGAGCGGGTCGTGGTGCGCTCAGATGGGGAAACCCTGATCGGCACGAACCTCCAGACCCGCTGGGAAGGCAGCGAACGTGACGGACGCGTCACCAGCGCCATGCGGCACTCCCTCGCGCAGCTCAGCGGGGGCGGCGTGCGTGTGCGTGACCTGCAGCTCGGGTGGTCGCTCCGCTCGCTCGACCGTGCGGGCCTGCAGGCGCTCAGCAAAGCCCTGAGCGGGGTGAACAGGAACGGCGACCTCACGGACGCGCAGCAGCAGGACGCCTTGGCCGCCGTCACGACCTTGCTGCGCGCCGGTCCGGTCTTCGCGGTGGACAAGCTGTCGTTCACGACGGACGCGGGCCCGGTGACCTTCGACGGCGCGGTGAGCCTCAAGAATCCCGCGCAGCTTGACGCGCGTGACCTTGCCGAAGACCCGACGCCGCTGCTGACGCATCTGCAGTTCGACGGCAACGTCGAAGCGAACGAGCGCGCTTTGCGTGACCTTGAAGGCGTCACCGGTGAGGACCTGATCACCCCGCTCGAGGAAGAAGGGTACCTGCGGCGTGACGGCGCGACGCTGCGCAGCAAGCTGCACTTTGACCAGACAGGCTTGCGCGTCAACGGGCGACTGCTGCCCGGCACGAATCCTGGCGAGGCCCTGCACGCCCGCAGCAAAGCGTACGAACAGCAGACGACCGCCTGCGCGCGGCAGCTGTACGTCGCGCAGGAAGTGTACTGGGCGGATCATGACGTCTACACCGCCCGGGTCGGCGACCTCGACCAGAGCATGCTCGGCACCTGCCTGACGCTCGTGACGTACGACGTGACCTTCGCCAACACGATCGAGTGGACGGCGAACGTCAAGAGTCGCGCCACGAGCGCGTCCGTCACCATCGACCAGGACGGCGACGTGTACTGATCCTTCCGCCCCTCGAGGTTCGCAAGGAGTTCTCATGAAGCACCTGATCCGCAGTCTGACCGTCGTGGCGGTCCTGACCGGCGTGGCCGGCGCGCAGGGCCTGCTGCACACCCAGCAGTCCTTCCTGACCAGCGCGTTCTGCAAGACGTACACCTGCGTGTTCAACGCAAGACCAGCCTGAACGGCGAGCAGTACGTCAGCAGCGACGTGTCGTACGAGTACACCGTCAAGGAGTTCCCGAAGCTGCGCGTGCACACCTGGCGGCAGGAGGACGGTACGCTGTACCACGTCATCTTCGCGTACCATCCGCTGAGCGCGCGGGAGCTGCGTGATCCGCGCACCTTCGCCGCGGTGGAACTCGCGACCGAAGTGCTGCTTGGCGTGACCTGGCAGGATGACGCCGCGCCGATCGTACAGGCCGTTTGCACGAAAGGCATTCCCAGCGGGATACACGTGTTCGGTCGCTTTGAGAGCGGCAGCGTCGGCTGTACCTTCACGCCACAAGGACGCGGCGATCAACCGCAGGTGTCGGTGCTGTTCTCCGTACGGTTGTAACGACCTGTGTCACAGCCCCAGCTCGGCAGGGCAAGCCGACATAAGTGGAGCGCGGCCCTGGCCGCGCTCCACTTATGTTGACGGCTGGGACGCGCTCG
The DNA here is from genome assembly GCF_000519345.1 of Deinococcus pimensis DSM 21231. Classification (GTDB taxonomy): domain Bacteria; phylum Deinococcota; class Deinococci; order Deinococcales; family Deinococcaceae; genus Deinococcus_A; species Deinococcus_A pimensis. The sequence continues at coordinate 25,561 of NZ_KI912675.1, forward strand.
CTGTCCTCAAGCTGGTCGTCGCGCCTCAGCAGGAAGCGCACCCGGCCCTCACGAAGAAGCAGACAGCCATGCCGTCGAGAGGTCTGTAACGGAACGCCTTACCTGGCACTGGTCACTCGGCCTCGACTCCGGTGGACCCGAGCTACCGCAAAGGCGAGCGTCGACCGCTTCAAGTGCGGCGTGACCACGCGGCAGCGCAGCACGACGAGCCGTGGAGGCGATACGGATACGGACCAGCACCGTTCGAGGCGGTTCGCGGGCCGCAAATCTGGACTCAAGTCATGAGTGATGACGCTACCGTGGTCCTGATGCGCGTGACCATTACCCTGACGCAGAACAGGCACGGTCTCGACCTCCGCGCGGACGTTCCGCTTGTCCTGTCCGCGCACCTCGCCAGCGCGCACGACGAACTCCGCCGTTCCCTGCGCGCCGGTACCCTGGCGCCGGCCGACCTCGCCCGCTGGGTTTGCGAGGCTGCACGCGCGGACGCGATTCGTCGCGTGGGGGGCCTGCCCGTCCGCGGCGAGTACCTCTTCCCCATGTTGCTCCTCGACGACTGGACGGACGGGCTGGCGGACGCGTTGCGTGTGCGAAGGCAGCGGCGCCTCGAGTGCCTGGTGAGGAGCGACGCCGGGCTGCTCCCTGGGCGCCGCTCCGCGCGAACATCATCCATGTTCGGTCCGTAATTCGCGTCGAGAAGACGAGGGCTGGGCGCGCGTCGCTCGTAGATTCCCTGGTTGTGGGCGGCGGTCGTGTCCCAGCGCCTGACCACCCACGCGGATGGCGCACCTCGGTCACAACGGCCGCGTCGACCTTCCGCGGCCCTCGGCAGTCCCCAGCGCTTCTGTTGGGCCTCACGCAGCTCGGGAGCGATGCCGCCTTGATCGTGCCGATGGGGCTGTACAACTTCCTGGTCAACCCGAGCCGAGGACGCGAGTGGGTCTTTGGGAGTGATGCGACGCCACGTGAACGACGTTCCATCAGAGAACAGGACGACGGGAGGCGTTCCGACTGACGCCTTGACGGCGCGGCGTGCGAGGACGCCGGTGTCACGGCGGAGTAGACTGCGAAGGCATGCGGAGCATTACGTTTATGAATCACGCGGGGGGCGCGGCCAAGACCACCACGGCGCTCAACATAGGGTACGCGCTGAGCGTCGCCGGGTACCGGGTGCTGCTCGTCGACGCGGATCCGCAGAGCAACCTCACCCGCTGGCTGGGTCTCACGGTGCCCGACGGTCCTGACGCGAAACTCGACACGCTGTACGCGGCGGTGCTCGGTCCGGCCGAGTCGCTTGCGCTTCCCGAGCCGGTGCGGGCACACGGGATGGACGTGATCCGTTCGTGCCTCGATCTCGCGGAGGTGGAGCCGCTCCTGCCGGGGCAGGTGATGGGGCAGATGCGGCTGCGGGCCGCGATCCGCACGCTCGACGACCGGTACGACTTCGTGCTGATCGACCCTCCGCCGAGCCTCGGGCAGCTCGCGACGCTCGCGGTGCTCGCCGCAGACGACCTCGTCGTTCCTGTTCCGGCGGGCAACAAGGGACTCGAAGGTCTGTCGGGCGTGACGCGGATGGTGGCGACCTTCCGGCAGGTGGCGGTGCCGTCGCTGCGGATCGCGATGATGGTGCCGACGCGGGTGAGCAACACCAACCTCAGCCGCGAAAGTGTCGAAGCGCTTCGGAGCGCGAACGTCGCGCCGGTCAGTTCTCCTCTGACTGAGCGTCCGAGTGTGTACCCGAACTCGCAGCTGCACGGCCAGCCGGTCGCGGTGTTCGATCCGCGTAACGCGGCGGCGGCCGAAATCCAGACGGTGGCGCGTGAACTGCTCGAGGTGCTCGGGGAGGTGCCGCGTGCCGAAACGCGGAGCTGACACGCGCAAGGGCGCGCTGGGCGCGCTCGTGGCGGGCCTCACCCCCATTGAGGCGTCTTCCTCGCCCGCCGAGCTTGAGGTGGAGGTGGAGCGGCTCTCGCCCGGGCGAGGGCAGCCGCGTCGTCAGTTCGACGAGGCGGCGCTGCTGGACCTCGCGGCGAGTCTGCGTGATCGTGGGGTGCTGCAGCCGCTGCTCGTCCGTCCCAGTGCGGACGCGGGTTCGTACGAGATCGTGGCAGGAGAGCGGCGCTGGCGGGCCGCGAAACTGGCGGGTCTCGCTCGGGTGCCGGTGCTGGTGCGTGAACTGTCGGACGAGGAGGCGCGGACGGCGGCGGCAGTGGAAAATCTGCAGCGCACCGACCTTAACGTCATCGACGAGGTGGACATCACGGTGACGCTGGTGGGAGAGACGCTGGGCTTGAGCGCCGCGGACGTTCCGAGTCGTCTTTACGCCCTGAGCAACCGTCCGCAGGAGGATCCGGCGGCGGTGGAGCGGCTGGAGGACCTGTTCTCGCGTCTTGGGCGGGGTTCGTGGACTTCGTTTGTACGCAACAAACTGCGGGTGCTTCGCTGGCCGGAGGCGGTGCTGACGGCGATGCGGCGTGATGGGCTGGGGTACAGCGTAGCGGGCGTGGTGGCGGCGGCGCCAGGTGAGCGTCAGGCGGAGCTGCTGCGGCTCGCGCTGGACGGAGCGACAAAGGCGCAGCTTCGCGAACACCTTCTAACTTTCCGGAAAGGTAAGCCCGCCGACGACGCGACAAAGGTTGCCGCCGCCCTGCGAAACCGTCGTCGCCTTGAGGCGCTTTCCGCCAAGGACCGCAAGCGCGTAGAAACACTAGTACAGGAACTCAGCCGCCTCTTGGGCGAGTAGTTGATGGTTGTCGAGGCACGAACGCTCCAGGCGTTCGTGCCTCGGACCGTTCAGGAGCTGCTTGAAAGCCCGATTTCGTCCGCCTTGCACTGTGTAAAGTGGTGCGGACGAACGGCTCTCCACGAGTCGTGAAGTTTTCACACCAAAAGCCCCGTCAAGCTTGCGGCCTCTCCAATTCATGAGTAGCTCTACATTATCCTCATGAGGCCTATGGAGTTCGCCATGAAGTGGCGCGCCCGAGCTCCCAACGTCACCGAGATCTCCGGGTACCAGGAACACTACCTCGACCTCTGCCACCTCCTCCGGCTCGACACGCCCGCCAGCGACCCCACCGGAAAGAACTACCGCTTCGAGATGCCCGTCCGTAAGTTCGGCACCGGCGGCACCGGCCGCGCCGACGTCTTCCGCAGAGGCCGCTTCATCATCGAGTACAAACAGGTCGGCGCCGACCTCGAGCGCGCCTTCGCCCAGATGGTCGGCTACCAGCACGACCTCGGCAACCCCCCCCTGCTGATCGCCAGCGACTTCCTCCGCTGGGAGGTCAGCACCAACTTCACCGGCACCAACCGCAAGAAGTACGTCATCATCCTCGACGACCTCGCCAGCACCAATAAGCTCGCCGGCGGCCGCACCGCCCTCGAACTCCTCCACGCCGCCCTCGTCGAACCCCACGTCCTCGACCCCCGCACGCAACGCGAACACATCACCCACGAAGCGACCGTCAGCATCGGCTAGGTTGCCCGCCTGATGGTCCGCCGCGGCGTCAACGCCGGCGAGACCGCGCACTTCCTCATGCGGGTGGCGTTCGCGCTGTTCAGCGAGGACACCGGCCTGCTCGACCGCGGCGTCGTCGAACACCTCCTCAAACGCGCCCAGGTGTACCCCGAGCGCACGCAGCAGTACTTCGCGGAGCAGTTCGCCGCGATGCGTGACGGCGGGGAGTTCTGGGGCACGGACGTGCGGCACTTCAACGGCGGGCTGTTCAACACCCACGACGCCCTCGCCCTCGCGCCCGAGGAGATCAACGCGCTCGCCGCCGCCAGCAAGCTCGACTGGGCGGAAGTCGAGCCGTCAAACCGCGCGGCAAACAGGCGGACTTCAGCTTCTATCAGCAGTACGAGAACGGCAAACCCCGCCTGAACAAACGCATCGGCGAGGCCGTCATCCACCGATGAAGCACGGACAGTCATGACGAGCCGCGCCATCCACCCCACCCAGCTCGCCGACACCTTCCGCGCGTTCCTCACGCGGCGTGACCTCAGCCTGGACGCCATCACACCTTCCGCGGCGTTCGAAGCGCTGCTGGACTTCACCCGGCACATGAGCGTGGAGCTGGGCGGATCGCCAGAAGCGCAGGACCTGCTGCATGTCGAAGCGGGACCGCGCGTCCTGTACTTCGAACGGGTGCTGAACGTCACCGTGAACGTGCTGTACCCCGACGAGGACGACGAGGTCATGACCGAGCTGTACGCGCTTCACCTCAAGTTCGACGGAGACGCGCTGAACGCGCTGCCCGCGATGGACGTGCAGGCCGTCACGGCCGTCAGGACGAGCAGCCTGTGGAGCGAGGACTTCGGCACCCTCGACGCGTTCGCGCAGGCCGTGCGGGCGCATCCGGTGATGCGCCGGGCCGAGCAGGCTTCACCGATGACCTTGCAGCTCGTGCAAGGCGAGCTCGGCTGACACGCGGGCCTGAAGAGCCGTTCACGTATCTCGGAGGTGCGGCTCGCGCGCAGCGTGTGTGCTGAGCAGAGGAGGTACCCATGAAGCTGTCCACCATCATGTACGCGCTGGGCTTTCTCTCGATCGCGGTGTCCGCCACGAACATGCTGAGCGGCAAACGCCGCACCGGCGAGGAAGGCGAGCACAACGCGCTGTTTATCGGCGAGTGGCCCCCGACCTTCTTCATCCTCGGCAAGGTCCTCGAAGACCGGGAACGCGCCTTGCAGCGCGCCTCCAGCACCTCGACGTCTACGAGCGCGACCGGACTGACCGCGCCGGAGGACCTCGCGGTGTCCGTCACGAGCGCGCTGGGCGATCAGAGCGCCACCCGCTGAACACGATGTCACCTGACCCGCCGCGTGTGACGCGGCGGGTCAGGTGAAGTTTCAAGCGTTGCGGTCGGGTGCGCTGCTCGCGCTGGTCAATTCAGGGTGCCAGTGGCGCTCACCGCGTCCTGCTGATGCACCGGCGTGGGCGTGAACTGCGTCCCGTACCACCACGAGACCTGCTGGACGTTGTTCGTGTCGGTCCACAACGCGTGATACCGGTCGTCCGCGCCGACCGCGAGCCCAGTGTAGTCCCCGATGAAGCTTCCGCGGAACTGATACCGGGTGTTGATCGGGCTGTTCGTGAGTTTGCGTATGCTGCCGGAAGTGACATTCACCAGCCACTGGTCGAGCCGCGCGTTGTGGATGGTCACGCCAGGAGTGTTGCAGGAAAAGCTCGCGCCGGGCGTGAAGGTCGTGCAGGACTGCCATGGCGACACCACGTCTGCGGCGTACGCGGTCATGTGAACTCGCCCGTTGGGGGAGATGGCGACCTGCGGCCAGAAGGTGTCGACCCGGCGAGCAGCGGGTGGGTACAGGCCGTTCAATGGGTACCCGATGGGCGCGCGTGTGCGGGTGTCGAGTGCGGGCAGTACAGGAGTGGCGGCGCTCCAGCTGCGTCCGCCGTCGCTGCTGCGGGCGTACATCGCGGTGGCGTGACAACCGTTGAGCGTCATGGTGACGCACACGCCACCCACGTCGTTCATCTGTGAGGTCCACGCGACGTACAAGTCTCCGTTGGGTGCGACATCCGCTGAGGGAAAGCTGTTGACGCGGAAGACAGTGTCCGCGATGGCGGTGACGTCCTGCATCGTCGACACGGGCGCTGGTTTGGAGAAGGTGGCGCCGCCATCGACGGATTTGACCATGTAAATGCTGTTGAGCTGGGCGAGACGCGTGGTGCCTTCCCAGAAGACATAGACGGCGCCGTCAGGTCCGACAAGCACTCGGGAGCCTTGTCCGTACAGGACGTTCGCGACGACGCTCTTTGGCTCACTGAACGTCCGGCCGCGATCGCTGCTGGAGGCGAAGAAGATCGGGGATTGCGTGAACTGCCCGTTCTCTGCGTTAAAGATGAATCGCGTCCAGGAGAGGTAGATGCGGTCGCGGTAGGGACTGTGCGGGTGCGCGTCCACCGCGATCCACTCCTTGTCATTGAGGATCGCTGGTGACGTGGTAGCGGCCACGAAGGTCGGTGCTGCCCATCGGAGGACGCCGCCGCTGACGTTGCCGCGATGCACGGTCAGGGTGTTGGCGGGCGTCTCGCGGTTGAAGCCGAGCCCGGCGTAGTACACGGCGCCCTGACTGTCGAACGCGATGGAGGGGTCTCCGCCCGCGTCGTACGGGCCGCCCGTGAGGTGAGTCACGCCGGGAATCATGGTGCTGAGGTGCGTGGGGTCGGTGGGGGGCGCGCTCCACGTCTTGCCGCCGTCAAGGGAAAGGTACGCGCCGGAGTACGCGTCGGCGAGCGCGCCGCAAGGCTGACCGGCGAAGGTGCAGCTCCACCCTCCGGTGACAAAGTCATTGGCGCCGCCCACGATGATGTTTGGGTTGTTCGGATCGACTGCGACAGTGGTTTCGTTCTGCTGCAGTCCGCCGGTGTCCTGGTTGGCGCTGACCAGGCCCGCGCCAAGGGTGGTGGCGTCGAGGGCACTGGTGATGGGGGTAAGGGCGATGGGTGCGCCGGGTGGAAGTCCTGTGAGGCCTTCGTCGTCGTCGTCCTCGCCGGATTCGTGTTCGATTAGCGCGGACATTCGAATCTGCAGGCCGGCCGTACCGCGGACCGAAGCGACCTTCCCGGCCAGGGTGGTGATGTCGTAGGTGGCCGCGCCGCCGAGGAGGCGAAGGTCATGTTCGACCGTTGTGGCTGCGGGTCCGGAATTGCTTCCGCAAGCGGCGAGGAGCAGCGTGTTCAGGCTGAGCGCGGCAAGCTGAATGGTCCGCTTCATGGGTGTGCTCCGGCGTCAGACGCCCCGGTCAAAGAAAGAGGTCACGCGAGCCCTGAGCGGCCACGTGAAATGTCTTTTGGAAGGGGTACGTTAACTACAGCACAACACGATTCATCCAGTACTCCAAGAACCTTAATCAACCGCAAAGCAAGTTGGTCTCAACGCCAACACATCCTCCACGCTGCACAGCGCCGCTGCACACACGGCCTGAATCGCAGACGTCCACACGGTTGATCATGGTCTGCCTGCCGTGCCGTTCCGACCCTCAGGAGAAGACGAAGACGCCGTCCTCGATTCTCGCGAGGACCGCCCGCACCCGCTCGGGGTCCTCACGGGCCACGTCGAGGGGCGCGCGGCCGTCGAGCGCCGGGCAGGGCAGGGTCAGCCAGAACCGCGCGAAGCGCTCGCCCAGCACCCACACCGCCGCGTCCTGCACTGCCTTCACGGGCTCACTCATGCCTTCAGGGTACCCGGCGGCGCTTTCGTGGTCTGCAAAAGGAGTGTGCGTACAATGCCCCGTCATGTCGGACCCTCTGCAGGAATTCCTTTACGCCTTCGCGAGGAGTCACGCCCTCGCGCAGCTGATCGCCACCACCTGCGCGGGTGGGGTGCTGTTCGGGATGCTCAGCGCGCTGCTGATCCTCACCGCGAACCGCGCGCGCACCATCACCTGGACGCAACTGGCGCGTCTCGCATTCACCGCGATGCTCGCGCTCATGGTGAGTCGCGCCCTCAACCACTTGGTGGACAGCCCCCGCCGATTCGTGGCGATCGTCACGAGCGTCGACCAGGGCCACTGTAACGTCGTCGTCCGCGCGGGGAGTCACAAGTGATCGCGATCGTCGGTGGAACGTACCGGGAGCGGTGCGCGGAACCACGTCGCGATGACCTGTACGGATCCGGCGGCCGCGCCGCCGCCGCGCTCTCGGCGCTCGACACGAACGTCACGCTGCACACGGCGCGTCCGCGTCAGGCCTGGGGTGACCTGCGCGCCCTCGCGGCGACGTTCGGATTCAAGGTGGAAGCGCACGACGCACCGCACACGGTGGAATTCGCGTACTTTCATCCGCTGAGCGTTCCGGACATCGTGCCGCCCCTGCACCAGCTGCGTTCCGCAGAACCGTTCGAGGTCCACGCGGAGAGCGTGCTGCGGTTCGGGATGCTGGAGGCCGATCCCGTGGTGCGTGGCGAGCGGGTCGTGTACGACCCTCATGACGTCCGCGCGCCACGGCACTATCACGCGAACGGCTCGAGCGCGTCACGGCTCGCGTACGTCCTCAACCGCGCGGAAGCTCGGCAGCTCGCGCCGCACGCACCGCACGACGATCCCGAAGCGCTGGCCCGCACGGTCGCCCGGGACGGCCGCGTGGACGTCGTCGTCATCAAGCTGGGCGCGCAAGGAGCGCTCGTGCTCGACGAGGCGGGTGGGGTGACGAGCGTTCCCGCGTACCGAACGCCCAGCGTCTGGCCGATCGGGTCCGGTGACGTGTTCAGCGCGGTGTTCGCGTACCACTGGGCGGTTGCCGGTCTGCCCGCAGTGGACGCGGCGCGGCAGGCGTCCCTCTCGACGGCGTACGCGTATCATCAGCTCAGCCTGCCCGTCCCGGCGGACCTTCCGCAGGACACCTCCCCGAAGGTGAGGGTCGGGCCGCAAGCGCACCGGATCAAGCAGGTGTACCTGGCCGGGCCGTTCTTTACGATGGGCAAACGCTGGGTGGTCGGTCAGGCGCTGGTGGCATTGCGGGCCGCTGGCTTCAAGGTGTTCTCACCGCTACATGACGTCGGTCACGGACCGGCCGAGGACGTGGTCGAGAAGGACTTGCGTGGGCTCGACGAGAGCGACCTGGTGTTCGCGGTGATCGACGGCCTCGACGCCGGCACGCTGTTTGAGTTCGGGTACGCGCACGCGCGCCGCAAACCGGTGGGCGCGTTCGTGCAGAACGAAAGCGCCGAGAACATGAAGATGCTGCGCGGTTCCAGCTGCGTTATCGAGTCGGATTTCGCGTCGGCCGTGTACGCTGCCGTGTGGGAGGGGTTGGCGCAGTGACGACCGCGCTGCTGCTGTCCGGCGGGATGGACTCCGTCGCGATCGCCTTCTGGCGACGACCCACGCACGCCTTCACCGTCGATTACGGACAGCTGGCCGCGCAAGGTGAAATTGACGCCGCGGCGAGCGTGTGCGGCACGCTGGGCATCACGCATCACGTGCTGAGGGTCCCAGGACGTTGCTCGCCGACGTGGACGATCCAAAAGTGCTGTCGGCCGAGTTGAGTCGCGCCGCGTTGGGGCTCCGGTTTCGCCGGACGCCCCGCTCGGCCGTGTTGACTCCGCACGAACGGACGATGATGCGCCTGGCCGCGCAAGGCTGGGACAACCGCCGCATCGCAGGGGCAGTGGGGCAGCACGAAGGGAGTGTGCGCAACACCCTCGCTCGCGTGTTCGGGAAGCTGCGCGTCTCGAACCGCACACAGGCGGCCCTGTCGTACTGGGGGTTGTGCCAGTTTGCCGACGCGGCATCGCATGAGGCCGTGCGAGGCTCGTCACCAGCCAAGAACGTAGGCTCAGCTCAGGCGCGCGGCACATAGGTTGGCCCTGCCTGCCCGCTGGTCTTGGAGTCAGGCAGGGCTACCACGACGGTCAAACGTTAGACGCCCAGGGGCGCGAGCAGCGCGGCGACCTCCTGATAAGCGGACTGACCGTCGTCGTGCGTCGCGTGAATCTGACCGCGGATCGCGCTGAACTGCAGACCACCTGCGACATGGCCCAGCAGGAGTTGGGGCTGTTCGAAGGTGGCCCGCAGCGCGTCACCGGACACGTGCGGAGGCAGAATCCACGTGACGGTGGTGCCACGCTTCTCGTCGAGGGGCACGGCGTCACGCTTGTACCGCACCGCAACCTGCGAACCCGAGACTTGCGAATCGTTCGCCGCGTAGCGTTCAAGGCCAATTAGGACGAGCAGTGCATTCTGGAGCAACTGATCTGCTCAGCTTGACCCTTGTTGCTTGACGCCGGGCTCGTCAGTGAGGCCGAGAAGATAGTTGGCGTCGACGCCAAGCGCACGGGCAAGCGCGGCGACCTCATAATCATAGACGCTACGTTGTTGGTTTTCGATTCGCACGAGGGCGTCGCGGGTGATCTTGTAGCCCGACAGTTCGGTCGCGCGCTGGCTGGTCTTTGCGATGGTGAGGGGAGGCACGTGCAGGTGTCGGGCCAGCCGGACGCGCGCGGCGACAATGTTGGACCGCTTGTCCGTCTGCCGAATCGCGCTGGGCCGCCGCTCTGCCACGCGGTGACTGTATCACGCTCTTGGACGGCGGCTTGAGGTATGCTGACATGAAGTGGCTAATAGCCACCAAAAGGAGGAGCATGATCCACAGACGCGACACCACCGCCATGACCATCGTCGCCGACACACAACACACGCTCTGGCTTCAGTTCGCCGACGGCAGCTGGCTCTACGCCGACCTTGCCGAATACGCCGAAACGCACCTCAGCGACCCGATCATCTTCATCCAAGCCCGTCTCGACGTCCCCGCCCAGACCATCGGCTGGCCGGACGGCACCCGCCTACCCACCGCAGACCTGCGCCTCCCCACCGGGTACCTGTTCCCACACGGCGTCCTGGTCCGCGAACGCGAAAGCCACCCGCGCGGCTGGTACCGCCCGCTGCTGCCCCAGCCGCCCCTGAACGGCTACGCCACGTGGGAAGCGCAACCGTCCGAACTCAGCATGCGTCGGCTGCTCGACACCCTCCAACTCGACCCACCCGCGCTCACGCAGCTGCTCGAGCACTACCGCGCCGCGGAGGAGCACGTCCTCGCCCGACTGCTCGACCTGATCGAGGTCCTCGACACGACCGGCCCTACCAGCGCCCACGACGACCTGCACCGCCCCTGGCCGCTCGGGCAGCACACCCACGACCCACACCTGCGCACCCCAGCAGACGCGATCCTCCACGGTCACCTCGCGACCGTCGAGGCGATCCTCACCACCCGCGCCACCCAAGGGGGCGCTCAGAGCGCGCCCACACCACCACTCCCCACACCGACACCGCCCAGCACCCCCTGACGCACAGGAGGCCCGCTCATGGCCAGCGCCCACCGCGCCCCCACCACAACAAATGCCGTGACCCGTCTACCTCTCGGGTACGTCATCCCAGCCGTTGCCGCGTACGCCGCCAGCCTGCCTCACGTGCTCGGCACGCACCTTGACCCCGAGCTCAATCCACGCGCCCCCCTCATCGCCCTCCGCACCCACAAGCACGACACCACCCTGCTCCACCTGTACCGCACGCGTCCGCCCTCACGACAACAACGTGCGATTGGCGTCCTGCACGCGATGAGCCAAGGCTGGACGTACCGCACCACCACAGCTCAGGAGCTGCTCGGCGACGACGTCTGGGCGTCTCTCGAGCTCGTCCTCAAGCTCCTCTGCATCCCCTCAAAGCACCGTCCGGACCCAGTCCTCGCCGCAATCCTGATCACCGAGGACCCCAAAGTCAGACGCCGCATCCTCCAGAACCTCGGCCAACCCACAACGCACCTGACCCAGGCGCGCCGCCAGGCACACCTCATCGCCGCCCGACACGCACGAAGCCACGCAGAGACGCTCCAGGTGTACAGCCCCGCGTTCCCCACCCACGCCGAACTCCGCGCCGTCCTCCATCGGTCCAGCACCACGCCCCACGAGGGGGAAGCCACACCATGACTCACCTGCCGACCGACTACGTCATCCGTGTCGTCGCCAACGCCGCCGGCCACCTCAAAGATGTCAGGGAGGTCGAGCTCGAGGAAGAGACCGACGGCCTGCCCTTGATCTTGCTGCGCACCCATCACCCGCCTGACCGGATTGTCGACTTGTACCTCTCCCGACGTCCCAACGTCTTCCGGAGGCACGCCGGAGTCTGTATAGCCCTCGCAGAAGGGGGCAGGTACGAGATGCACACCCCCCAGTCCCTGCTGGGCGACCGCCTCTGGCGCCGTGTGCAGATCGAGCTGCGCTACGCCCGAAGACGTTATGACGACCCCGCCACCGTCGCGGGCCGCGCCCGCCTCACCACCCCGCACGAGCTCGCGCAGACGCTCGTGTGGCTGCAACGCCAGCTCCAAGCTCAACCTGGAACACCTCCGGCCGGAACGACCCATGAACCGTCCTGACCCCCTCGCCGCCGCGACCACGCAGCTCACCCGCGCCGTCTGCGCGGGCAGCGCGTACGTGCTGCTGCCCGCCGCTCACGCCCGCGCCCTGCTCGCGCAGCTCGACCCCACCTGCCCATCACCGCCCACTCAGACCCGCGCGCGCCCGAGATTCGCCTACGGCACGACTGTCCGCCGCCTCACCGCCGCGGTGGCCGCACAAGACCTACCAGCCGTCCTGAACGACGCGGAACGCGCCCTGACCGTCATCCACCGCGCCGCGCATCAACGACCTATGCTGCTGCTGCCCCTCGACGACATCACCCGCGTCCTGCTCGACCTGCGCGCCACCACGACCGACACGCGTGACCTCCAAGAACTCCACGCCGCCTACCGCGCGCTGCAGCCCGTCCGGCCAACACAGACACCCCCGGAGCTCACCCGTGACCTCTGGCGCGCCCTCGTGCGGCCCACGGAACCTGGCGCCACCGAACGCGCCACCTGGGTGGCGGACATCCTCGGCATCCTGCGCTGCGTCCTCCGACCTCCCGGCACCCGCGCCTACTTCGAACGGCCCCGCGCCACACTCGGCGGCCGCAGCCCACGCGACCACCTCGGCGAGGACTGGGAGCCCAACGACCCGGCCGCGCTGGACATCCACGCCCTCGCCCGGACCGACGCCCGCACCACCAGAAGTGCCCCATGACCCATGACATCAGCCCCCCACCCCAACCACACCCCACCCCACCGACCCTGCAGGTGTACACCCTCATCCTCGACTACGCTGCCACCGGCGAAGGCCGCACCGTCGAACTGCTCGTCACGAGGGCCACCAGCGAGGACGCCGCCCTGCGCCGCTTCCAGGAAGCGCACTACCCGCTCGGCACACCCCGCGCCGACGGCTGGACGTACTTTCAGGACTGGGTGACCGTCCACCCAAAACTCGATGAACGTGCGCTCGCACCCTTCGTGGCCCCCGCCACCCTGCACACCCTCAGAAGCACCCTGCCTTACACCATCCGTTTCGCGCTGACCTGGCACTACAACCCCAGCTGACCCACCCGCCCCTTCCACGCCCAAATGGTTGAATCGGGCCAGCACCCACCTGCTGGTCTCACGCGCTCCACGGATGTCACGAGCACCACCCCAAAGGGCGGGGCAGAGAAGCGCCTGCCCTTCGTCCGCGAACACCACGAGGCGCCGGCACCAACAAGCTCGCCACGCCGGAAATTCACGTCCAAGACAGCATCGAGAGGAAATCGGACGCGCTCGGACGTGGCGCAAAAAATCGAAAATTAGGATGAAGCATGACTTCCCCCACGGACGTCCCAGTGGACACAGTCGACCTCCTCGACCTCGACCACCCACACCTCAACCCCCTCCGGCCCGTCCCGACGGCCACCCTCTGCCCGCACTGCGCGCAGACCCCCCTGCACACCCTGCAGGACACAGCGGACGAAACCGACGACCCGAACCGTAACGCCAACGCGTCCATGCTCTGCGCCGTCTCCACCCTCCTGACGATCGACACCGACCTGCGCCGCAACGCCCCCAGACGGCCCGCCAACGTGGCCACGTTCCAGGTCTGCGAAGCCTGCGGGTACGCGCAGCACACCCGGTACGTCAGCAACACCGCCCACGACACCGCCATCGTGAGCGGCCCCCGCTACCGGCAGTGGCTGGATCCCAGCGTCCCCCTCCGCGCGAGCATCCTGATGCGCGCCTCGGCGCTGCTCACGTACAACCCCACTACCGAAACCGAACACCGTCGGACGCGTCAAGAACTCGACGCCTGGAACTGGCGTGTCCACGCCGCCCATGACGCCGACGACCACGACCAGGACGACCTCGCCCACAGGTGCCGCACCGCCGCGATCACTATCCACAGCGTCGTCACCGACCCCATCCTCAACAGCATCGAACTCACCTACCAGATCATCGACGTGCTCCGCCGCGCCGCCGACTTCGAACGCGCTCGGGCGCTGCTGCACGACCTCAGCCACGCCCTCCGCGGGTACGCCCTCAGGCACCGCGACAACCCTTGGCACGCCGCGACCGCCCTGATGCACCTGCAAGACCAGCTCGTCCACAACAAGGACACCCGACGAGTCAGCGGCGAGGACGCCCTCGCGCACCTTCCCCCCGAGGTCGCGCGCACATGACGCCCCTCACGTCCGCCGACCACCCTCACGGCCACACAACCCCCTCCAAAGCGCGTCCCACCTCGACGGTCCAGGGTCTCGAGCAGCGTGGGCGAGGACGGCAACACCGGACTGAGGACGCAAAAAATGCCCTCGTTACCCTGGGTGTGATGGTCACTTCTTCCCCTGTGCGCCCTCGCGCCACCGACGAGCTGCTCCAGCGAAAGCCGCTGCACACCCGCTGCCCTCACTGCCAGCAGCGGAGCCTGCACCGCCTCACTCACCCTGAGCGTCGCGACAACGTCACGCTGATCCTTGAGACCGAACGTTATGTGTCCTTCCCACAGCACGTGACGCACCTCGACCTGGACCTTCGTCTCAACCCCTCCCGCCCCGTGAGTGTGAGCGGCTTTTTGCTCTGTGACGCGTGCGGCTGGGTGTGGCATCAGGGGCTGCCGCACGCCCGTCACTTGCAGCGCCTCAGCAGCGACCTCGTCGACACCCCCGAGTACCAGCAGTGGCGGCATCAGGACGTGCCGTTCGGGACGAGCGTCCTGATGCGCGCGGCCTTCCTGCTTGAGGACAACGTGGATGACCATGACCGGTCGATCGAGAAGGACACGGCCGGGCTGTCGCGTCTGGTGGAGCAGTGGCGCCTGAGCGCCGCGCATGACGCCGAGGACGCGCAGCGACCCGATCACGCGCTCACCTGCAGGTGGTGGTCCATGCCGTTCAGTGAACCTGCCGTCCCGACGTCGCGAATCGCTGCGCTGCTGACCGGTCTGCAGCGGGGAGACGTCAGGCGCCGAGCAGGCGACTTCGAACGGGCGCAGCGGCACTTCGACGACCTCAGAAGTGACCTGAAACGCGGCAACATCCACCGGGAACTGCGACTGGTCCTGCAGGCGGTGGTGGATTGGCAGCTGTGCCTGACCTACGGGAAGAAGGACCGGCGCTCGACCGTGGCGGACGCCCTCCTGCACCACACGATCTCCCCGGCCCACAAGAGACGCTGACGTTTGGTGGCGCGGCGGTCGGACGTCCGGCCGCCGCGCCGCTCAACTGGGCGCCTCCCCAGGTCCATGCGTGAGTTTCGGCTCTGGCGTAAGGGTCGGGGTGACGCCTGCCGGAAGGGTGGGGTTGTGGGCCGTGGGTGCCTGTTTATGCTCGGGGCATGGCGTCGGAGCGGTATGAGCGGGTGTGGGACGCGGAGCGTAAGCGGCACGTGCGGGTGCATCGGTTGGTGGCGGAGCGGATGCTGGGGCGGCCGCTGAGGCCTGGTGAGGTGGTGCATCACGTGGACGGGGATAAGCGCAACAACAACCCGGAGAATCTGAGGGTGCTGCAGAGTCAGCAGCGTCATATGGTGCTCGAGCATCTCGAGCGGCGGATGGCGAAGGGGCAGCTGCCGTTGTTCGAAGTTGGTACGCTGGTGGAGGAGAGGGGAGAGGAAGAAGTCCTTCTTCGATAAAAGTACATATAATCCTGCTGTCCGGTATGAGGCGGAATGAATACACAAAGAGCCCGATCTTGCTACGCAAATTAGCACTACACCGGGGGGCTTAGCCCTTTTGACCTCAATCTAGAAATATACATATAATCGTTGTTATAAGTGTCTGGGACGGCGTTTTCTCAATATGGCAAATACACAAGCTCACCTCAGTTGCATAAACTAATTGCCCTATATGCAGAGCTCGAGTCAAAGCAATGAGGGGTACATCCGGAGGCGTGCTGTCTGCTTGAGGTGACCTGTCCTTCGAGAAGGACTCCTCGGGTTCGCCGCTCAACGGCGTCCCGAAGGCAAGGCCCTTGCCAGGATGTTCCACGCAGCGTTGAAGTCCGCGTGTTCGTCGTGCCCGCAGAACACGCACAAAAAACGCTCTTGAGTTCGACGGTTCGCCCGGGTGGTCTTCCCGCATTTGCGGCAGCGCAAAGACGTGTTGTGCGCGTGGACTGCGATCACTTTCCGGCCGTACATTTCGGCCTTGGAGGTCAGGCTCCGGAAGAACTGGCTCCAGGCGACGTCCTGGATGGCTCTACGTGACCCCGTCATGGGTTCGACGTTGAGCCGTTCGTGCGCGATCAGATCGTACCGCTGGACCAGACGTTTGGCCTCCTCGTGGTGCCACTGGGCACGCTGACGGCGTGAGCGGCGATACAGGGTGACCACGCGATCGTGCGCTTTGCGGTACCGCCCGCTTCCCGGTGTTCGGCGCGCAAGCTCACGCTGAGCGTCAGTCAGCTGGTGTTGCAGCTGTTCCTGAGGGCGGCGGTTGGACACCTGCTCACCGTCCGAGGTGGTGAAGAACCAGCGGGTGCCGACATCAATTCCGACGCTCAGGCCCGTCGCTGGCATGGTGTGGACGGGCACGTTCGTACAAATCAGCAGCACATACCACTCGTGGTGCTCGCGGAGCACCGTCAGGGTTTTGAGGTGGCCCAGGGCAGGACGGTGAAGCTTGATGCGGACGAGCCCAATCTTGGGCAGATAGATGCGGTGTCCGTCAGGGGAGACGCTGCGAGGTGACGGCTGAGGGTAGGTGATGGAGCGGTACGTGCCGGCGAGCTTGACGCGCGGGTAGCCGGGCTTGCCCTTCTGACGAGCACGTCGAAAGAAGGCGAGGAAGGCCCGGTCGACTCGTCCGACGACGTTCTGCAGCACCTGCGAATGCACCTGGCGGTATTCGGGCAGTGCGGCGCGGATCTCGGGAAGGACCGCCATCTGCGTGAACGCGTGAATGTTCACGCGCGCCATGCGCCAGGCGAGGGTGCGGTGCTCGAGGGTGGCGTTGTAAAGTTGCCGGCACAGTTCGAGGGTCTGTTCGAGCTGCCGTTCCTGGCGGGCGGTGGGGTAGACGCGGTATTTGAAGGTTCTGGTCAAGAACGACGGCATGAGGCTCTCCCTTGTGGGTGCAGGAGTCCGGTCGGGTGTGGTCGGCGTTTTGTACTTCCGATGGGCGTCTAGAGCTGTGGCTGTGCGGTGCTTGAGGTCAGCGTACTCCAACAACACCCGTAGTGGCAAATAGCCACTTAACGCCGTGTTGAGGTCCGACGCCAGAGACCATCAGACCGGACCGACACCCAGCCAACCAACGCCGCCCAAGCAGCTCCAAGCAAGCCGTTCACACCCCGCGCAACGTCTGCCTCGTTCCGCCACCCCGCCCGCCGCCCCTTACGCCTTCACGACCACGCAGGAACCACCGAAGTCGCGAGATGACAACTTCAGCGGCCGACCTGACTGACACAGCCCGTGCCGCGTAATCTCACCGTGCCCACCCGATCCGCACTCACCTCAGCAACAGGCCACCGGCTGGGACCAGTCATCCTCGGGTTCGAGCCCCGAGCCACAGCACACTTCTTCATAACTCGTCTTATAAAGAAGGAGGACACTGCTCCTCTCCTGCGAGGTGACCGAGGCAGATCTTCAATTGGCCCAGCTCCATGCCTACCCACAGAACAACCGCATGCTCCCGTTGGCGCCCTGCCAACGGGAGCCCTTCAGACGCGTACGAGACGACGTCCTCACGGCGATCAAGGGCCGACTCTCACCCAGAGAGCCATGAGGCATGCCGGAACCTGTGCAGGAAGGACGGAATCTCGCCGGGATGGTGGGTGCGACGAACGCGGAGCTGATCAGCACCGAAAACGTCAACGAGTGCGTGCCGGCCGTCGTCGAGGTTTTCAAGGGCAAGCAGGCCATAAGGTCGATTCCAAACGAGGAAAAACGTTGGAGCCAAACGCCTTGAGTTCCCACACCCCACGACTGCTCCGACTGCACTGCCGTCATGTGGGTGCCGCCGTGCGGCTCCACCTTCGACGCAGCGCGGCGGTTCCGTGCCGATGTCGCCCACGCGTCCCTCTCCAACGCACCTCTCCCCGTTCGTCGAGGAGGGGGACTGTGGTGACCTTGAGACGTTTCCGGTGGTCTGCGATCTGACTTTGATTGATTGAAGTAAAGAACTAAAAAAGAAAAAAACATCATCAGTGCAGGGATCGCCCTGTCCGGAAAAGCCGCGACCAGCGCGGCTTTTCCGGTGACGCCCCGCCGCGTTCCTCCAAAGTGTACGAGCAAGCCCTCCAAACTGTACGTGGAAAACGGGCGCATTCCTCCAAACTGTACGAGCAAACCCTCCAAACTGTACGAGAGTCCGCGTGGCACTCCCCATCAAAAGACCTTTGGCGGGAAAAGGACGTCCTGTACGTGAGATCTGGATGTTTCCTCCAAACTGTACGAGTATCCACGCGCCACGCCAACCCGAGCCCTCCAAACTGTACGAGCGAATCCTCCAAACTGTACGAGTCCATTCCTCCAAACTGTACGAACACGAACACCATGCGTTCTGGACGACGTCCAGCGCGTTGAGGCGGGACCGCAAAGCTCAAATCCTCCAAACTGTACGAATCTCGGTATGTGGTTGCAGTGCCTGTGGTGTTGGAGCGTCTGACACGCCCAGGTGACGTCCGCCGAGGCTCGTCGAAAGGCCCGATCGCGCTCGTCGGCACACCAAAACCCTCCAAACTGTACGAGGTTCCGTCTGCTGGTCCATCCTGCCGCCAAGGTGCGCGCAGCCGTTCAGCTCAGCATGGCCCGCACAGCGTCCGCGCCAGCTTCAGGGCTTTGCAGCACCGCCCGCGCCACCCGGCTGAGCAGCTCATTGACGTCGATGACCGACACCAGCACCGCCGCCCTGAGCCGGTCCTGCTCTTCCACGCTGAGCAGCGGCAGCACCTTGCAGAGCTTCAACTGTCCCTCGACCCGCCGTGCTCGCGCGTCGGGCGTCAACGCCGCAAGCTCCTCACGTGCCTGACGCGCCAGGTCCTCATCCGAAGGCCCATCGAACAGCGGGACGGCGCGCACCGGCGCCGCCTGTGGTGGCGGCGCGATCACGCCCTCGTACTTCTCCGGTCTTCTCAAGATGTCCGACAGCAACGCACCGGGACTGTTCCGTTTGCTCGGGTACGCGTCGAACACACGCAACGCTTTCCTGACGGCTTCTTTGTCCGCATGATCCGACAGGTACTGGGCCGCGACGACCGGGTACATTCCTCGCGACACGAGTTCACGCAGCAGCTCAGGGTCCGGTTCGCGTCCCACCGTGTCGAAGGTGTACGTCAGGTACTGTCCAGGACCTCGCCCGGTGATCACGACGTCCTTGATGTAGCCTCGCTCGCGGAGCTCCTTGTGCGCCGGCTCAAGCAGCCGGCGCACCTTAAAGGGCTCGCGGTCCACGACGTTGAGCCGGTCCGCCCACTCAATGATGTTCACCGTCACCTGAGACGCCAGTTCGCCTCCCTCCCAGCGGAGCGCGTCCAGCACGCGGTACACCGCGCGGACAGGCGGTGTGCTCAGGTCCCGGTAGATGTCGATGTTGAGCGGCTTCAGGTGACCCTGCCGGATCGACAGGGCCACCTCGTCAGGCAGCCGGATCGCCAGGACGCTTCGGCTGTCCAACTCGTTCTGCCGGGTCCGCGTGACCTTCCAGATGTAATTGAACGTCGCGTCCGTGAACCGCTGCTGACCAGCGTCCCACCAACCGCGCGAAATCACGTACCGTGACGACTGGAGCCGCTCGAGGGACGTGGCCAGCTCCTTGTAGTACCTCGAGGTCGTACGCAACCCTGCCGCGAGCAACAGGCGATGTGCGGTGAGCCGCACCGTCGCGTCCTCCGGGCAGCCGTCCTCGACGTACGCGTTGATCACGGCAACGATGACGTCATTGTCCATGCCGTGCGGCACCACATGTCCTGTGAGGGCCGTGCAGGTGACGGTGATGCTGGTGCTGCCGTCATGCCATGAGCGCGTCCACGTGTTGAAGTCCGACGGCACACGAGATTGAGCGCTGATCAACGACAGGCGGGCAACGTTGAGCTCGTCGTGCCCGCGGCGGAAGACCGTGTCAGGAGCCTCCGCAGCACGCTCGACCCGCTCTGGCCGTTTGGTCGCCGCCGGCTTGGCTGCGGCCGTCTTGCCACGTCGCGTCGAGCCGCTCATCGCGGCGCCTCGATTGTGTAGCCGTCAGCAGGCACGTTCTGAGTATACGTTCATGTCCGTCTGTCGATTTGCGAGGACGCCTGCACGACCTGACGTCACAGGGCCGTTCGAGCGAGATCCACGTGAGCTCGACGGCATGTCCCACATGAGTCAGCCGTCCTCGGCGAGCTATGCAGGATTCGTATAAGTCAACCCAGGCTGTGCATTAGACGCCGTGGGCGTGGTCCCACAAGATGACGGCAACGACCCGACGCGGTCGGACGCCTGAACCGGAGGAGCGTAGCGGAACGCCGGTCGTTCTGGCCGGGCACCCTGCACCCTCGTCCTTGAGCTCGCAAGGCACCTCAACTCACGTGGAGGTTCAGCCATGACACTTGGTACACCCGGACCGGAAGACGCGCTCGCGGGGAAGCTCAAACGCACTGAACTTCAGCGCAGCCCCTCTTCCATCCCAGGGCGCGACATCATCCAGGTGATCACCGAGATTCCTTCCGGCGTCGAGTCCGGCTGGCATCTGCATCCTGGCGAGGAGGTCGGCTACATCATCACCGGCACTGTGCGCATGACGTTTCGTGAGCGTCCCACCCTCACCTTGCATGCCGGCGACGGCTTCCTCATTCCGCCGCGCACACCGCACAACGCGCTCGACGTCGGTGACGTGACCGGTGTGATGCTCTCCACCTACCTCGTCGAAACCGGACAGCCCCTCGCCACCTTCACTGACGCTCCGTGACGCCAGCACCCAGCCCACGGTTTGTTGGCGCGGCACATCACGACGGACCTTACGGGAGACCATGTCACCTCCGCCACCAACTGGAAGCGCAGGCGCGCGCCTGACCGCCCAACAGACCGTCGGGTACGGCGCACGTTCATCCTGCTCCTCGCTGCGCACGGTTTCGTCAGCCGGCAAGTCTCAAAACGAAGGAGAGCATCATGACGCAGCCCATCACGAACGACCGGCCTACCTTGACCTTACGGCGCGAAGGGACACCGGGTTGCGTCCCTTGTGTCGAGGTTCGGTGGCCGGATTCCTCCTCCCCGCTTGGGAAAAGTGAGGGCGTCGGACGTGAGGGCTGTGGAGTTGCGTTCACCCGCGCAGGGTACAAGAGGCCCTTTTCACGCGTCCCGATGGGCGCCGCTCACTGACGCACGCGATGAGAATCGCAGGTCGTGCCGAAGCACGAACGCACGTCGGCGCGCTTGTGGCGCTGCACGCTCCACGAGGGGACGCCACGCACGCACCCCGGACCTACCGGTATGCCCGGGACAGGCTGAGGCAAAAATCACGCGGACCCTCAACCTCGCCATGCACACGAACCCGCGTTGCCGACGATCACACGCCACGCGAAGCGAGAACGCACGACGCACAAGCCCCACGAAATCACGCGGAGCACCGAGACAAAAATCACGCGCCTCGCCATAACGAAAATCACGACGCACGCCGAGAAGGCCACGCACGCGCACCCAACGTCGAGCAGCACTCCTGCCAACGAGGCTCGATCCGCGGCGCGGATCGAGCCGCGATTCCCAGCCCACGCCGACGCTGAAAACTCGACGAACCTCGAGACGTCGTTCCCCAGGGTGCTGCAGAAGGAACCTGCACGTGCGGCGGCGAGGCTCGCTGCTCGACGTGCGCCGAGGCGCAAAGCACGAACCGACCCGAGACGGGCAATCACGCGCAGCAGCGTGACCGCGTCGCACGAGGATCACCTTGAGCGAAATCACGTGCCGCGCCGAGCCAGACCGCACGCCCGATCGCGAGGCGCGAAGCGCGGTCACGCTGGTTCGAGGTGCGCTCGACGCACGCGTCTTCGCGTCAGGTCGCGCCGTTGCGCACACCCACGCCCGGCGTGACCTGTGCAGTTTCACGGCGCTCGCAGCAAGGGCGGATGACATCGCTGCATGCTTACGCCTCGCGCTGGGTCCCATTTGACGGTGATCGAGGGCGGCGGATGACAGGGGGAGCCAGGGGTCGGTCGGCTGGCGCGTCGCCGGTTGGCGCGGTCGAGGAAAGGGTGGCGCGAGGCCGCGGCGTGGGACGCGGACGGGGGTGCGGACGGGGGTGTCTGGGCCGTCTGGACGACCGGGTGGCGGTCAATGCAGTTGGCGCAATTACTCTACATTCCTACGTGACTTTCTCAGAGGGTTTGGGATTGTTGGGCGTCGTGTGGGTGCGGCTGGGGGTCGGTTCGTACTGTTCTCGCTACTATGTTTTTCATAGCGCTTGGGAGGTGGCTGGGGTGGGGTGCTGGTGCGGGTGATCTGGTGGGGTGTGAGGGTGGGTGTGGGTGAGCGCGTGAGCCGTTGGCCCAGGTTCGGGGCGGGGTGTCCTTTCCTTCCTGGGGGTGCGCGCTCGTGGGTTCCGGGTGGGGGTGTGGGCGCCGTGCCGGGGGTGGGGCGTGGTGCTTGTGGGTATGGGCGTGTGGATGCGTGAGCGGGTGGGGTTCGCGCGTCGGGGGAGCGCGTGGTTCCCGCGTCGACGCGGTTCGTGAAGCTAGGCTCGGGGCGGCTCGTGGTTTGCATCTCGGGGTGGTTGGTGATTCTCGCTTCGGGGCAGCTCGTGTTTCTTGCCTTGGGGCAGCTCGTGCTTTGCGCCTTGGAGCGGCTTGTGATTTGCGCCTCGGCGCGTGTGGTGATTTCAGGCGTGGCGCATTTTGTGATTGCGGGGGTGTCGAGGTGACGCTGCGCTGTGAGTGGGGCGCGCTGGGCGTGCGTGGCCGGTGCGGCGCGGGATGTGGCGTGCATGTGCGTGTGTGGGTGTGGGCGCTGTGCTCGGTGTGGTGGGGTGTGGAGGGCGTGATCGTGGTGAGATCCTTGTTCTTCGTGGTGTGCGCGTGTGAGCCCGGCGGGCCCATCGTGCTCGCGGGTGTAGTTGTGGTGTGCGCGCGGGTCGCGTGGGTGGCGCGAGCGTCAAGGGACGTGCGCTCGCGCTCCTTGTGCGCGCGAGGCGTGTGGTGTCCGTGGGTGTGGGCGTGCGCGCGAGAGGGGTGTAGTTCGCGTGTCGGGGCGTTTCGTGATTCACGCCTCGAGACGTCTCGTGGTTTGCGCTTCGGGACGTTTCGTGATTCACGCGTTGGGGCGTTTCGTGGGTTGCGTCTCGGGGTGGCTCGTGCTTGGAGTCTCGACGCGCCTCGTGGTTTCGGGCGTGGCGAACTACGTGCTCGCGGGGAGGACGAGGTGACGCTGCGCTGTGCATGGGGCGTGAGGCGTGCCGTGCGTGCATGACCGGTGGGGTGTGGCCGGTGCAGCGTGGGGTGTTCGTGTGCGGGTGTGGGCGCCGTGGTCGGCATGGTGGGCGCTTCCTCCACCCACCGCATCAGATCCACCCCGGCACCGTCCGGCCCGTGTGCGTGCGCACCACCTGGCGGAACTGACGCGGCAGCGCGGCGTGAGTCTCGACCCGCACATCGTGGACGCGTCCGTGATCCTGTCAGTGAGGGGTTGCGACGATACCTGAGCCGCCTTGGATGGGACCGCACACGGGGGCGCAGTTGGAGCGTACGCTCCCGCGTACTCGTTTAGACTTTGAGTTCTGGGCCGACGGCCTTGAGCTTGTAGCGGGCGAGGGCGAGGTTCGCCCGGTCCTTTTGCAGCACGAGGTACAGGAAGAGCTGATTTTAAAGCATGTAGATGATGTGGTACTGCGTGTCGAGGTGGGTACCGAGCCCGCGGGGGGCACGCTGCACGTTGGGTTCGTGACGACGGGGTGGGGTTCGAGCCGCACGACGCCCTGAGGCTGTTCGGAGTGTTCTCGCGGTTGCGCCCGTACCTGTCCGGCGCGGGGGTCGGTCTGGCGAAAGTGGGGTGCGTCGTGAGCCGTCGCGGTGGGCGCGTGTGGACGGAGGGGGCGGTGGGGCGGGGCGCGACGTTTGTCGTCGAGCTGCCCGCGTCCTGACCCCGCATCGTCACATCGCTCTCAGGATGAAGCTCAGGTGAAGCCGTGGGTGGTGGCGGAACCGTACAGTGATGTTCGTCATGCCGCTCCCCCCGCGCGCCACGAAGCACCTCGCGGCGCTCGTTGACGACCTGCTCGATCCGTTCTTCGCCGTCGACGAGCACTGGCGCTTCACGCTCGTCAACCGGCACGCCGCCGTCAGCCTGGGTGCCTCTCCGGACGAGTTGCTCGGACGCGTGCTGTGGGACGTGTTCCGCGAGGCCCGCGGCACGCCACTCGCTGAGACGTACCACCACGTCATGCTCACCCGCGAGGTCAGCGAGCTCGAGGTGCACGACCTCGTGCGGGGCGTCTGGGTTGAGGTGCGCGCCTTCCCGCACGACGCGGGCGTCGGGGTGCACTTCCGTGACGTCACCGACCGCAAGCTCGCCGCCCAAAGACGCGAACGCCTACTTGACGTCAGCCGCGCCCTCGCTTCCGCCACCACCGAGCGTGACGTCGTCACCACCGCCCTCGACGTCGCCCTGCCCGCCTGCGACGCTTACGCGGGCCTCGTGCTGCTCCTCGAAGGCCAGGGAACAGACCGTCAGCTCGGCCCGCACTTCGCGCGCGGGTACGACGAGCAAGACGTCCGCGCCTGGGCGCCCTACGCCCTCGAGACCCGCACGCCCGTGACGGACACCGCGAGGACCGGCGAGGCCGTCTTTGTCCGCACGCGTGACCTTCCCGACTGGCCGGTCCTCGCGCGGGACAAGAGCGAACGCACCCGCGCGGTCGCGGCGCTCCCCCTCGTCGCCGGGGACGAAGTGTACGGCGTGCTGGCCCTCAGCTTCGATCACGACCGCACTTTCAACGGCGCCGAGCGTGACTTTCTGAGGTCCGTCTCGGCGCAGTTCGCCGTCGCGTTCGACCGCGTGCGTCTCGCCGAACGCACCCGGCGGCAGGCCGACGTCGCGGCGTTCCTCGCCGAGGCGAGCGAACTGCTCGGCGGTTCCCTCGACGTGCACGACGTCACCGAGCGGCTCACGCGCCTCGCGGTGCCGCGCCTCGCGGACTGGTGCGGCGTGTACCTCCCGGACGGTGAGATCGTCGAGGTCGCCGCGGTCGCGCACACCGATCCTGTCAAGGAGAGGGAGTTGCGCGGCCTCGTCTCGCAGGTGCCGATGCGGCTCGACGATCAGGGCGGCGCGCCCGAAATCATCCGCACGGGCCGCACGAACTACCTTCCCGTCGTCACGGACGAGATGCTGAGCGCGCTGAAACGTGATCCCCGTCAGGTGGAGTGGGTGCTGACGCTCGGGATGCGCTCCGCGCTGGGGGTGCCGCTGCGCGCCAACGGCCGCGTGCTCGGCGCGATCCAGCTCGTGCAGGCCGAGTCGGGCCGGCACTTCAGCGACGAGGACGTGACAGTCGCGCAGGACCTCGCGCACCGCGCGGCCCTCGCGATCAGCAATGCCCGGCTGTACCGCGCGTCGCAGGTGTGGGCGGTGGACCTGGAGCAGCAGGTGCGGGACCGCACCGCCGACCTCGAACGCGCCGCGGAGGAACTCCGGTCACGCACGAGGGCGCTGGAGGCCTTCTCGACCTTGACGCAGAACCTCACGTCCGACGACGAACCCCTCGCGCTGGTCCACGCGGCGCAGGAGGCGCTGCTGTCGTTGCTGCCGCAGAGCGCCGTGACGTACTACGAGCTCGACCGGGACCGCTGGCGGCTGCGCAGCCTCGCCGGTCAGGTCAGGCACGAGGAGCTCGAGCGGACTCTGCGCGAAGGCATTGCGCAGGGTCAGGTGCCGAACCTCGACGTGCCGTACGGGACGAAGGCGCCGCTGTATCAGGCGCGGTACGAACCGGGAGAATGGGACGACGGGACGGACCTCACCCGACACGTCCAGGCTACGGCGGCCCTGCCGGTCCTCGTGGAGGGCGACGTGACGGGCGTGCTGGTGGTGGGCTCGTTCGAGCATCACGAGTGGCCCGACACGCACCGCGCGGTCCTCGAGACGGGCGTACGGCAGCTCGGGCTGGCCCTGCACCGCGCGCGGGCGCTGCGGGACTTGCGCGCGCGCAACGCGGCCCTCGTGGAGCTCAACGAGGAGCTCGACGCGTTCACGTCCACCATCTCGCATGATCTGCGCGCGCCCTTGCGGCACGCGGGCGCCTTCGCGGAACTGCTGCGCCGCGAAGCGGGCGACGAGGGACGCCCGGGGCTGTTCGCGCGTCAGGTGGTGGACGCCACGCAACGCATGACCCGCATGGTCGAGGGCCTGCTGGGGTATGCCCGCGCGTCCCGCGCGTCGTTCATCCGCACGGAAGTGCCGCTCGCGGAACTGGTGGAGGCCGTCCGGTACGACCTGACGCCAGAGCTGGAAGGGCGGGAGGTGAGGTGGATCGTCGGGGACCTGCCGGTCGTGCCGGGTGACCGGGCGGCCCTGCGGTCCGTGATGGCGAACTTGCTCTCGAACGCCGTGAAATACACGCGGGAACAGGACATCGCGACGATCGAGGTCGGCGCGACGATCGAGGACGGTGAGGCGACGGTGTTCGTGCGCGACGACGGCGCCGGTTTCGATCCGGCGCGGGTGGAAGCGCTCTTCTCGACATTCTCCCGCCTGCATGACGACGCTCGGTTCGAAGGGGTCGGACTGGGCCTGGCGGCGGTGCGGCGCGTCGTGGCGAGGCACGGCGGTCGCGTGTGGGCGGAGTCCACGCCCGGGAAGGGCGCGACGTTCTCCCTGACGCTGCCCCTGGCCGGCGACCACGACTGACCGGCGGCGGCCATCCCGCGTCACGCCGGCGAGGACAGCCAAGGTTAGCTCGTCGACCACGAGCCCCGTGTACGGGCCTTCCTGGTCCTGTGGGGTTCCTGCTGCTCGTGGGGTCGTCCGTTCGTCTCGCGTCGACGTGGGACGTCGCCTGGGCGGCGTCATGCGGCAGGGCGTAGGGCGCCGGGTGGGCGTGCGGCACCCGCGTGGGGCGCGGGGAAAGCGTGGTCGCGTCGCCATACATGACGTGTCTCACCTCGTCACGCGTCCTCCACCCGCCCGGTCGGTGCGAGCGCGACGCGCAGCAGCACGCCTCCTGCGTCCTCTTCCGTCGGCAGCGCCGCGTACCGCTCCACGAGCGCGAGCAGCTCCGCCTTGAGCGCGAGTGCCCGCGTCTTCCCGAGGGGCCGCTCGAACCACACGCCGAACACCACACCCTCCGAAGGCTGCCGAGGAAACGCCGCGGCCCGCACCAGCCCCTCGTCCACCCGCCACACCAGCGTCCCCGGTGACCGCGCGCCCTGCCGCAGCGACCGCGCCTGAAGCGCGCTCAGCCTCGCCTGAAGGGCCGCCTCGTCCCGCACGAGCTTCGCCTCGAACGTCTCGGCGGACGACGCCTCGAACGGCACGAAGAACGCCCGCGCGGTGCTGCGGTACAGCCGCACCGCGCGGCCCGCGCGCTTCCGGACGTCCACCACCTCGATCAGACCGAGGTTCAGGAAGCGCCGCGCCCAGTAATGCAGGCGCGGCAGGGGCAGGTCCAGTTCACGCGCCGCGCCAGCCAGGGACGACGTACGGTCCAGGAAGGGATGCAGCAGCGCGCGCCGCGCGGGATCGGCCAGCAGGGCCGCCGCGTCCGGCGACGTCACGACGCACGTCCCTTCCGGCCAGTCATCGCTACTCAGTTCCGCCCCTGTCATTTGAACGAGGGTACCACTCAGGGTGGAAGGAGCACGGCGAGCATGATCCCACCCCGTGCCCGGGAGAACGCATGACCGTGACCGCCCGACTCGCCCTCGTCACGCTCCTCGTCACCCTCACCACCACCTCCGTGTACGCCCGTCCCGCGTCCACCGCCGAGTACGCCGACGTGACGGGCCGGTACGCCCGCGAGCGTGACTTCAGCGGCGTCGTCCTCGTGGTCCGGGACGGCCGCACCGTCTACCAGGGCGCCTTCGGGAAGGCCGACCCCGCGAGGGGAACACCCAACACGATCGACACGCGCTTCAGCGTGGCGTCCGTGAACAAGCTCCTGATGGCCGTCACCACCCTGCGGCTCCAGGAGCAGGGTCGCCTGCGACTCGACGACCCGATCACCAGGTACCTCAAGGACGCCCCTGCCTCCCTGCGCGCGGTCCGCGTCCGCAACCTCCTCAATCACACGTCCGGTCTACCCGACCCGGAGCAGATCGAGCGGCCCCCCGTCCAGGCGTACCGGTCGAACCTCACGCTCGACCAGTACGTCACGAAGTACCTCGGCGCGCCCCGCTGGACCCCCGGATCACGCTCGATGTACAACAACTTCGACTACATCGTGCTGTCCAAGGTGATCGAGGTGGCGTCCGGTCAACGCTGGGAGGACACGCTGCGCGACCGCGTCCTCACCCCCGCCGGCATGCGAGACAGCGGCCTCTTCACGGACGAGACCGTCCCGGCGCGGCTCGCGCGCGGACAGTACCGTGACGGCGCCGGCTGGACGGACGACCCGCCCTTCCGGATCCGCCAGTACTTCGGCGCGGGCGCGCTGTACGCCACCGCACCCGACCTCGCGCGGTTCGACGCGGCCCTGCGCGCGGGCCGACTGATCGGCGCGGCGTCCCTGCGTGACCTGCTGAGCGCCGATCCCACCCTGGGGTACGTCGCGCCCGGCAACTGGGTGTACCCGCAGACGCTGGACGGCCGCACCGTGAAGGTCAGTGAGCGGTACGGGAACGTGTGGGGTTCGTTCAGTATCCTCGCGCGTGGCGTGGACGACGCGAACACCGTGATCGTCCTGTCCAACCGGCATGACCTCCGGCAGAACGTGGAGAACGACCTCAAGGCCGACCTGCTCGCCCTCGCGTACCGGAAGTGACCCGGTCCGGTGGATACGACGATGCCGCCCGGACTGAGCAGCTTCTCGGCAGCTTCGATCGGTTGCGGCGACGTCTGGGCATGCCGGGCCTGGCGGTCGCGATGCTGCGGGGTGAACAGGTGCTCGCCGCCGTCGGGCTGGGCTGGGCGGACGTGGAACGCCGCGTGAGGGTCACGCTCGACACGCCCTTCGACGTCGCGAGCGTCAGCAAGCCCATCTCGGCCGTGCTGGCCCTCAGGCTCGCCGAGCAGGGACACCTCGACCTCGACCGGCCCCTGCGGGACGACCCGGCCTTCCTCGCGTTCGTCGAGTCGGCCCGCGCGGAGGACGACGTGTTCTTCCGTGACTATCACGCCGAGACGCTCACCCTGCGGCACCTGCTGACGATGACCGCGAACGGTGTGCCCGGCACGCGCTTCCTGTACAACCCGCCGTCGTTCTCGTGGGCGTCGAGGCCGGTCGCGCGCGCGGCGGGTCGGGCGTTCTCGGCGCTGGTGACCGGGCAGGTGTTCGACGTCGCGGGCATGACGCGCTCGGCCCGGGTGTACCGCGCGCTGCCCCTCCCGGCGTACCTGGAGGAGGCGCTCGCGAGGCCGTACCGACGCACGCGGGACGGGCCGCGCCGCTCGACCCCGCCGCCCGCGCAGGGGGACGGCGCGGCGGGCGGGGTGATCTCCACCGTCGCGGACCTCGCTCGTTTCGACGGCGCGCTGTCGGCGGGGCTTCTGCTGTCCGAAGCGTCGATGCGGACGTGGTGGACGCCAGGACGGTCTCCTTCGGGCGCGTCACTCCCGTACGGGCTGGGCTGGTTCGTGGGTTCGTGGGCGGGCCGGCGGGTGGTGTGGCACACGGGGTTGTGGGAGGACCGGTACTCCGCGCTGTACCTCAAGGTGCCCGACGAGGCACTGACGTTGATCCTGCTCGCGAACAGCGACGGTCTGCGCTGGCCGTCACGGCTGGACGAGGCGGCGCTGGACCGCTCCGCGTTCGCGAGGCTCTACCTGAGGACGTTCCCTCAGACGCCCGGAGAGGTGAGTGAGCCTGATGATTCCCGAAATCGCTGAAAAGCCCCTGCAAGTCGTGCTGCCCGAGTTGCTGGAGCGCTTCGCCATGACGGGCGCCGAGGAACTGGGCGGCTTCGAGAGTTACGTGTATGCCACGACGGAGCGCGTGATGAAGCTCACCCACACGTTACGGCGCAGCGAGGACGACCTGGTGGCCGAGGCGCGGTTCACTGACTTCCTGGCGTCGGGGGGTGCGCGCGTCGCCCGCCCCGTGCGTTCCGTGGAGGGGCGGTGGGTGGAGCAGCTCCCCGACCCGGACGGCGGAGCGTGGCTCGCGTCCGCCACGACGTTCCTGCCTGGTCAGAGTCTGGAACCCCATCACCTGACCCCCGAGGTGATCGCCGCGTGGGGGCAGTTGACCGGGCGTCTGCACGCCTTGTCGCGGCAGTACGAACCTGATTCTGCGCGGCCAACGCGCCGCCACTGGCACGAGGACCCCCTGCTGGACCTCGCCACGCTGCCCGGCGACCTCGTGGCTGAGCGCGCGCAGGGCGAGGCGCTGCTCGCGCGCGTCCGGTCCTGGCCACGAACGCCCGACACGTACGGCCTGATCCACTCGGATCTGCACGAGGAGAACGTGCACTGGGACGGTCAGGGTCTCTGGGCCTTCGACTTTGACGACTGCGAGCGGCACCACTTCCTGAATGACGTCGCGGTGATCGTGCACACGCTGCATGACATGGCCCCGGAGGGGGAGGACAATGAGGCGTTCGTGCGGCGCTTCCTGGACGTGTTCCTGGGGGCGTACCGCGCCGAGTTCCCGTTGCCGCCGCTCTGGCATGATCGGATGGACGACCTGTTGCGTCTGCGCGACCTCGTGCTGCTGGGCGTGGTGTGCGAATTGTGGTCGGTCGGCACGCCGCACGAGGACCTGGCGGACGAGGACCACCGCCGCATCTTCGAGGGCTACGCCGCGCGCGTTCGGACGAGCACCCCGAGGGTGAAGGTGGACTGGTCGATGTTCAGGTGATGACGTTCAACGTACAGGAGCGGCCGCTCAACCGAACCATGTTGAGGCGCGGCGCGTCAGCGGGTACGTCCAGGCGCGTCCCTACCCGACTTCGGGCGTCGCGAGCGCCCAGAACGTCCGGGCGGCCGGGAGCGCCCGGGAGGCGTGCACGGCCACGCCGAGGGTGCGGTGCATGTCCTCCTCGAAGCGCAGCAGGCGTACCCCTGCCTGCTGCGCGCTCACCTGCGCCCCGCTCCTCGCACAACTTCACGAGCATCCACGCTCGGTAGTGCAGCTTGATCGCGTCGTCGAGGGCGACGCCGTCCACGTGGAGCGCCGTGATGTCGCCGCGCTCAAGCGCCTCCCGCGGGCCCGAAGCGTCCTTGGCCGCCACGAGCCGCCGCAGGACGTACGACACCATCTCATCGCTGGGCGGGAGCTTCGAGCGGGGCATGTGCCCAAATAACCTACCACGAGCCGCCGCGCCCCTTCGCGAACTTTCGGTTCGTCCACTCGATAGGTGCGTCAGCCCCCAGCGATCCAGTGGGAAAGGTTCGTGACGATCTTGACGCTGACGTCCGGATTGTAAGGGTCACTGGTCACGGTCGCGGTCAACTCGTAGGCGCGGCCGTCGTACAGCAGGCCCTCCTCGTGGCAGCTCAGGTCGTCCACCCGAATGGAGCCCGAGGAGGGGACGGGCAAGCCCAGACCACGAATACGATCCGGCGCCAGTCATCCCACGACGCGTGTACTGCTCGTCGGAACGCCAGGAAGTACGACCGCAGCGGGGTGTCGTCGAGGTCGTGGAAGTGCCCACGGAACACGTTGATGTAGTCCTCAGACCACGGCTTGACGGCGATGACCGTCGCGTAGGGATCTCGGCCCCACGCCAGTTCGGTCAGGACGTACTCGAGTGCGTTGCGGTCCTGGACGTCCGTCAGGACGATGTCGTGCGCGTGATCCGCGCGGCGGAGGATCAGCAGGCCGTGGCCGCCGTGGTGACCGAGCCGTTCGCCTTCGAGCGTGAGGTACGCGCGGTAGCCGCAGCGGCAGCACAGCCGCTCCTCGTGCGTGGCGTGCACGATGACGACGGTGTCCTCTTCGGAGCAGTCGTGCCGCCAGCCGGTCTGATCGACGAAGCGGCGCTTGATGGCAGGCGGACGCGCGTCCACACGGGCGAGCTCGCTGCGGATCAGGTCCGCGTTACTGCTGAAGAGGGTTTGGATGTCCATGTCGTACGGTCATGACACCATGGCTGCGCCTTGATACATCCCGTTTTTTGAACATGAGAGTAGATTGCCGAGCGGCCCGCCAGGGACCGCGCTCTGCCTCATGGAGCGCCGTGATCATGCTCGACGTCGCGTTGGCGGTACAGGTTCACTCGCCGCAGGACAACCGCATGCAGAACACCATGGTGAACTGAGGCGTCCGCCAGTGGCAGCGGTCGGCGTGGGGGAGGAGCTCCGAGCGAGGCGGGACCGAACGACGCTCAGCGGCGGGCGGGACGTGCGGGTTCGCCCCGGGCACGGAAGGCTCGAAGCGGGACGCGAGGAAGCTCAACTCGTGCTACCACCGTGGTCCTCGACGACGGATCGCAAGAGCGTGGGCTGACCGTTCCGAAGGACGACGCAAGTGCGCCCTCGCGTCCCCACCCGGGTGGCTAGACTCCTGGGAACAAACCCAATCGCTCGCCTCCACCCGGGTGGGGCTGGGTGACGGCACCGGGCCGTGGAGCTTGACGGGCGCGCGGCCGTACAGGAGCAGCTGGCGACAGTCGGGCTTGTCGAAGGTCTCGACGAAGAAGGCCTGCTCGGTGGTGCTGGTCATGGGTCACCTCAGGGACTGGAGGTCGGCTGGGATGGAAGGGCCGGTCGTGGGCCGCGCGCGGTGGAGCGTGACGCTGGCCTGATCGAGGTCGCCGAGCAGCGTCTCGTCGGGCGCATGATCGGTGACGAGGTCGTGCACGTCGTCGAGCACCGCCACCGTCGGGAGACGCAGGGGCTGGAACTTGGTCCCGTCGAGCAACACGACCACCCGGCTGGCGGCGCGGATCATGGCGCGCTTGGCGATCACGTCCGGCAGGTGCGCGTCGACGAAGCCGTGCGCGCGTCCGTACGCGCGGGTGCTAAAGAACGTCACGTCGGGATGCAGGCGGCGCATGCCCTCGACGAAGGCCTCGCCGACGAAGCTCTCCGCGCGGCGGTGGTAATCGCCTCCGACCAGCAGGAACGGCACGCCTTGGCGTTCGAGGAGCTCGGCGTGGACGAGACCGCTGACGATGACGGTCACGTCGCGGCCCCCCAGGAGCTTGGCGAGGGCGAGGGTGGTGCTGCTCGCGTCGAGCGCGACCGTGTCGCCGTCCTGAATGAAGCTCGCGGCGGTGCGGGCGAGGGCGTCCTTGGCGAGAGTGTCGCGGACGCTGCGCAGGTACAGGCTGACTTCGAAGTTGCCTTTCTGGAGGAGGCGGGCACCGCCGTGGGTGCGCTCCAGCAGGCCCTGCTGCTGGAGCAGGTCGAGGTCGCGGCGGATGGTCATCTCGTGCACGCCGAGTTCGAGGGCGAGGTGCGCGAGCTTGACGTGTCCATGCTGGTGGGCACGCAGCAGGATCTGCTGTCGGCGTTCGACGTGGTCGGTGGGTTTGTTCGTCGCCATTGAGGAACCTGACCTTGAAGTGACCGGTGCGGAACGCCGGGGAGTTCGGTAGGCGCTTGGCCTGCGGGCAGGCTGACGGTCTGCTCAACGTGCAGGGGCGAGGGCCGGGACGGGCGAGGCGTGGTGTGCACGGAACGCTGCGTTCCAGCCGGGCGCTCGACGAACCGATCGGCACGCGCGAGGTCAGACGTCGAAGGGCTCGGCCTTCCCCCAAGCTTCCTCGGGGGAACCGCCGAGGGTACCGCAGCTGTCCTTCCAAGCCCAGCAGCCTCGGATCTGGTCGCACAAGTTGGCGGAGGCGACGTCGAGTCGTGTGACGGGCGCGGACGTAGAGACTTGGTGCATGGTGGAGCCTCTGATGGAACGTAACGGGCAGGGCGGGCCACGCCTTCGGGGCTGGGCCCGACGTGTTCGACGTGGGTGCGGCGGGGTTGGTTGACGTGAGTGTACGTGGACGCCGCGCGTAGGCGGTAGCACGAACCCTGCGGGCGAGTTGCACGATTTTGACGAAACCTGCGTTGCGCGTGGCGCAGGGGTCTGAGCGCGTCCCCGCCGTACCGCTACATCCGCAGCGCCCTGTTCCGCCGGGGAACGGAAGCGCCGCAAGACCAGGACTTCGTGGAGGTGGCGCCCGTGCCTGGCGGCAGCGCGCGGCGCGGGTCCAGCCAGGGCGCGCGGACCCTCGCGGCGGGAGACGTGCGGGTCCTCAGGCCCGGTGGGCGGTTCTCTTCAGAGCTCTCCTGTGCGGGGTCGGGCTGACGAACGTCAAGCGGATCATGGCAACGCAAGGGAGTTGCGCGGGCAGGGAGCGTACCGGATCGTGGCGCGACGGTCTTCGTCGCTTCGTCACGCAGCTGACCGGCGTGAGCGTCAGGGGTGGGCGAACGCAGCGTGCGGCAGGAGCCCGTGTGGCGTCCTCAACGTACCTGTCCCTCGTCGAGACCTCACGCGCCAGGGATCCCGTCACCGTCACGCGGTGTGAGGCATCAGGAAGCGCTGGTCCGAAGGTCGAAGTGAAAGGGAGCGTCCAACCCACCTTTCCTCAAGTTCTATGCGAATCAAGCTGCGTCCTCAAGCCCCCTCGAAACGGGGATACGCTTTGAAGGGCCACTCGGACGGCAGGAGAACTCTCTCCGCAAGAGCAACGACACCCTGGACTTTTCTCAGGGCATGTCAAAAACGTCCAACTCCTTGTTGACGATCGTCCTACCGCTCGTCCGCTGGCGCTTCTATACTTCGGACAACTCGACAGTTCGACGTCAGCGCACACACGCTCCGCACGCCCTCGGCCTCCACGCCGCCGAAGGCGACGCGCCCTGCCGCGTCACCCAGGAGTCGAGCCCCACGTCCTCACGCCCTTGACGTCCCCGCGGCCAACAGGCCACCATGGAGGTTCCCTGGCAAGTCGACACTCCAGACCCCGACGTCCGCGACCTCCGACACGATGGAGACGTCACCGATCAACCCCGCGGGATCCCACGACCTGCACGGATCTTCGCGAGCGACCCCCAGGAGCTCCCATGAAACTGCCCTCGACCACCGCACTGACCGCCGTCCTCGTCCTCCTCGGCACCGCCAGCGCGCAGACGACCCTTACGCAGTGGTACCACGAGTACGGCGAGACCGGCACCAAGGAAGCCATCCAGCGGTACGCCCGCGACTACGAAAAGACTACCCCCAACGTCAAGCTCGACGTCACCATGGTCACCGGGGACATCTTCCAGAAGCTCAACCCCGCGCTGCTCGCCGGCACCGCACCTGACGTCTTCGAAACCAACGCGCAGTACATCTACCAACAAGCCAAGGCCGGCCAACTCGCGCCGCTCGACGACATCGTCAGCGCCGCCGTCCGCCGGGACTTCAACGCGGACCTGCTCAAGGCGTACACCTACAACGGCAAGCTCTACGCCATCCCCACCCTCATCGACCCGATGCTGCTCTTCTACCGCAAGAGCGCCCTGAGCAAGGCCGGCCTGAAGACCCCGCAGACCTTCGACGACCTCGTCAACGTCGTCGACAAGCTCAACACGCCCACCACGAAGGGCCTCTTCCTCGGCAACGACGGAGGCGCCGGACACGCGGTGTTCACCATGACGTACTCCTCGGGGAACAAGCTGATCAACGGCACGACGGTCGCGACGAACACTGCGACGCAGGCCCGCGCGCTCGACGCGTTCCGCAAGCTCGCCCGCTCCAAGGGCCTCCTCGTGGGTGCTCCGACCGACTGGTGGGACCCCTCGGCGATCAGCCAGAACCTCGCCGCCATCCAGTACAGCGGCCTGTGGGCCCTTCCGGGCATGCAGCAGGCCGCCGGCAACGACATCGGTGCGATGCCCTGGCCGAAGTACGGCGCGAACGGTCGTCCCTTCGTCGCCCTGGGCGGCTGGGCGGTCGCCGTGAACGCCAAGAGCAAGAACGTCGCCGCCGCCAAGGCGCTCGTCAAGTCGCAGTGGATCGACAACGCCGCCCTCCAGGAGGACTGGAACACCGCGTACGGCTTCCACATCCCCGCCCGTAACTCCGTCGCCGCCGCGTCCGAGAAGCTCAAGACCGGCACCGCCGCGGACGTCGTGCGGCTCGCCAGCACCTACGGCCGCAGCCTCTACCCCGGCCTGTGGAGCGGCGACGTGGAGCTCGCGTTGCGTGACGGCGTGACCCGCATCATGCGCACCGACGCATCCGCCGTGGACCTGCTGCGCGCCAGCACCCAGAACGCGCAGACGGCCCTCAACCGCCTCGTGAAGTAACCCGCCCGCGCCCACGGCCCTCGCCGTGGGCACGTTCACCTCGCCGCAGGGAGCTGAGCCTTGAGCACCGACCGAACCCTCCGACCGCCCGCCCAGCGTCCGCGCGTGAACCGCCGATCACGGCAGTGGGAATCCACCCTCGCCTTCTGGGTCTTCGTCGGCCCCCTCCTCCTGGGACTGCTGGCCTTCACGGTCCTGCCGCTCGTGTGGAGCTTCCTGATCAGCCTCAGCGACGCCCGCGTGAGCCTCAACGTCGGCAAGTGGGTCGGTATCGAGAACTACGTGTCGCTCTTCAACGACCGCGGCTTCCTCGACAGCCTGCGTACCATCGGACTGTTCACGCTGTGCATCGTGCCCCTCACCTTCGCGTGTGGGCTCACGCTCGCGCTGCTCGTCGACGCCAGCAAGCGCGGCAAGGCCTTCTTCCGCAGCGTCTTCTTCCTCCCCACCGCCGTGTCGTACGTCGTCGCGAGCCTCGTGTGGCGCATGGGCCTGTTCAACGGCCTGTACTTCGGTCTCGCCAACCGCCTGCTCGTCGCGCTCGGCCTGGACCCGATCCAGTGGACCTTCGACTCACCGTGGGTGTGGGTCGTGATCGTCACGGTGCGGCTGTGGCTGCAACTCGGATTCACGATGCTGCTGTTCATCGCGGGGCTCAACGAGATCCCCCGCACGCTGTACGAGGCAGCGCGCATCGACGGCGCGGAGGGCGGCTGGTCCACGTTCCGCTTCATCACCTTCCCGCTGCTGCGCAACACCAGCGTCTTCGTGCTGTTCACCAGCGTCGTCGGCGCGGTCCAGGCCTTCGACGAGTTCTACAACATCCTCGGCAGCGGCGCGGGCGGCAGCAGCACCGCCGGCGTGCTCGGCGCGCGACCACCCATGTGGTACCTGTACGAAGCGGCGTTCGGCAGCCAGGACTACGGCCGCGCCGCCGCCGGGTCGTTCATCCTCGCCGCGCTGATCCTGCTCTTCACGCTCCTCCAAGCCCGCGTGTTCGGTCTGGGACGGGAAACGGACTGACCATGACCGTCACCTCGCGTCCTCCCTTCCGCGTCCGCGACGTCCTACGCACGTTCGCGCTGCTGCTCCTCGCGGCGCTGTTCCTCCTGCCTTTCCTGCTCGTCCTCCGCAACGCCTTCGCCACGGACGCGCAGATCACCGCCCCGCAGACGCTGGTGTTCCCCTTCCCGCCGCACGTAGAGAACATCCCTGACCTGCTGAGCAACGACCGCGTGAACATCCTCACCGGTCTGCGCAACTCCACGGTCATCGCGGTGCTCCAGACGTTCTTCACGATCCTGTTCTCCAGCATGGCCGGGTACGGCCTCGCCCGCGTCCCGTTCCGCGGCCGCGACGTCGTCTTCGCAGTCATCATCGCAACGATGATGATTCCTGGCGCGGCGCTGTTCGTACCGCAGTACGTCCTCGTCGCGAAGCTCGGCTGGGTCAACACCCTCCAGGGAATCGTCGT
The DNA here is from genome assembly GCF_000519345.1 of Deinococcus pimensis DSM 21231. GTDB lineage: Bacteria > Deinococcota > Deinococci > Deinococcales > Deinococcaceae > Deinococcus_A > Deinococcus_A pimensis. The sequence goes on from NZ_KI912675.1 coordinate 63,186, forward strand.
TCCCGGTCTGTTCAGCGCGTTCAACTGCTTCATGTTCCGGCAGTTCTACCTCGACTTCCCCAAGGAGCTCGAGGAGGCCGGCCGCGTCGACGGTCTCAGCTGGCTCGGCATCTTCCGCTTCCTCGCCCTGCCGAACTCCCGCGGGATCATCACCGCGCTGGGCCTCCTGACCTTCATCGGTTCGTGGAACGCGTTCCTGTGGCCCCTGGTGATCGGTCAGGACGCGAGCCTGTGGACCGTTCAGGTCGGGATCAGCACGCTGCTCACCGCGCAGACCGTCAAGCTCAGCCAGCTGTTCCTCGCGTCGCTCTTCGCGATCCTGCCGCTCGTCGTCATCTTCCTCGTCGGACAGCGCTGGATCGCCGAGGGCGTCAAGATGAGTGGATCGAAGGGCTGACCGTGACGCATGACGCCACCCTCTTCCCGCATGCCGCCCGCGCGACCGGTAACCCCGTCCTGCCCGGCTGGCACGCCGACCCTGAACTGCACCACTTCGACGGGCGGTACTACCTGTACCCCACGCGCAGCCTCTCCTTCGACGATCAGAAGGGCTTCGACGCCTGGTCCTCCGAGGACCTCACGCACTGGCGCCCCGAGGGCTGCATCCTCGACCTCGGCGACGTCGCGTGGAGCACCAACCGTGCCGCGTGGGCGCCGTCCGTCACGCACCGGGACGGGCGGTACTACCTGTACTTCAGCGCCGGGGACGGCGCCGGCATCGGCGTCGCGGTCGCCGACCACCCGGCCGGTCCGTTCCGGGACGTGCTGAGCCGTCCCCTCGTGGCGGACTGGCCGTTCGGCGCGCAACCTATCGACGCGAACGTCTTCCAGGACGACGACGGCCAGGCGATCCTGTACTTCGGCGGGCACAACCGCTGCGCCGCCGTGAAGCTCGGCACGGACCTCGTCAGCCTCGACGGTCCGTACGTCGACGTCACCCCCGACGGGTACACCGAGGGGCCGTTCATGTTCAAGCGGCGCGGCACGTACTACTTCCTGTGGTCCGAGGGCGTGTGGATGGACGACACCTACGCCGTCGCGTACGCCCGCGCCCGCCACCCGTTCGGCCCGTTCCACCGAGAGGGCCGCATCCTCACCAGCGATCCCGCCGTCGGAACCGGCGCCGGTCACAACTCGGTCCTGCGGCTGCCCGGCACGGACGCGTACGTCATCGCGTACCACCGTCGTCCCGTCACCGAGACGCACCACGACCACCGGGTCGTCTGCATCGACGAGCTCACCTTCGACGCTGACGGCCGCATCCTCCCCGTCCAGCAGACCTTCGAGGGCGTCCCACCGCACCGTCCCCCACGACCCTGACGGCCTGAACGTCCCCCCGAACCGACTTTCGAGGCGCACCACGCGTGCTCGCCGGCTCGACACACCCCATGGAGGGGAGCCCTGGAAGCCACGTCGCGTTCGCGTTTTGCCTGCACGACCTTGAGCACTTCCCCGAGGTACCCATGACTTCAACGCGCAAGACCCGCAGCAACGCCCAGCTCCTCCTGCTCGTCCTCGCCACCGGCTGCGCCGGCCAGACCCCCGCGCCCACGATCGGATCCACGCCCGCGTCGGGCCCGGTGCAGGCGCTCGCCAACGAAGCCGTGAGCGTCACCATGACCTCAGCCGACCGGTCGAAGCTGCTCTCCGGACAGACCGGCGCGACGTTCGGGACGGGCTCTGGAACCGCGGATGTCACCATCAACGTCGACGAGAACACCAGCTACCAGACCATCCAGGGCTTCGGCGCCTCCTTCAACGGCGCCACCGTCTACAACGTCCAGCAACGGATGAACGCCACGCAACGCCAAGCGTGGATCGACGCGTTCTTCAGCAGCAGCGGTCTCGGACTCAACATCCTCCGCCAGCCCGTCGGCGGCTCCGATCTCGACGCGAACGGGCAGCCCGGCACGTACGACGACAACGGCGGCACCGCCGACCCGAACCTCACCAACTTCAGCATCGCCTGGGACGTGAACAACGGCGTCATCAGCTTGATCAAGCAGGCGCAAACGGCCAACAGCAACGTCAAGATCCTCGGGTCCGTCTGGAAGATCCCGGCCTGGATGAAGCAGTCGAGCGGCGGGTACAACAACGCCTCCGTGCTCAGCTCCACCTACTACGGCACCTTCGCGAACTACCTCGCCAAGTGGGTCGCCGCGTACGCCGCGCAGGGCGTCACCAACATCTGGGCGGTCAACTCCGTGAACGAGCCGCTCGGCTCGTACGCGAACTTCGGGAACAACCAGACCGGCCCCATCGAACGCGACCTCGTCAAGGGTTACGTCGGACCGACGTTCGCCAACAGCAGCAACACCGCCGTCAAGAACACCAAGATCTTCGTGTACGACCACAACTGGGACGCGCCCGACTACCCCCGCACCATCTTGCAGGACGCCACGGCGAACTCGTACACGTCAGGCGTCTCCTGGCACTTCTACGCCGGTTCACCCGACGTGATGACGCAGCTCCACAACGACTACCCGTCGAAGCAGATGATCTACTCCGAGGACTCCAGCCCGCGGGACAACACCACCGCGAGCGACTACATCTGGCGTGAGAAGAGCCACGTACCGATCCGCGCGCTGCGCAACTGGGCGGAGACCTACATCAAGTGGACCGCGGCGCTCGACGAAAACTACGGCCCCAGCCAGTGTGGAAGTTGCGGCGCCCTGTCGTACGTGAACTCGACCACCGGCAACGTCACGTACGCCGTCGAGTACTACATGCTCGGCCAGTTCAGCAAGTTCGTGAAGCCAGGCGCGAAACGCGTCGCCTCCACCGACACCAACCCGGAGAGCACCTCCTACAACAGCCTCACGAGCTACAGCGTCGACAACGTCGCGTTCAAGAACCCTGACGGCTCCAAGGTGCTCGTCGTCAGCAACACCAACACCACCAGCAAGAGCGTCAAGGTCACGTGGGGCACGCAGAACTTCACGTACACCCTCCCGGCGCAGACCATGGCGACCTTCACCTGGAGCGGCACGCAGACGGGCGGCAGCGGTCCGCAGCTCGTCGACAACACCTCCGCGGCCGTGACGTACTCGGGCACGTGGAACTCCTCCACGGGGCTCGCGACGAGCACCTGGACGAACGGCACGTCCAGCTACAGCAACGCCAGCGGCGCGTACGCGCAGTACACCTGCTCGTCATGCACCGAGATCATGTGGCAGGCCACCAAGAGCAACGACTCGGGCATCGCGAACGTGTACGTCGACGGCACCCTCGTCGGCACCCTCGACATGTACGCCGGCAGCCGGGAAGCCAGCCGCGTGCGCTTCAGCACCGGCCTCCTCTCGAGCGGCTCGCACACCCTCAAGGTCGAGGTGAGCGGCAGCAAGAACGCCAGCTCCGCCAACAACTGGCTCGAAGTCGACGCCTTCCAGTACGCCAGCGGCGGCACCTACGTCGACAACACCTCCACGGCCGTGACGTACTCGGGCACGTGGAACTCCTCCACGGGGCTCGCGACGAGCACCTGGGCGAACGGCACGTCCAGCTACAGCAACGCCAGCGGCGCGTACGCGCAGTACACCTGCTCGTCATGCACCGAGATCCTCTGGGACGCGACGCGAAGCAACGACTCGGGCATCGCGAACGTGTACGTCGACGGCACCCTCGTCGGCACCGTCGACATGTACGCCTCAGCCCGACAGGGAACGCGCGGCCGCTTCGGCACGGGACTGCTGAGCAGCGGCTCGCACACCCTCAAGGTCCAGGTGAGCGGCAGCAAGAACGCCAGCTCCGCCAACAACTGGCTCGAAGTCGACGCCTTCCACGCCTACTGAACGACTCCGGGAACGCCCAGGGACGAGGCCCTCCTGAGGCGTTCCCCCTACCACACGCCCGACCGACACCACCCCAGCAGAGGACGTCATGACCGACAAGACCACCACGCCCGAAGTGCTCGTGTACTACTTCCCGCAGTACCACCGCGACGCCCGCAACGACGAGTGGCTCACCCCGGGTTGGACCGAGTGGGAGCTCGTCCGCACCGCGAAACCCCGCTTCGACGGTCACCGACAGCCGATCGTCCCCACCTGGGGCGAGTTCGACGAGGCCGACCCGGCCTGGGCCGCCCGTGAGATCGACCTCGCCGCCGACCACGGCGTCACGGCGTTCCTGTACGACTGGTACTGGTACGACGGTGCGCCCTTCCTACACGACGGCCTCGAACGCGGATTCCTCGGCGCGCCGAACCACGAGCGCCTCAAGTTCGCGTTGATGTGGGCCAACCACGACTGGCTCGAACTGTTCCCGTCGCCGCTCCCTTCGGAGCGCAAGACGCTCGCGAGCGGACGGGTGCCCGCCGACGACTTCGAACGCCTCACGGACTACGTCGCGGAGCACTACTTCACCCGGGGCAACTACTACGCGCCGGAAGGCGCCGCGTACTTCAGCATCTTCGATCTGCGTAACTTCATCTTCGGCGTCGGCGGTCTCGACGAGGCGGCCGCGGCGCTCGCGTCGTTCCGGGAGAAGGCACGCCGCGCGGGATTCATCGGGCTGCACGTCAATACCCACGCTCAGGACGTCGACCGCGCCGTCGAAGCGCTCGGTCTCCCGAGCGCCGCACCGCTCGTCGAGGCGCTCGGGCTCTCCAGCGTCACGGCGTACCACTGGGTGCACCACGTCGACCTCGAAGGGACCGACGCGTTGACCCGACCGTACCAGGACGCAGCCCGCGCGAACTACGCCGCGTGGGAACGTTACCCTCAGACGCTCGGCCTGCCGTACCACCCGAACGTCTCGATGGGCTGGGACGTGTCTCCCCGCACCCATCCGGACCTCCCCTACGAAGTCATCGGCTACCCCTGGAACCAGGTGCTGGCCGACAACACCCCGGAGGCGTTCAAGGACGCGTTGACGCGCGCTCGCGACTACGCCGCTCGTAACCCGGCGGGGCACCACGTCGTGACGGTGAACTCGTGGAACGAGTGGACCGAGGGCAGCTACCTCCTGCCGGACACCGTCCACGGCCTCGCGTACCTTGAGGCGATCGCCGAGGTCTTCAAGAGGGAGGTGACCCTCTCGTGACCTCCGACGCGACGACGTCCCTTCAACCCGTTCAGCTCGCGTCGCGCTCGGAGCGGCCGCAGCCCGCCCGAGTGGGGGTGTTCGGCATCGGTCTCGGAACGTACTGGCCGCAGTTCCCCGGCCTCAAGGACCGCCTCGAAGGCTACCAGCGGCACGTCGAGCAGCAACTCGAGACCTTCGGCGCGCACGTCGAGCGCGCCGGACTCGTCGACGACGCAGGCGCCGCGCAACGCGCCGCGGACCAGCTCGCCCGCGCCGACCTCGACCTGCTCGTCATCTACGTCGGCACGTACGCCACCAGCAGCACCGTCCTCCCGATCGCGCAGCGTGTCGGCAAGCCCGTGCTGGTGCTCAACCTCCAGCCGGCCCGCGCGCTCGACTATGAGACCGTCGACACCGCCGAGTGGCTCGCGAACTGCTGCGCCTGCTGCGTGCCCGAGCTCAGCAACGCCTTCGCCCGCTCAAGAATCGACTTCAACGTCGTCAGCGGCATGCTCTACGACGACACGCGCGCCTGGGGCGCCATCGAGGACTGGATCCGCGCCGCGAGCGTCAAGCGCGCCCTCGCGCGCGCCCGCTTCGGGTTCCTCGGGCACACCTACCCGGGCATGCTCGACATGTACACGGACCCCACCATGGTCAGCGCGCAGACCGGCGCGCACGTCGAGATCCTCGAGATGGACGACCTCCAGGCCCGCGTGAACGACGTCACGCCCGGAGAGGTGGAGGACAAGCTCCGCGAGATCCACGACTGGTTCGACGTCGCCGAACCCGGACGCGACAAGATCAGCATGGAAGTCACACCCGAAGCGCTCGAGTGGAGCGCCCGCGTCGCCTGCGGTCTCGACCGCCTCACCCGCGACTTTGACCTTCAGGGCCTCACGTACTACTACCGTGGCCTGAACGGCAACGACTTCGAACGGCTCTGGTCGGGTCTGATCGTCGGCAACAGCCTCCTCACCGCCCGCGGCATCCCCGCGAGCGGCGAGGGGGACCTCAAGACCAACCTCGCGATGTTCATCCTCGACCGGCTCGGCGCGGGCGGCTCCTACACCGAGTTCTACGCGATGGACTTCGACGAGGACTTCGTGCTGATGGGTCACGACGGCCCAGGCCACGTCGCCATCAGCGACCGCAAGCCCGTCCTTCGCGGTCTGGGCGTGTACCACGGGAAGCGCGGCGCGGGGATCAGCGTGGAGTTCCAGGTGCGGCACGGCCCCGTCACCATCCTTGGGCTGACGCAGACGGCGGACGGGAAGCTCAAGCTGCTCGCCGCGGAAGGCCGTAGCATCCCGGGGCCGACCTTGCGGATCGGGAACACCAACAGCCGCCTCAAGTTTGACCTGGACCCCGCGGCGTTCATGGACAAGTGGTGCGAGGAAGGCCCCACCCATCACGTCGCGCTCGGCGTCGGGCACCAGGCGGGGCGGCTGCGCAAGGTCGCGCGGCTCCTCGGCCTCGACCTCGTCGAAGTCCGCTGATCCCGACCGACTGCCGCCCCTCTGAATCGCTCGCGAGGACCGCCATATGCTTCGAACTCACCCATACATCCTCACCCTCGACCTTTCCTCAGCGGCCCTCCGGGACCGCGTGCTCGGCTGCTGGGCTGGGAAGAACGTCGGCGGCACCCTCGGCGCGCCCCTCGAGGAAGGCTGGGGGAAGGCCGAGCCCTTCGACGTCTGGTGGTACCCCAGACTCCAGGAGGGCGGGATCCCCAACGACGACCTCGAGATGCAGCTCGTATGGCTCAAGGCGCTCGAGGAGGTCGGTCCGCAGGTGACGAGCGCGGACCTCGTGCAGTACTGGCTCGACCACATCCGTTACGGCCCGGACGAGTACGGCCTCGCGAGGACCAACTGGCAGATGGGGCTGCTGCCGCCCGTCGCGGGCGCGTACAACAACTGGTTCCGTGACTGCATGGGCGCCCCGATCCGCTCGGAGCTCTGGGCGTGCGTCACGCCCGGCCATCCGCGGCTCGCGGCGCGGTATGCGTTCGAGGATGCCATTCAGGACCACGGCGGCGGCGAGGGCCTGTACGGCGAGCTCTTCAACGCCGCGCTGCAATCGGCGGCGTTCGTCGTGCACGACCGTGACCGCCTGCTTGACCTCGCGCTCACCTATGTTCCCGGGGACTGCGGCGTCGCTCGAGCCGTCAGGGCCGCCCGGGACGCACACGCGTGCGGCCTCACATGGCTCGAGGCGCGCGAGCGGGTGCTGGAGGTGACGCCGCACCACGTGTCGCAGTTCGCGCCGATCAACTTGGGCTTCCAGACGATCGGCTGGCTGTACGGCGAGGACTTCGGCGACGCGCTGTGCAAGACGGTGAACTGCGGGTACGACACGGACTGCTCCGGCGCGACGCTCGGCGCGATCCTCGGGCTCCTCGAAGGCAAGAGCGGCCTGCCCGAGCGGTGGCTCGAACCGCTCGGCGAGCGCATCGCCCTGAGCGACGCCACAGGCGGCCTCACCTACGGGTACGACGGCCCGCACCCCCTGCCCCGCACGCTGGGGGAACTCACCACCCGCGTGATCGAGCAGGCGCGCCGCGTCCTCGCGTACCACGGGCTCCTTGAAGCGGACGGCACCGTAAGGGTGGACGAGTCGGCCCTCGAGGCGGACGCGGACACGCGCGCGCTCTGGACGCGGAACTTCATGCGCGTCGACCACAGGATCGGCGGCGTGCACGTCGCCGTGGACTATCACGACACACCCGCCATCACGCCCGGCGTGCCGAAGCGCCTGACGGCGACGCTGCGCAACACCCGCGCGGAGACGCTCACAGTTGACGTGGACGTGCTCGCGCCCGCAGGCTGGACGGTCACGCCCGCGGTGCAGCGCCTGCACCTCCCGTCGCGCGTGGAGACGTCCGTGGAGCTGAACGTCCTCGCGCCCCACGCGTCGGTCGTCGAGAACGCCAACCGATTGCTGCTTGACGTCCGCGTGCAGGGCCGACCCGCGCAGCCGGTCATCCCGGTCGTGCTCGTCGGTGGGCGCCGCTACGTCGTCAGCAGCGACCACGAAACGCTTCCCGGAATGCCACTCGACACGCCGCTCGCCCCGGAGGCACCGACCGGCGACGCGTTGCGGCCCGAGGGCCGACCCGGAACGTGGCGGGACGCGACCTCACCTGACAACACCCTGCCTGTCCCGGCCGCCTTCACGGGGGCAACGTACGTCAGGGCGTTCCTGTGGAGCGACCTGGACCGCGAGGTGTGGTTGGGCGTCCCGTCCACGTGTCCGGCTCGGGTGTGGGTCAACGGCGACGTCGTCGCGAGCGCCGACCGGTCGCGTCCTGTCCGCCCGAACTACTGGGGCTATCCCGAGGACGCGTACGGCAACGCCCGTCTGCACGAAGGCTGGAACGAGGTGCTCGTCAAGCTCGTTCGCGCCGAGGAGGACGCCCCGTGTGAAGCGCACCTGATCCTCACCGACGGCGGGGACTGGGCGTACGGGCACAACGTGCCGCTCGACGTACTCCGCACGCGCGTTCCCTGGGAGGTACAGGCGTGACGCTCGACACCACCCCGGCTCTTACCGCCACGACGCAGGCGCGATGGGTACACGGCGACGTCCCGCCGGACACCCATGTCGCGATGCGTGGTACCTTCGACCTTCCCGAGGCGGGACGCGTGACCTTCCGGCTGCTCGGCGCGTCCTGGTACGTCGCGTGGCTCGACGGGACGTTCGTGGGGGAGGGTCCCGCGCGCTTCCCGGCGGCGCTGGCCGAAGTCGAAGAGGTGCTCGTCGACCTCACGGCCGGACGTCACGTGCTGGCCGTACAGGTACACCACGCGGGCGTCGCGACGACCGTCATGCCGGACCTGCCGCCGTTCCTGAACGCCGCCGTGCGGGTGGACGACCAGGAGGTGGAGGTGACGTGGCGCGCCCGCATCCTGCGTGGGTACCGGCCGGGCGTGCGGCGCGTGAACCCCGAGCTGGGGTGGATCGAATGGTGCGACACCCGCCTCGACCCGGACGGCTGGCGTGACCCTGCTTTCGACGACGGACGTTGGAGCCGCACGGTCCCGGCACCTGCGGCCGTGATTGGGACGGCGCCGCTCAGCATCGGGCGGGTACGGCACGAGACGCACGTCCTCACGGCCCTCGCGGGCGGGTCGTTCACGGAGGAGTTCGGGTACGACCGTGACGACCCGCCAGTGGCGTTCCTGCTACGGGACCTGGCGGCCCGTGGCGGCGTGAACGGCTCGTGGCGACGGTACGACCTGGGCCGCGTCCGCCTCGGGCGGCCGTCGTTCACGCTGGACGTACCCGAGGGGACGGTCGTGCAGTTCGGGTATGCAGAGCGGCTCAACGGTGGCCGTGTGGCGCCGTTCATCCCGCAGTCGCTCGGTCCGTCGTGCCACCTGGACCACTACGTCGCCCGCGGCGGCGTCCAGACCTTCGAGCCGCTCACTCCGCGTGGGCTGCGCTTCCTGGAGGTGCACGTGCTCGCGCCGCGCAGCGCGGCCCGTTTCGTTCGTGACGTGTTCGTGGAGCGCACCTACCACGGCGCGCCCGAAGGGACCTTCACGAGCAGTGACGCGCGGCTCGACCGCGTCTGGCAGGTCGGGGTGGACACACACCGCGCGTGCTGCGAGGACGCCCTGACCGACTGCCCGTCACGCGAACGAGGGCAGTGGGTGGGGGACGCCGCCGGCACCGGCCTCGAGGTAGCCGCCGTGACCTACTCGGACCTGCGCCTGGTCCGCCGCAACCTCGTGCACGCCGCCGTGTGCGCCCGCGAGGACGGTCTCGTCGCCGGCCTCACGCCCGGCATGACCGGGTACCTCCCGACGTACGCGGCGCAGTGGACGGCGGCGTGCCTGCGTTACGCCCTGCTCGCCGACGACCAGGACTTCCTGGTGGAGTTGTGGGACGCGGCGCGCCGCAACGCCGCGGCGTTCGAGCCGCACGTCACACCCGAGGGGCTGCTCGACGGACTGGGCTGGGCGTTCATCGACTGGGGTTTCGACCGCGGAGCGGATCCGGTCAACCTCCCGCTGTCACTGCATTACCTTGAGATGCTGCGTGGTCTCACCGTCTGGGCCGCCAAGCTCGGGTACGCGGACGACGCCGCGGCGTACGCGGTGCGCGCCCTTCAGCTTGAAGCGGGCGTCCGGCCAGCCCTGCGGCTCGACTCGCGCGTGGACGTGCCGCGGCGGTACCACGCGGTCGCGCTGGCGCTGAGGCTCGGATTGTACGACGCGGACGCGGAGCAGGCGGCGCGCGCCGTACAGGTGGTGAAGGCCCAGTGGTGCGCGAGCTTCCCGTACGACCCGCTCGCGCCGCGTCACCGGACGGCCGTGCTGCCCGACGAGCACCACCGTGCCCGCCCGCCGACGGACGTCTGCGTCGTCACTCCGTACTTCGCGCACTTCGCGTTCCCGGCGCTGATCGAGCGGGGTGAACTAGACTTCGTCCTCGAACAGGTCAGGACCGCGTGGGGCTGGGCGCTCGACCAGGGGCTCACCACGTGGCCTGAAGCCTTCGACACCCGCTGGAGTCACTGCCACCAGTGGTCTGCGGCGCCGACGTGGCTGCTCTCCCGGTACCTGCTGGGCCTCCTTCCACGTCCCGACGCGACGGCGTGGCACTTCGACCTCGTCGCCCGCCCCGGAGACCTCTCGTACGCCGCGGGACGCGTTCCGCTGCCTGGCGGGCACGGCGTCGACGTCCGCTGGGACCGCGCGGGCCAAGTGGTCACCTACCGGCTGTCGAGCTCCACCGAGGTACACGTCCGAACACCCGAAGGGCACGAACACACCCTCACACCGAACTGCGCTTCGGTCCTTGCAGTCGCTCCCGCGCGGACGCACGCGGCTCATTCACGGAGCGAAACCGAGGCGCGGTCCAACCCCGAGGGCGGGGGGTGGAAGGCGCCGTGACCACCTCTGCCTCCCTCGACGCGGCTTTCAAGCAGTCCGCGTCCGCTACCGCGTCGGGATTCGTGACGCTGCTGGGCGAGCACGCGGAAGACCAGCAGGGCCTCACGCTCAGCGCCGTCCTGACGGAGGGCGTGCAGGTCGCGGTGGAACGTGCTCCGCGCGGCACAGGGCAGGAACGCGTCGTCCCCACCGCGGAAGGCTCCTCGCGTGGTGATCTCACGCGGGTCGTCACGGCGTGCTGTGACGCGCTGGCGGAACGGCACGTGCGCGTCCCCCCGCTGTCCACGCAGCTGCGCTCCAACCTGCCGAGGGTCGGGAACGACGTCGAGGCGACCGCAACCGCCGTGGCCACGCTGCGGGCGCTCCGCGACCTCCTCGTCCTTAACGTCGACGACCACGAACTTGCTCGACTCGCGTGGAAGGCCGTCAGGGAGGCGACCGGGACCACCGTCGGACTCGCCTCGGCGTTCACGGCGAGTCTCGGAGCGCCGGGAACGCTCGTGCGCCTGGACGTCCGCTCGCTCGACGCGCGGCGCCTGGCGCTGCCGGACGGGGCGGAGCTGCTCGTCGTGCTGGGCGCGCAGGCGTGGCCGTCCCACGAGGCGTACCTCGCGCGGCGGCAGGAGTGCCTCGCCGCCGCGGACGCCCTCGGCGTGAACAGCCTCCGCGACGTCGTGGACGCGTACGACCTGACCGAACTTCCCGAGCTGCTCCACCGACGCGCGCACCACGTCGTGACGGAGGTGGAGCGGGCGCGGGAGGCGGAGCGGGCGGACGCGCGTGAACTCGGTGCCTTGCTGAACGCGTCGCACGCCAGCGTCCGCGACGACTACCAAGCCTGCGCGCCCGACGCGGATCGACGTGTCCGTACGCTGCGGACCCTTCCGGGCGTGCTCGGCGCGAAGTTCACCGCGCCGCACGTCGTGGCCCTCGCGCGTTCGGACGCGCTCCGCTCGTTCGGACGTTCGGCGAACAGGACCTCGCCTGAGGCGCGCACGACGACCGCGTGGAGACGAGCGTGAGCCGTCGTGCGCGATGGGCAGCGGCCAGGGTGGTGGCCGACTTCCGCCGTCGGGTGGCGGGGCACGCCGAGGTCCACGACGTGGCCGGGACGGACGTCGGCACGCTGCTCGTCGAGTTGAGCGAGGAGCGCCGCTGGCGGTGGGTGGTCACACCCTACACCGCTGCGACGCCCTCCCTCGTCAAGCGCGGCGTGTTCTGCCTCAGCGACGCCACGTCCCTGACCGCCGGGCAGCTGAGCCGCGTGGACTGCGCCGTACTCAGCGCGGCGGTCGCGGTGGCGTCCAGCGGACACGTCATGCCGGGCGGGACGGTCCGTCCAGCCACGCTGGCGGCTGCCCGTGACGTGGTCTGGCTGGTCCCGACGGCACGGATCGTCACGGACCCCGACCTCGCACCGGCGGGACCGGACGCTCCGCATGACACGCCGAACACCTCGAGAACGACCCGACCGATCGTCATCCTCGTCCACCCCGAACCGGGACGACCTCAACGGAGCACGAATGACTGACCTCCACGACGTCCTGAGCCGCATGTTGCGCGAGCGGTACGCCGTCACGCCGTCCACCGGCCCCACCCTGCGCGTAGCTCACCTGACCGTCACCACGCTCGACTCACCCGAATCGACCGGACGACCGGCGCTCGGACGGCTGCGCGACCTGCTGCTGCCTCACGTCCCTGACGCCCCTCGGAGGTCCTCGTGATGCCGCTCGTCAAGGCCGACGCGAGCACCGTCCGGCACGTCAACCGTCACGTCCTGCTCAACCTGCTGCGCCGCGAACGGACCTTGTCCCGCGCGCAGCTCCGCGAGCTCAGCGGTCTGAGCAGCGCCGCCGTCACCGGCGTCGTCGCGGAGCTCATCGAGTCCGGGTTGGTCGTGGAGACGTCCATCGGCCCCTCGAGCGGCGGGCGTCCCCCGGTGATCCTCGAGGTGAACTACAAGGGGCGCGCCGCGATCGGCCTCAAGCTCACCGAGGACCACGTGGGCGCCGTCCTCACGGATGCGGGCGCCAACATCGAGCACGCCCTCCGCTTTCCCCTCTCGGACCACGCGCCGCACAGCGTGGTCGACGTCGTCGAACGTGCCGTGCAGGCCCTGCTGGACGCGACGCACCGTCCCGCAGGTCAGCTGATCGGCGTCGGCGTCGGTCTGCCCGGCGTGATCGACTCGGACCGCGGGGTGTGCGTCCACTCGCCGTTCATGCGTTGGAACGACGTGCCGCTCGTCGGGCTGCTCGAAGCGCGGCTCGGCATGCCCGTCGTGATCGACAACGACGTCAACGCCCTCGCCGCGGCCGAGCGGTTGTTCGGCGAACGTCAGGACGCCGGCCACATCTTCCTCGCGACCGTGGGGCGCGGCATCGGCGCGGGCCTCGTCCTCGGAGGGCGCCCGTACCGCGGCGCGACCGGCGGCGCCGGCGAGTTCGGTCACACGCTCAGCGAACACGACGGCCGCGCGTGCGAGTGCGGACGGCGCGGCTGCCTTGAAGCGTACGCCAGCGAGACGGCCCTGCTCGCCCGCTACCGGGAGATCAAGCCCGGGGCCCGGACCGTCGAGGGCTTCATTCAAGCGTGCGACGCCCAGGAACCTGTCGCGCTGGCCCTACTCGACGACGCCGGGCGACGCCTCGGCATGGCCCTCGCGAACGCCGTGAACCTCCTCAACCCGCAGCTCGTCGTGATCAGCGGCGAAGGGACCCGCCTCCCAGGGCGGTACTTTGACGGCATGCGCAGCGCTCTCGCCGACCACACGTTCGCCGGGCTGCGAGGCTCGTTCGACGTGCGCGTCGAGGCCTGGTCGGAAGACGCGTGGGCGCGCGGCGCTGCCAGCCTCGTGCTGCGCCGCACCTTCGACCCTCCGCCCGTCCCCTGAGCGTCTCGGCCGCGTGCCTCGTCGCCTCCCAAGAAAGGATTCATGACCCACCTTCACGTGCCGCCCACCCCAGCCGACGCCTTACCCACGACCCAAGCCTGGTGGCAGACGGGCGTGGTGTACCAGGTGTACCCGCGCAGCTTCCAGGACAGTGACGGCGACGGCGTCGGCGACTTGCGCGGCGTCACGGCCCGACTCGACTACCTCGCGTCCCTCGGGATCGACGCGGTGTGGCTCAGCCCGGTGTTCACCTCGCCGATGCTGGACTTCGGGTACGACGTCAGCGACTACTGCGACGTCGATCCCCTCTTCGGCGACCTCGACGACCTCGACGAGCTCATCCGCGAGGCGCACGCCAGGAACCTGCGGGTCCTGCTGGACCTCGTTCCGAACCACACCAGCGACCAGCACGCCTGGTTCGTCGAGGCTCGCGCGAGTCGCGGTAGCCCCAAGCGCGACTGGTACGTGTGGCGTGACCCGTCGCCGGACGGTGGCCCGCCCAACAACTGGTTGTCCTTCTTCGGTGGGCGGGCGTGGACCCTCGACGAGACGACCGGCCAGTACTACCTGCACCAGTTCCTGCCCGAGCAGCCCGAGCTGAACTGGGCGAACCCTGAGGTGCGCGGCGCGATGCTGGACGTGATGCGCTTCTGGCTCGACCGTGGCGTGGACGGCTTCCGGGTGGACGTGCTGTGGTTGCTGGCGAAAGACGCCGAGCTCCGGGACGAACCGCCCAACCCGACGTACCGTCCGGAGCAGTTCGAGTTCTACACCCTCGAGCACTGCTACACGCAGGACCTTCCCGAAGTGCACGCTCACGTCCGGGAGATGCGCGCGGTCCTCGACGAGTACAGCACTCCGGGACGTGAACGCGTCCTCGTCGGCGAGGTGAACCTCCCACCCGACCGGCTCGTGACGTACTACGGCGACGGAGACGAGGCGCATCTCCCGTTCAACTTCGAACTGCTGTACCTGCCGTGGACCGCTCGAGCCGTGCGTGAGGCGGTGCGGCGCTACGACGCCTTGTGCCGCGCGCACGACGGGTGGCCGACGTGGGTGCTGTCCAACCACGACAACGCCCGCGTCCGCACCCGTGTGGGCGACGCGCAGTACCGCGTGGCGCAGACGCTGCTGCTCACCCTCCGGGGGACGCCCACCGTGTACTACGGCGACGAGCTGGGGCTCGCGGACGTACACGTGCCCCGCGAACGACAGCGCGACCCGCAGGGCTTGCGGCAGCCGGACGCGCCCGGCGCGTCACGCGATCCCGCGCGGACGCCGATGCCGTGGGACGAGTCGCCCTTCGCGGGGTTCAGCACGGTCGAGCCCTGGCTGCCGCTCGGGGACTCCAAGGCGCGGCACGTCTCCGCGCAGATGCACGACGCACGATCGGACCTGAACTACTTCCGCTCGCTCACACGCCTCCGCCGCGACCGACGCTCCCTCCACGCGGGCGACCTCGAGGTGGTCGATGCTGGGCACGACGACGTCCTCGCGTTCCTCCGCAGGAGCGGCGACGACTGCGTGCTGGTCTTGTTGAACTTCACGGGTGAAACGCGGCCCGTGCGCCTTCCGGACGTCAGCGCCTGCGGACGGATCCTGCTGTCGAGCGACGGCGGCCGGGAAGGTGGAACCTTTCCCCTTGACGCCTTGGTCCTCGGTCCACACGAGGCGGCGCTCGTCGACCTCGACGTCACGCAGAGCGGACGGGGTCGATGAACCTGGCGACTCCAGCCGAGTGCCTGCCGCGTGGATCACGCGGAAGACACCGAAGGGGAACCCGGCCGTTCTTGACCTTCCCCCGCTTGGCTACACTGGGCCTGTGCTAGGACCACACTTCAACCGGTACAACCGGAGCGTCCTGTTCGAGGGCCGACCGCTCTCGCTGTTCATCGAGAACGCCCTGCACGACCCCGTGGAGCCCGCACACGACCACGACTTCATGGAGGTCGTCCTCGTCCTCGAGGGCAGCGCCGAGCACCACTCCGCGCAAGGCGTCCAGACCCTCGGCCCGGGTGACGTGGTGGTCCTTCGTCCCGGCGCGTGGCACGCCTACCTGAGCTGTCAAGCGCTCAGCATCATGAACTGCTGCTTCGGGGACGACGTGTTCCAGCAGGTGCTTGACTTTGCCCTCAGGAATCCGGCGATGAACCACCTCCTCCGCGTGCACCCACTGTCCGCGGAACGTCATGGGCTCGTCCTCGGACGGATCCCCCTCGAAATGCTGAACCGCTGCGCCGATCAACTGCGAACCCTCGAGGCCCAACTCAAGGAACGCTCGGAAGCGCGCCCCTCCCGGCTCGTCCTGCACCTGCTTCTGATCCTGGAGGAGGTGGCGGCCCACATCACCACCTCGTCACCCCAGGAGCTTCCGCTGCCGCGGCGCACGTCCGCCGCGATCGCTCGCGCCGTGCACCTGCTCGAGGAGGACCTCACGTACGACTGGTCGCTCGCGGAGCTCGCCGAACGGCTCAACCTCGCGCCTGCGTACTTCGTGCGGGTGTTCAAACCTGCGACCGGGCTCTCGCCGATGGCGTACCTTGCCCGGCTGCGCGCCGAACGCGCCGCCGAGCTGTTGATCCGTACGGACCTGCCGGTCGCGGACATCGCCGCGCGGGTCGGGTGGCCCAGTCCGGATCATTTCGCCCGGCGGTTCAGACAGCACTTTAACGTGTCCGCGTCACAGTACCGCGCCCGGTTTACGCGCACGGTCAACGAACCCAGTGGGGTGGACGTGCCCACCAGCACCCTCTGACCTTCATTTCTCAACGAGGCATCGGCGCTCGTCGGCACTCATGGCACGAAGACGGGGATTCACGGCTCAGTTCCCACTTCCGACGGCCAGGCGAGCGACGCCCTGACCACGCTGACCATCACAGGAGGGTGAAAGCGTGGACGGCCCCACCCGGGGCCGTCCGCTTCGACGTTTCACTCACGGAACGGAGCTGCGGGAACCCTTTCGGGCGCGATGAGTTGGACGCGGAGGGGCGTGACCTGCGGACCTTCACGTACCAACCGGGGAAGTGAGGGGACTACCGCCGCCGCTCGCGCCAGCACGGGCCACTTCGGTCAAACGGCACCCCAGCACATCCGAACATGAGCGGAAACTAACGTCCGCGCAGAAAAACAAATGCTTCTGCCATTTAAATAGAAACCACGCGAATTACTCTCACGGAATAAGATTCATAAAAGACAACCGCGTGCCTGATTACATGGAAGCAACCCGGAAGGGCCAACACCATGACCAGCCTCAACACCAACTTCCACGTTATCGCCCGCGAGCTCCGGCGCAAGGGCCGCACCTACGCACCGCCCCTCGGACGGCCCATCGCAGGCCCCAAGTGGGAACACCACTGCGACCCCGCGCACACCCTGACGCGCGAACTGCGCGACCGCACCGAACAGCTGTGCCTCCGCTGCGGCCACCACACCGTCCACCTCCTCGACGGCGAACTCATCTCACGAGGCGGCGGGCACGGCCTGCTCATCCTCCGCAGACGAGGCGTCAAGAAGGACATCGTCCTGCACGACTTCCCGGACTACGAGACGTACGGCGACGTGCAGGGACGGCTCGGCACGGGCGGCTTCGAGACCGTCATCCGCATCGAGCCTCACTACAACACGGACCGCCTCCTGATCGTCCGTAACCGCGGCCGCGTCACCGACCTGACCGACGCGACGCTCGCCCCGTACCTCGCGAACTTCGCGCTGGCGTCGCTGGTGTTCTGGCAGGACTGGCGTGACCAGGCCTTCGAAGCGCAGGACCTGTCCGCACCCAGGTACATCTCGTCCTGCCTGACGCCCGACGGCCGCACACGCGTGGAGGGCGGCGCCGCGCTGAGCAGAAGCGGGCGGGGCTTGCTGCCGTACCTGTTCACCGCCGAGCAGCAGGACGACGTCAAGCACCCCCGCCTGACGCTGACCGTTCATGACCCCGAAGCCCGCCTGCCCCGTCTCCGGACGCCCGACGCAGTGAGCAACACGACGTCAGCGGCAGGCAACACCCAAGACCACGGCCTGAATGGCCGCCACTGAAAGGGAACCGATGATTGAACTCTGGACTCGAACGACGGCGTCCGTTTACCTCGCCGACGAACTGGGCGGCACCTGGACGGGAGGAGGGCAGACGATGGACCGGCGCTGCTGGGACACATGCGCCGAGTTCAAGCTTCCCGACGGCCAGGTGCTCGACGTGATGCTCTCGATGGACGACGACGTCGCGAGCGTCAGGCTGTGGGACCACCCGTCCTCAGAGGAGCCCGTCCTGTGCTTCGAAGGCGAACCCGCCGAGGTGCGGAACGCGCTCGTCGCCAAGCTCTTCGAGCTGGGGTACCGTAAGCCGGGCATGCGGGCGTAGCGGCACCCGCAGGACCTCGGGGCCCGGCGGGACCACTTCAGCGTACGCTGCCCGTATGGGGAACCTTGGGCGGGTGCTGCTGCTGTTGGGTGTGATCCTGCTCGTCGGCGCCGGCACGCTCCTCGCGAAGAGTGTCATCGACATCAACCAGCTGCACGCCGTCGCCATCACCAACCGCAGCTCGGGCTTCTTCAACCCGAGCTCACAGGTCTTGCTGACCACCGGACTGAGCCTGGCGAGCGGCATCCTGCTCGGCTTGGCGTTGAGTCTGCTGGCCCGAGCGCGACGCCCGGTGCAGTCACAGGACGCGACACCGGACCGCGACCGCTGAGACAAGCCCACCGCAAGTCCCGTTCCCGTGATTGCACGTCCTGACCAATCCGGCCACGCGACGCCGCGCAGTCTCAGGTATGACTCCCCCACCCTGCGGCACCTCCAGAACGAACCGACCATGAGGGCCTCCAGAGCTACCCTCGGCGGTCACCCCGTGAGGGGAACCTTGAGACGCACGGGCAGTTCGCTCGGTGTCCTCACCGTCGAGGTCGTCACGCACGAACAACGCGAGTTCCTCGCGGGCAGACGGCCCCTCGTGTCCCGAGGCCCCATCCGCACCGCCGAAAGGACGACGCAGGTGGAACTCGAGGTATACCGCGCCGAAACGACCGCCGGACGGGAGACACGCATCCGTCACTTCGTCCAGGGTCGCCCGACCGAACGTGTGACGACCGTTCTCAAGGCCGTCGTCACGGACGCCGTCGGTCACGCGGAGCAGCAGAAAATCCTGGCGCGCGTCCGGGCAATGTACCCGGAACTCGACAGCCAGGAAGCAGGATCACCGCGAACGACGCCCGTACGACCGTAGGGACGCTCGGACCGCTCCATCGTCCGTCAGGTCCGGGCGCGGCGCGACCGCCACCTGCGCTCCGAGCGCGCCTTTGACGCGTCGTCCTGCGCGTGATGAAGGGGCTGGCCGGAGGAGCTCCGTCGGCAGGCCCCTCAGCTTCTGAACAGGTCACCTCCCCAGAGCTGCGCGTCCTCCGACGCTTCCGCTTCATGGTTGGTGCCGCCGTCCTTGCGGACGAAACCGACGAGCACGAACCGCTCGCTCGGCATGCCACCCAAGCGGTAGCCACCGTGCCTCTGGGAGGCGTCGTGGAGCAGAACGTGCCGTCCGGCGTCGAACGTGACGGTGACGGGATCACCCGGCTGCATGCCGGAGTCTCCCGGCTGTACGACGGTCCCTTCGAAAAGTCGATCCGGCGTGAAGGGCTCGCCGGTCCAGCAACCACTCAGGATGAAGGTACTCATGTGGACCTCTTTCGTTTCTGCGCCTAGAGCGCGTCGGTCTGGGGGTGCGGGTGGTCCTTGCAGGTTGGAAGTCACCGGGGAGCGCCTACGGCAGGCTGAACTCGTACGATGCTTGCGTTTCGTCGTCGAACAGGATCACGTGCCGCGGCCGGACCGTCCCGGTGAAATCCTGACCGCACAGGGTGTCGTGCCCGTCGAACGTCTGCCCGTGCACGCGCAGCGTGACGCGTGAGGTCGCGCCGAAGTCGTGCAGGACGTATGTTCCGTCGGTGAAGGTGCCGATGATGTTGGTGCTGCGGTCGTAGTCGTAGATGTTCGTGATCGGCCCGATCCGCCCGGTGAAACGCGTCCGGTGGCCGCCCACGCTGATCAGTTCGTAGGTGGAGCCCTTCACGAGGGACGCGGCGATCAGGGCGATACCTGTGCGGGTGCTGGCGTGCACGGTCACCTCAGATCGTGAGGGCTTCGTTGACGAAACGACCGTAGTAGTGGACGCTGCTGGCGCCGGCCTGCTGGAACGCCCACCGCAGCCGCGCTTTCGTGACCGCGTCATCCCTGGGCATGTCGACGAGCACCACCAGCAGGCCCTGCTCCAGCGCCTGGCGGTACAGCGTGATCTCGCTGCGCTCGTCGGTCATGCCTTGAAGGAAGCGGTGCAGCCGCGCGAGCAGCCCTCCTCGCATGCCTATGCTGTCAAGCAGTGCGACGCCGCCGGGGCCACGCAGCACGTGCAGGTTCGTGCGGGGCGTTCCGAGCGCCTCACGCAGCACGGAGATCTGCTCGGGCCATGCGAACACGCCGTACAGTCGTGGTCGGGACGCCCAGGTGAAATGCATGGGGAGCGGGGTGGGTATTCGACGGAGGCTGTTCATGAGATAGTCCCTTCGGGTGGAGGTGAGTGGAGAACCTCCCGTGCGGGACGTGGGGTGGCAGTGCGGGGCGCCCGGATGCTCGACCGCGCGGGTGAACGCGCGGAGCGGCGGGTGCGTTGAGGGGCCGAGGCGTGACCTTCGCACCTGATGTGGTGCGAAGGTCACGTCTGACGCGCGGTCAGGAACGAGGAGGCGTCGAGACCGCCGCTCCTGGGCGCCGTCAGGGACGGCGCGTCGTTCTGAGGTCGAGTTCATTGTGCTCGTCACGGGGTGCGGCAATACCGGGTGCGCTTGCCTTGTGAAGGGACGCCTGAAAGGAGCCGCGAGGTTCTCGATACTGGTACCGCGGCGTCACGGCGCGTGCATCGGAGCCGTCCGACACGAACCGACGCCGCGCCTCGTGATCACCGAACGCATCCCGCCAGACGACGAATCGCCCGGGGATGCCCGCCACCACGCATCCCCGGTCCGCGGGATTCGACGTGAGCAAGCGGAGGGGCGTCGGGGTCCGCTGAACCTTTGTCGTGGGAACCGCTCCCTGACCTGTCGTCACCTCTGCCTTGAGGTACCTTGACGGGAACAGGCATGGGCGCCGGGCCCAGGTGGTCTCCGGGCGCCACCTGCCACGCTCTTACCACGGATCGGCCCGGAAGGTGCGGGCATGCCAAGACACGTCCGTGCTGCCCTGTCACTCGCCGCGCTCGTCCTCACGGGCGCCGCCCTCGCCCAGCCCGGCCCCGATCCCTCGAAACTCCCCCTGCCCGGCGCCGAGCGCGTCGTCGTGCGCGGGCACGGCCTGGCGTACCGCTGCCTCGGGGCGGGCACGACGACGGTGGTACTCGTCAGCGGTCAGGGCGTGCCCGCCGTGTCGTGGGTGCAGCCCGTCCCGCCGGAACTTCAGGCCGAGGTGATGCTGCGTCCACCCTTCGGAACGCGGGAGAGCGTCGCGCCCGCACTGGCTCGCGGTGTGCGGGTGTGCGTCTACGACCGGGCCGACGACCTGCCTGACGCGTCGCCGCGCCTACCGCGCGAATCTGTGGAGGACCTGCACGCGTTGCTCGCCACGCTCAGTCCGGACGCGAGGGTGGTGCTCGTCGGGCACTCCCTGGGCGGCCTCATCGCGTACGACCACGCCCGCGCCCACCCGGAGCGCGTGGCGGGACTCGTGCTGGTGGACGCGACGCATCCGGACGCGGGCAACCGTCCCGGGTGGCTGCTGCCGACGCCGTCCGCAGAGCAGTACGCGCGGGCGGTGGCGCGTCACCCGAAGCATCTCGACACGCGTGCCGACACGACGCGGGGCGCGAACGCCGTGCCCGCCGGGACGCTCGGGAACCTGCCGCTGGTGGTCCTGACCCGCACCCGGGGTCTCGAATCGGAGGACGCGCGCGCCTTCGGCGTGAACGCGGGCCCGGCGACGCTGGCACGGTGGCGGCGTGACCTGTGGACGATGGCGGCGGAGTACGCCTCGGCGTCCTCGGTTGGGCGGCTCGTCACGGCCAGCGAGAGCGGGCATTTCGTGGTGTTCGATCAGCCTGATCTGGTGGTGGCGGCCGTCCGGGAGGTGCTTGAGGCCGTCCGGTCGAGCAGGCGGTGAGCGGCGCGCGGCGACAGCTTGGTCACCGCGGAGCTCTAGCAGTACTTCGGGAAGTATGCACAGCGAGCCACAAGCGTCACATAAGCTGAGCTCAAGATGGGCAGCCTCGCCGACGAACTGAACAACATTGCCTGGGCAGAGTATAGGACCGCCTACGGTCCTGCGCACGATGTGCCCATTCAAATTCAAGCCCTCTACAGCAACGATTGCGAAGCACGCCTAGACGCCGCCCATGAGTTATGGTGCGCCCTCTGCCATCAACGAACCTACATTACAGATGCAGCGTTGCCTGCACTGCCGTTCCTTCTCGATGCCCTTGATCAGGCGCCCGACCATGTCCTCCAAATTGAGCTTCTTGAAATCCTGCTAGGATTCGCTCGATGTACGACACGGACGTACCAGTTGGACCAGCCCCTCTGGGCGCAACGGCTTCGTCAGTCACTGCTCACATACGGAGCGAAACTCAAACAACTGCGCGCGAATCCACATCCGGAAGTTTCAGACCTCGCAGATGCAACGTTCAACGCGCTCGGTCAACCTTGAATTCAGTGTTCACGGCCCCGCAGATTGCACAGAACACATCGGACACCAAGGGCAGACGGTCCTGTAGCACGATGGAAACATCAACTGACGCATCATGGGTAGTGGTACCCGCCTCTTCAAATCGTGAACAACACATCGTTCCCATTCCAAAAACATCAAGGCCATGAGGCAAAGCAACGCATGTCGGTGCAGCCCTTTCCATGACCGCCCCTCGAACTGCGACAACCCCGCTTCCTGCTTGGCGTCGCGGTGCATCAGTTCGCACGCCCAGCGTTTCTTCGTCAGCTTAACTAGCGTCTATGCAACTGAACTCATGACAAGTGGGTAGCGTAGGGGTTTGTCCTGTCGTACAGACCTCACCGAAGAGCAGTGGCACGCCCTCCAGCGACACTTGCCCGCCAACCCCAGGCGCGGCCATCCCTACGCTGATCATCGACGCGTCCGTGGTGGCATTCTCTGGCGCATCAAGGTCGGGGCGCCCTGTCTTGGGCAGGACTGGCCCCCAAGCGGTTTGGGGCCTTGCCCGCTGGCGTGACATCCCTGATCGGTACGGTCCGTGGCGCACCTGTCACGACCGCCTCGCCCGATGGGAACGCGACGGCACGTGGTTGCGCCTCCTCCAGACGCTGCAAGCCCTTGCAGACCACGAGGGAAGAATCGACTGGGACGGTGCCGCGCTCGACAGCACCCACATCCGTGCCCATCGCGGCGCGACCGGCGCAAGGACACGCGCGGCCAACAATGACCCCCGTCCCAAGCTGGACGGGGAATGGCTGGGCCACACCCGAGGGGGACGCACCACCAAGCTCCACCTGTGCGCCGACGGTCACGCCCGGCCACTCGCGGTCGTGCTGAGCGAAGGGCAACGCGCTGACGGTACCTACCTTCTGCCCGTGCTCGACGCGATCCGCGTTCCTCGGCTTGGTGTCGGACGACCCCGCAAGCACGTCCCGGTCCTCCGGGTGGACCGTGCGTACGGCGCACGGAAGTACCGGCAGCAACTCCGACGCCGCGGGACGCGCTGCGTCTGCCCTGAGCGCGAAGACGCCCGGCAGCACCGCCTGAGGCGGGGCGCGAACGGCGGGCGCCCTCCACATTGTGACGGGCAGTGATACGCCGGTCGCAACGTGGTGGAGCGTTGCATCAACCGCCTCAAAGACTTTCGGGCGGTCGCCACGCGCTACGACAAACGCGGACGGCACTACCTGGCTGTGGTGCTGGTCGCCTGTGTGCTGTTGTGGTTATGACCCTGCGGGCGAACGCGGTGGTGAGACCGTCACGACGAGCCGTACGGGAAGTTCCTTGTCATCGTGGACCACCTTGAGGGTGATCGTGGCGTTGGAACGATGCCACCGCACGAGACTCGGTGCCTCGTCGCCTGCGCTTGCTTGGTCGCCCAGACGTTGAATGAAGGCAGGTTGACCAAGGTCGTGGGCGGCTTCGTCGCTCAGATGGTGCATGACCTGGTCCATCTCCCTCGTCTGTTGCTCGATGACGGCGTAGGGGTCGTCGTGGTCGCTTTCGTTGAGCAGGTCGTAGAAGAAGTCAGAGACGGCGATGTCGAGGAAGCCTTCGAGCAGGGTGTCGTCTTCGTGGATGAGGGTCAGCGTGTGGTGTGGTCCGAGTGGGACGTGGTCGTCGTCTGAGGTGGCGACCGATGATTGCCAGGGCAGGCGGAGGTCTTGGAGAACCTTCCATAACGCCGTCGTGTGAGCGTCGATGGTGATGGGCTGCATGTCCATCACCCTATCGGGTCAAGGACGCAATTGCCGCACAGACCGTAGAGGACTCCATATACAACCCGAATGGGGACATCACGTCGACCTGGCGCCCCCTACGCGCCCTTGGCCACGAACGTGCGGCGTGACGAGGCCCAACAGCATGCCACACTCCGAGTCGGATGACGTTCAACGAGTACCTCGCGCAGGACGGCCAGTACGGCCGCACGTTTCACTTCCTCAACGTCGTAGGCTGCATCGGATGGCTCGTCTGGTCCGCGTTCGAGTATCAGCGCGAACCCGGATGGCAAGTCATCGCGCTCGCCGTCTACAGCGTGGTGTTCCTCGGCCTGAGATCAGTGTTGCCGTGGCGATTCCTGGTGCTGCGGACGCAAGCCCGCCGCTTCTTCGTCAACGAAGACGCCACGCTGTGGCAGCTGCTGTTGATCGCGGTCCTCACGACCGGGGGCTGGTACACCACGTACGAGCGTTTTTTTCGTTAGGGAGGTGCGCGTGAAGCGCCGCGTCGTTTCCAGGTGGAGCCTACAAGCGGTTTCAAAACGGAGTCCAGTAGGGTGACGCGGTGTCTCGCCGCCTCACCGACGCTCAGTGGCACTTCATTCGTCCACTGCTTCCCCCACCCAGTCGCCTTGGCCGCCCTCGCGCCGATGACCGTCGTACCCTCGACGCCATCCTCTACGTTCTGCGCACTGGCATTGCCTGGCGTGACCTTCCCCGCGACCTCGGCTCGCCCATCACGGCCTGGCGACGGCTGAAACACTGGCAGACTCAGGGCATCTGGAAGCGCCTCTGGCACACCGCGCTCAATCTCCTCGAAGCGGCCGGGCAGCTCGACTGGAGCCATGCGCAGCTCGACGCCTCCTTCGTACCTGCCAAACGAGGAGGACTGGCCGTGGGACTGACACGCAAGGGGAAGGGCACCAAGTGGATGCTCGTCACTGACGCCAACGGCACACCCATTGGTTTTCACCTTGCCAGCGCAGGACTGGCCGAATCCACGTTGGGTCCTGTCACGCTTGAGAGCATCATCGTCACCGACTCCAGCGGACGCTGCCGTACCCGACCCCAATGCCTCGTCGCGGATCGCGCCTACGACACCGGCCCGTTCAGGCGTTACCTACACCGCCGAGGAATCCGGGCCTGCATTCCCGTCAAGCGCCGCCCCAAGACATGGAAAGCCAAGCGCGGGCGCCCAGTGACCTACGCTCGACCGTTGTACGGGGCGCGCTGGCGGATCGAGCGGACCTTCGCATGGCCCCAGACGTTCCGCCGTCTGCTCGTTCGCTGGGAGCGTGACCTCCACACGTACACCGGGCTGTTCACGCTCGCCTTGATCGTTCTGGTCCTGCGACGCCGACTACAGTGAAGGGGTGCCGCACCTTCGACCCAGCCGCGCCGCGTCAAGCGAGGGTTCGCCGTCATGACCTGGTCATGGTCGAGCCGAGCGACGCGGCTGCTTCAGGCGTTTCCTCGTCAGCGCACCGATCGGGACGGGCATGGCTTCGTCCGTCCTGAGGACATGCCGACACGCTTCGAACGCTCGGGACTCCTGGTGTCTGACGCGGTGATTGCCTTCCAGCGCGAACTTGCCGGGCACGTGTTCTACGATGGACCACGCGCAGCGCCGTACACCGTACTTGTGGGGCATCCAGTCGGGCGAGCCGGACAACGCCCCTGGGGAGCCGTACGAGGACGAGTGCGTGGTCGTGACGGACGCGATTCCGTTTGGCTTCTGGATCCGTGAGGACGGCCGCATCGAGGTGAACCGTGAGCTGCACGCCAGCAGCGCCGCCGTCCTGGTAGAGGGGCAGGCGCTTCAGTTCGAGTGGGACACGGTGATTCGCCCAGCCCACACCACGTACTACCTGAGGTTGGATGTTCGGCCACGCGACGATGAGACGTACTGGCACGCGGTCATGGGCGCCGTGGAGGCGCTTGGCCTCAGACGGGTGGAGGAAGCGTCGGATTCGGTGCGGCAGTGGTTCATCGGCCCGTCCACTCGGTTGCTCTTGGAGCCGTTCTACGGGACGCGCTGGTTCTCGGACGACGTGCCCGCGCGGTGGGGGCGGTTGTACAGCACGTCAGCGGTGGAGGCCGAAGCGTTCCATGAACTGCTGAGGGTAGGCGCTGAGTGGCCGCCGTTAGCTTGGCGCCCCATTGCTGCTGAACTCGTACAGCGTCCTGCTGACTTTTGGTGGGCCCCTGACTTCTGAAACCGTTTCTAGGAGTGAGGTCTGACCGCGCCCCACATCACCAGCACGATGACCGCACCCTCAACTCAACGCTTGATCGCTGGAGGTACCGGTCATTTCTGGTGCCTTGTGGGACTCAAGAGGTAGATGCATTCAATGAGGAAATACCACAGTCCACCGATCCCCCCCAGGATCGACAACGGAACTGCATCCTCTACGTCGAAACCCCACTGGTTTGGTCTGAACAAGACAAGCGATGCAGCAATGGTCGCGAAGACCAACAGGTACGTGATGGCCCGTATGTTCACGCTGAAGGACCGCATCGTCCAGGACACAAGGGGACCGACGATCACAGCGATCGGCATGCTGATGCTCAGCGAGAGCGCAGCGACGAAAGCAAACCATTCTGCGGGAACAGTACGCACCACCCAGAACGTATACGCCACGGTGAGCGTGATGGACGCGGAGATCGCGAGACCAGCGCGGGTAAGAACGAACAGCCCGAAGGGGACCTGAATGCGTGGACGCACAGTTCAGACTACTTGGCTTCACTGCCCCACTCGGTGTCAGGAGCGCTGACAGAAGGCAGTCACAGGCAGGGCGACGCTTGTGGTAAACGCCGGGCAGATAAGGCCCAGTCACGATTCACGGTTCGTATTCTGTCTCCGTGATTGGACCGCAATCGTCGGACGCCTTGGTCTACCTTCTACTCGCCCTGGGAGCCACAGTCCTGGCCGCAATTCCACTCGGCATCGGCTTGTATTCGCTGTACTGCACCCGATATGGAGGGCCTGAACTCAATCCCTTGGAGTGGCCGACCACCAAGGCCCGCGTCGTCGCCGTCGGTCCGCTGTCCTTCGAAGCGGCGAGTGCTGTCCATGACGGCGTGGCTCACGTCGAACTTTCGGGTGCCTACGCACGCGTTCACCTCACGACACCGCAGGGGGACGCGATCAAACGCGTCAGTCCGCCTGTGCTGAGGTCCGTACAGGTGCGTCAGCCGAGCAACATGACGAAGTGGGAATTCGAGAATCGCCTTCGCGTTCTGGCAGTGCTTGAAGGTCAGGCGGCCCTGCCGACCGGTGCCGAGGTGCTGGTGAGGTACAACCCGAAGCAACTCCAGAGCGGGGAGGACATTGGTGCTCACGCGGTCGACCTAATGATGAACAGCTACACGAATTTGCAGTGGATTTGGATGTTTGTGCGGATTGGCCTGTCGATCGGGGCCGGCGCTCTGATGGCATGGGTTGCCTTCTTTCGGGCCCTGTTCTGACCAGCCCGATAAGACCGAAATACAGGCGCGCATAGGACATGTTCCATGCGCGCCTGTGTTTCCTCAAGAGGCCCGCATACTTGAGGACTCAGAGGAAGACCTCCACTCCCTGTCATTCCTTCACGTGCCGCATCTCGTCGTCCGTGGGGCAAGCAGAGACGGTACAACGAAGAGCACAGGGGGCATCACGACCAACGCATGACCCTCTGCTGGGAGGCCACGATGCTCATGGCACTTTTCCTCTGACTGCTCGCAGCGATGTTCAGCGCGGCAGCACTCATTGACCTTTCCATCCGAAGAAGCAGGCATACCCCGCGTGACCTGCTGAGCAGTCGCGCGCCGTTCGACCCGCAGCGCACTTCTGCGCCTCCGTATCCGGACTTCGCCGGCGGGGCCAGCGACGCGAGCCCTAGCGCGTAGGTCCGGACGCCGCGCCCCGCTCAGCCGTTGCGCCCCACGGTCCTTCGAGCCCGTGGGGCTTTCTTCTGGCTGCCTTTTCCGCCTGACAGCGAGAAGTCCCGCGCCTGATAGCGGCACGTCTCAGGCTGGACGCGAGTGCACCCGGCCTTCCTTCATGTCAGTTGACACAAAGGTACGTTCCCCGTACAAGTTGAGGTATGAGCAGAACCATTCTCGTCCGATTCAAACTCGAACAACCCCGTGCCCAGGCGGGCAGCAAAACCGCTCCACCTCAACTGGACGCCGACCGCATGCTCGCCGCCATCAAGGAGCAACTCACCGATGCCGTCCAGGGACGCTACGGCGACGTTGACGTCAGTGTCACCCTGGCCGGTGTGAACGAGATCCGCGTGAGCGGCCCGTGGCCTGAGAAGGCCAACGACGTCCGCACCGAGATCGGGGCGTTGCTGGAGCGGGTGCTGGAGAATCTCGACACGACCGAATACCTCCAACAATGACTGCTGAGCCGCGCACGTCAGGGATGCAGGACGACGCGGACCTGGAGAACATCTGGGGCCAGGTTCGTCACGGGTCCGGGGAGTTGCGCCGCGCCGTCTACCGCCTCCTCGGGCCCGACCTGGGACGCTGGGGTCCCGTGCGTGAGGGCGACCTGCCTGAGGAGACGCGCCGCCCGAGGATCGAGCGGCTCCAGCGCGAGCAGTCCTGACGTTCAGCGTGCGTTCACGCACACCGCGTGTGTCATGCGTGGTGTACAGGTGGCGGCGCTACGCGTGGGCGTCACAACGGGCCTCACGACCTCCCGGGCCAAAGGACAGACGGCACCCCTGGCGATCGCCAGGGGTGCCGTC
>NZ_KI912675.1:92252-92453 GCF_000519345.1 Deinococcus pimensis DSM 21231
ACGGACAACGTTCGTTCAATCGCCCGCGGCGAAGTTCGTGTCAATGTCGTTGCTGTCCATCAGGTACATCACGATGGTGAACGCGAAGATCGTCATGGTCGCGATGATCACCAGCAGGGACAGGAAGGACGTGTCCGAGCCACGCGCGACGCTCGCCGCGTTCGGGTCGTTGGTGTACTGGATGGCGGCCATGCCGGTGTA
>NZ_KI912675.1:92553-121600 GCF_000519345.1 Deinococcus pimensis DSM 21231
CCGACGGTGGGGAGGAGGTCGTAGCCGACGGGAGCGTTGGGTTCCCAGGCGAGCATGCCGATGAAGTGCATGGCCCAGATGCCGAAGCCGAGCAGGAGGCCCTGGGTGAGGAGGTAGAAGGTGCGGGAGGCGCCGGTGCGTTGTCCGGCGCGGGTGGCGAGCTGGAGGGCGGCGAAGGAGGCGAGGGTGGCGATGATGTAGGAGAGGGTGATGTAGGTGGGGCTCCAGCTGTGGGTGAGGTGTTCGTGCATGGCGTCTCCGGGGAGGGGGTAGAGGTGAGGACGCCTCTCTCATGAAGGGAGGTGGTGTCCTACGGCGTTTCTGCCGGTGAACTCACACTAGTCGTAAATTTCTTATTGACTGCTCACGAAGGAACGATCTTCAGGGAGCATGAAGTACTTCACGCTATAGTTCTGGTTTGCACTAAGAAACAGCGTGCCAGACACCCGTCAAGGGAGCCACCGCACCCACAACCACACACCGGTCCTCATCATCCGACGACTCTTGTCAAACCCCAGACACGCTCATCCAGACAGCAACGGAAACGACCACCCTACAGCAGGCCGATCAGGCCGACGAGCACCAAACCCGCCCCAGCGAACAGCAGCAGGACCAGGACGACGAGGATCAGACGGTCACGCACCACGCGAGTGTGCCACGCACTCCCCCGCCTCCATGACGCAAGTGCGGCACGTCGTGCTGCAGAGACCGGATACCCTACGGCATGCCCGGGTTCCTCCTCCTCCTGGTCGTTGCAGCGGTCATGGCCTTCCTCTTGCTCTCCCGGAACAACAGCGGCGCCTCCTCCGGGCCCCACGGCTCCACGTCAGGCACCACGCCGCTGCCAAGCGTGCTGCCGCTCAAGACGAAGCAGTACTTCTTCTCCCGCAGCGAGAACGCCTTCTACCGCACCCTCGTCACCGCCCTCGACGGTCAGCCCTACCAGGTCTTCCCAAACGTGCGCCTCAACGACCTGTTCACCATTACAACCGAAGGCAAGGACCGGCAGGCCACGTACGCACGCCTGCGTGACAAGCACGTGGACTTCCTGATCGTCAGCACCAGCAACTACGAGCCGGTCTGCGCCATCGAACTCGACGGACCCTCCCACAACAGCGAGGTCCAGCAGAACCGGGACGCCGTCAAGGACCTCGCCTTCCGGAGTGCGCTCCTGCCATTGATTCGGCTGTCCACCAAGCAGACACACACGCCCGCCACTGTGCTCGACGCCCTCCAAGCGCACCTTCGCCTCCGCCTGCAGGCCTGACCCAAATGACAAGATCCCCGACCGCTGAGTGCGGTCGGGGGAATCTTCACTTCCTGGGCAGCTCAACACCCGCCCGAAGTCAGGAGGGGCGCGAGCCTCTCGCGCAGGTCCTCCACGGCGGCCCACTCAAGCTCCCCGAGCCGGGCCCCTTCCCTACATTCCTGCTGTGTGACGCTACTCGTCTCGCCACTCGTTCCACACAAGGCCCACGACAATCAGGATCACGCCTACCCCGCCCATCAACAAGGCGGGAAGCGCGACCGACGCGTCGTCCGCGAACAGCGCCAGTGCCGCCGCGAGGAGTACCACGCCGAGCGTCACGAGTCCGGCGTGTCCGCCCATCGCGCAACCATAGCGGACGACCACATGAGAGGCGCGACCAGCGCCGCAGCCGACTCCCGCGCTCCTCGGGCTGAGCAGCCGTCCACCCAGCGCCCGGAGAGGTCGACCGTGACGCCGGTTCGCGCCTCCTGAACGAACGCCTCCAGGTCCTCGATCAGCATGCCCACAAGCAGCACGCTCGCCATCGGCACGTACGTCAGGGTCAGCACGAACAACTCGCCCACCGTTGAACGGGATTCGCGTCGAGCAGCAAGCAGGCATGCCGGGCTGCGCGCAAAGCTCCAGACGCGATACGTGGACCGTCGAACAGTTGCAGGAGCTCACGAGCGTGTCGTGCGTTCGGTTCGTCGGTCTCGGGCCACGGGCGGCCTCCTGCTGCTCGTTGAGGTGGAGTCGAGCAGCACCTGCAGTTGCTCAACGAGGAAGGACAGCGGGAGCACCTCGGCGCTCCTGACGTGCCGGAGGACGAGCACGACGAGTTCACGCACCGCGGGCGCTTCTTCCTGACGGGCGAGGGTCTGGAAGACCCGAGTGTGGGCGAAGCGTCTGCGTTCAGCGCGTGGGCGCTCGAAGAGCTGGAGCAGATCGCGGGCGTCGAGTACCTGCGCGAGCTGCGCGACCAGCCTTTCGAGCTCGCGGACGCCCTCAGCCTTACCCCCTGGTCACGAGCTAAGTACGAGGCGTGCGCGGACGGTCTGTTCGCCCCTGACGTCACGCCACTGGAGCGCGCCCGCCGGTTCGTCGTCAGCTGGCAGCAGTTCAGCACCCGCCGCCCCGAGGTCGGCACGCGCAACGGCTGGCCCTCCCGCACGCCCGCCGGGCCGTCCCCGACGTCCGTGTGGTCCAAGCTCCCGGACCGCGTCACGGCCGCCGCGGCCCGGCTCCTCCAGGCAAAGCTCGAATGCCGCCCCGCCCTCGACGTCCTCGCGAACGTGGCGGATCCGCACGTCCTCGTCTACGCGGATCCGCCGTACCTCGACGACGGGTACGACGCAGGAAGTGCCGCTCATCCGTTCCGATCCTGCTGGGGCCAAGTCCAGGATGCGCAGGTCATGGTCGCCATCGTTGGGCCCTGACAAGGCACCACCACGCTGCCCTCGCACCATCCGTACATCATCAACGCGCCTCTATCATGCCCGGCAGCGATTGACGAGCAGGTCAGGGAGGCAGCATGAAGCAACGAATCTCAATCCCGACGGGTTTGATCCTCTCTTTACTGGTGATGGGTTGCGGCTCGACCTCGCACCCTGTCGACGTAACCGGGTACTGGGTAGGGAATCGACTTGGTCCAACGCAGCCGATGACCTACCGACTGTTCGTGGAGCAGTCCGGGACCTCCATCACGGGTGAACTCGAGATCCCGCTCGATCCGACGGACCCACTGTCGCCGTGGGATTACGTCGGAGACCTGAACGGTGAGGTGAGGGGGGCCGGGGTTGTCTTCACGGTCCTGGGAGTCCGGGAGAACGCGGGGAAACGCATCGAATTTTCGGGTGAGGTCAATGGCGGACAACTTGCAGGGCGTTTCGTGTCTGAAGTGGAGTCGAAAGTGCCGTCGGGACCTGCTCTTGCGTGGCAAAAAGCGCAGTGACGCGGTTGGGACGTCGACCGATAAGACCGAGTCATGGCCTCTCCGTCGTACAGTCAAGTATGAACCGCTTGGTGCTGCTGGCTGTACTGCTCAGTTCGTCCGCGCTGGCCGCTCGTCCGCTCATCCCGGCCAAGATGATCGCGCCGGACGTCCTGCAGGTCAGCAGCAGTGCCCTCGCGGACACCGAGAACGCGAACGTCGTGAGTGAGGACCTCCCGAACCTCACGCGCCTGGCCCTGAGGGGCCTCCCGACGAACGCCCTGCTGATCGAGCAGTGCCAGAGCGCAGTCAAGCGCACCAAGGTGGACAAGGGCACGTTCATCACCATCGAGTTCAAGCAGGAACCCAAGCCGATCTACCTTCTGCAGGGCGGCGTGTACCGGGTGATGGGGAACGCCCAAACCCCAGGATTGTTCGGCCCGAACCCCTACAAGTACGTCTGTCACAGCGTCTTCACCGGCAACGAAAAGGGCGGCTTCTTGTACACGCGGATGAGTCTCACCAGAGGCACGTACCCCGACGACTGGCTCTACCCCTTCGGACGCTGACACGAAGGGACGATGGTCGTGTCACCTGATCGTCAGCTCCTCGCCTGAACGCAGGGCAGTGCGCTGCCAGGGTCTCCTTGAAGCGACCCTGGCGGCGCACTGCCCTGCGCTCACGGTCCGGTCAAGGTCCGTGTGAGGACCGTCCGTTCGCCCTCAACCAAGGTGATCGTGGCGGCGCTGACGTCGACATGCAGCAGGACGACGCGCCACAACACCTCATCGTCCATGCAACCCACACGAGTCGACGCGGATGCTCAGCGCGACCGGCAACCACTCACGCAGGACGATGAGCAGAGCACTCGTCGCTGCGGGTCACGCGTCCTCACCCTCAACGACGCGCGCTGGGGAGCCTTCAGTCCGGGAAGAAGACCGCGAACGGCATGAACACGAAGAGCGCCGCGAGGATCGCGAGGTCCGGTTCCAAGTCAGAGGAACATCAGACGTCGTGTTCGCGTGGAGCGCAGGGACGCGGTGGAAGCGGACGCAGCCATCCTGTTATGCGGAAATGTTTGCAGGTATCCATCACCGCCTCGAAGACGACCCGTGCGAGTCCAGCGCGCGAACGCTCGCGTTCGGGACATAGGCACGCGCTGACGGAGCGTCGTCTTCGTTCCCGGGGCGTCGCACGCGTGCCCGGCGTGGCGGCGGGACCCGTGGCGACCAGGGCGGCGTGGACACCTGCCGAGCGCACTTGACGCATTTTCGGAGGTGATTCGTGGTACGCGCCTCCGTATGCCGGAGGTGTGAACGCCCGTTCGGACGGTGTCCCGGTGTGCGTGACCGTGACGTGCGCTCGCGCCGTATTTTTTCGACACCTGCCGAGCGCACTCCAGGCCGGGGGGAAGCACATGGTAAAGTTCATTCTGATGTCGCAACGCGAATCGCGCCGGAGCGTGACCTGATGGCGCGCACGAAGCTGCCTCCGCTGGAGGGCATGCTGGACGTGGTCACGCGCTGGCTCGCGCGGACCAGTCCGGACGCGCCGGAACTCGCCGCGCTCGAACGGCACGACTACACGATCCTGAAGCTCGACGGCGTCCCGCTCGACGAGAGCGTGAAGCGGCACTACCTCGCGTGGAGTTTCGTGGAGCTCCTCGATCGTTCGGGCGTGCCCGTTCCGACCGCGACGGTGGACCTGATGCTCGCCGGGGTGAGTGACGAGGACGCGCCGCGCGTGCTGCTCGACGAGCACCGCGTGGTGTTCGCCGCGCCGCTCGGGGTGTACTATCAGCTGCCGTACCGGGCGCCGAAGAAGAGCCTGGAGCACGCGACGACGCTCGGGTTGATCGCCGCGGCGCCTGTCACGCCCTCGCGTGGTGACGCGGGTCTGCTGGTGGGCCTGGGGGACGTGCGGAGCGTGCTGGTGGACCGCGCGTCTCGCAGTCCTGACGGGTGGGATCCGGAGAAGTTGACGTTCAAGGACGCGTACAGTCGCGGGCTGCTGATCGAGTACACGGATTCGGTGAGTCCGCCGGAGCAGCTGCGGCAGCAACTGCTCGCGCTCGATCCGCGCACGTCGGACGTGTGGCGGCTCTTGACGGCGAAGGCGCTCGAGACGGAACGGGAGGACTTCTACAAGCCCGTGACGCTCTACCCGGACGAACTGGCGCACGCGTTGGGCTTCAAGCCGCACCCGAACGGTCACGTGCGTCCGAAGGACCTAGTGCGCTGCACGGAAGCCTTGATGCACCTGGAGCGGATGTGGCTGTACGTGTCGAAGGACGGTCAGCAGCACCTGACGTACGGGGAGACGCGTCAGGCGCGCGGGAAACGCGTCGTGGCGGTGATGGAGAAGGGGGAGGACCGCATCGCGGAAGGTCAGGCGATTCCGAGTTACTGGCGGGTGGCGCTGGGCGAGTGGGCGCAGGTGTTCACGCGGGAGTTCGCGCCGATCTTCCGGTCGCTGGTGGAGTTGCCCGCGAACGTCGCAGCGAACGTGTACGCCAAGCAGCTTGGGACGGAACTGGCGTACCTGTACCGTGAAAGTGCCGGTGAGGGCGCCGAGCGGCGCCTGTCGATGGGTGAACTGCTGGGCCGCGCGGGGTTGTTGCGTGAGGCGGCGGCGTGGCGTAAGCGGCGGCGGGTGACGGAGTTCGTCGCGCGGGTCGAGGAGACGCTGGACGCGCTGCGCGAACACGGGGTGCACGCGGGCTGGTCATACGACGCGGCGAGTGAGGTGGAGTTGCGCGCGGCGGGTGGGAAACGCACGTACTTCGATACGTTCCTCGCGTCGGTGGTCGTGGTGGTGGTGCCGGAGAACGTGCTGGCATCGTTCCGGTCGCTCGCGTCGAGCGCGGGTTCACGCTGGAATGGTGAGCGCGAGTCGTCCTGACCTTCCCCGTCAGGAGCGTGGACTCCTGCCTACCGGGTCGTCTGTTCGACAACTGGTGAGCGCACTTACCGCTTTTTTCGACACCTGGTGAGCGCGTTCCGCGCTTTTTTCCGACACCTGCCGGGCGCGTTTCACGTTTTTTCTCGACACCTGCCGAGCGCAATCACCGTATTTTCTCGACACCTGACGAGCGCACTTCACCGCGCGAATCACGTTGTACGTCGTGCTGAAGCACGTTTTCCGTTTTTCGATCTCTTGATCCGGATGTGGGCCCGTCATGGCCCTCGCGAGGTGCTCCTGACGGTCCGAGGGAAAAATCGCGTGTGCTACGCTCGTCGCGTACCTCCCCGCGTGTCGGGGTTGACCTTCCGCAGCCTGGTCGTTCTGCCCGTGCCGCGCCGCTCTCCAGCGTGTGGCCCGGTGGGTCGTCGTGCGCCTCAGCACGCTGGAGTTCATGGTGTCGAGCGAGTCCGAGTCCGCGCTGTCGTTGCTGGAGCAGCTCCGTGCGTTGCACGGGGACGCGCTGGCGGACAGTCTGCGCGACTTCTGCGACGACGCGGCTGCGCCCTCGTCCTCGTCCTCGTCCGAGAACGAGGGGAGGTTCGATTTTCTGGACGAGGACGTCCCTTCACAGGTGGGTGCGTTGGAGGTGCTCGCGCCGGAGGCGTACTGGGTGCGGGCGGAACGGTTGCTGCGCGGCGTGCGTGGGGAGTTGGGGACGTTGTACGGGCCGCTCACGGCGATCCTGACGTTGGCGTTGGTGCATGAGCGTGAGGGGGAGCGGGTGTCTCGGTTCGTGGCGCCCTTGTGGTTGGTGGGGGCGTTGTGCGGGTTGTCGCGTGACCGTGTGGAGGAGGTGCTGCACGAGCACGCGAGTCTGCTCGCGCGCTTCTGTTACCGGCGGGCGTGGGCGACGAATTACGCGCCGGTGGGGAAGCCGGATCGTGAGGTGAGGTCGCGCTGGGCAGGGCAGTTGTTCGCGGTGCCGTTGCCGGACCGTCCCTACGAGACGTCACGGTTGGGTGAGGGACCTGTGCTGGGGTGGCGGGCGCTCTTCCGGGCGGAACGATACCGTGATCTGGCGCGGGACGTGCATCGTCGGTTCACGGACGCGGGTTGGCGTAAGCGGTTTCCGCGTGAGCGGGCGCGGTACGGGGTGAGTCGTGATCCGGGGCTGCCGACGGGGAGTCGTCTGGTGCTGCTGGAGTGGGTGGTGGCGGAGCGGTTCGGTCGGGCGGCGGTGGTGGCGGCGCGTGAGCGGGAGGAGGTGCGGTTGTCGTCGACGCATGAGGTGCTCTCGGCGCTTCGTGAGGGTCCCGGGGTGGGTCGTGACGGGGTGGGGGTGTGGGCGCGCGCGGTGGCGTCGGGTCTGGCGCGGTTGCTGGGGGACGCGTCGCGTGAGCGGGTGTGGTTGTCGGTGTGCTGGGCGGCGTGGCGGGTGTCGCGTGCCGGTCTGGCGGACGGGTTCGCTCTGCTTCACGAGGCGGCGTTCGAGACGTTGGTGCGGCGTGCGGACTTGGTGTCCCGGTCGTCGTCGGGGCGTGGGGCGACGTTCAACTGGGTGCTCAACAGTTTGGGGTTGCGGGCGTTGGATCGGGAGGCGCGTCGGTTGCTTTCGGGGGTGCGTTCGGCCGCGTGAGGGTATGGGTGGTTTGATGTGGTGGAGCGGAGCCTGATGGCTCCGCTTTTTCGTGGTGTGGCATGGTCTCGCGGGGTGTCCGTGGGGTGTCCGTGGGGTTCGCGTGGTGGTCGAGGGGTTCTGGCGGGAGGTGTGGTGGCGTTTGCGGGGGTGTTGCGCGTCTTGTGGGGCGGCGTGACGCTGCGCGTTGTGTTGCGTGCCGTGTGGGGTGTGGTTCTCGTGCTCTGGGGCGCGGTGGACTTCCCCGTGATTACTGTTTTTGGTCATTTTTTTTGTTTGGGGATGGGTGGTGTGGCGGGGTGGGTGTTGTTCTTCTTTGTTTCTTACTGGTTAGACCCTGTAATTGGGGGGAAGTGGTCGGAACGGGCGGTCTTCTTAATTTTATAGAATTGAGCGCTGGATCGGTGCTGTGACGTGGGTTTCTGGGTTGCTTTGTCAGTGCCGACTCGTTGTAGGTGCGCGCCGTCCCTCTGCGAACGCGTGGTTTGAGGTTGATCGTTACGGACGTCAAGCTCCTCTCCCCTGCTGGTGCTTGGGCTGGAGCGGGGAGGGGGGTGTGGATGGGAGAGGAGGATCGACAGGATCGCCCCCCTTCGCACGCCAGGGGAAAACGCGAGCAATGGGGAGGGGAAACGTGGGGAGGAGACGGAGGAAAATACCCCTCTCCGTTCTATAAAACTTTACAGTTGTCTGGACAAGCAACACACCCCAAACGGGCAACCACCACGCCAGCAACCTCACCAACGTCCCCACCACGAACGTCCCACACCCCACGCCAACAGAGCCATCTTCCACGCACCCGCAGACCGCACGACGAACGGCACATCCTCGAAGAGCTCCTCGCCTCCCCCATCATCGTCGCTTCCTGAAGGCGAACCCGGAACGTCAACCGACCGAGGAACCCCGCGCCAACCACTCCCGCGCACGGTCCACCAGCGCATGCAGCGCCACCACCGCGTCCACCTGCTCACCCGCAGGCAGCAGCGAAGCCACCAGCAGCGCCCGCTCCACCGGACGCACCGGCGAAGCGCTCAGCAGCCGCATCGGCGCGTACTCGCCCAGCATCCACCGCACCAGCCCCCCAGGCGTGCTCGTGGCGTCCAGGAACGGCAGGAGCGCCGCACGGAACGACCTCCGGAGCGCACGACAAATCCCGAGGGCGTTCCGGTCGTACAAATGCCAGCACGGCGGCCACGCGGGGTCCAGGAGGTCCGCGCACGTCACGAACGACACCTCGAACGGTACGTCCGCCACCACAACGAAGCTCGTGCGAACCTCGAGCCGCACCTCCCACGACCGACCCGACCGCGCGGATCGAGCGTGCAAGGTCACCTTCTGCTCACCCCACGGGACCGTGCGCGCCGCCCCGACCGTCCACCCTGACACACCCACCGTCCGCGCACCTTCCCCGACGACGAACCCGACTTCGCACACGAAAGCGTCGAAGGCGTCGAGCAGCACCGCGCGCGCGTCCACGACCCCACCGTACTCCACCCTGCTCCCGCTGAGCGCGTCATGCTCGCCGCCCCTCGACCGCCCGATCAATCGAGCCGGACGTCCGCATTCAACGAGCCCAGCCACGAACGCCGCCGCGTGAACGTCACGCCACGCGCCCTGTACTCCTCCGCGCCGTCCAGCAGACCCTCCGTGGAAGACACCAGCCTCGACCCCAGCCACGTCGAGCCCGGCGCGTCACCGTAGAAGGACTGCACGCCCTCGGCGTCCGTCACGAGACGTTCGATCAGCTCGAACGCCTCCCGGGCGGACTGCTCGTGCGGCACGTCCGACCAGCCGAAGTGAGCGTGCCAGTCGGCGAAGCCCACGGTGAGCTCGTCATCCTCGGTGGAGAGCCAGAGCTGGACGTCAGGGTCGGCAGGAGAAGGCACGCTGAGCTCGAACGCGGCGCCGCCCTCGCGTTCCTGAGCGAGGGGACGCCAGTCAGGGTGCGCGCCGAACATCAGGCGCGCGAAGGGAACGGCGTGCGGCGCGAGGGGGTCGTCGCCCAGCATGCCTCAGTCTGCCACGGTCGGGGGCACGCCCGCCCGTCCGGCTCATCGCCTCGGACGCACCGCGTCGTCGAAGCCAGCTCACCCGTCGTGAAGGGACGTCTCCCCCGTATCCTGCGGTATGGCGCAGCAGGACGATCCCCTTACGGAAGCGGAACTGACCGTCATGGAACGGCGCGCGCTCGCCGCGTCCCGGGGTCCCTGGACGTCGTTCGTGGAGGGCCGCGACCACATGAGCGGGGACAGCTTCATCCGGCTGGGCGACGGCGAGGACCTCTACCTGACAGGCGGCACGCTGGCGGACCAGGACTTCGTGGCCTGCGCGCGTCAGGACCTCCCGAGGTTGATCGCGGAGGTCCGGCGTCTCCGCCAGCTCCTCGGGAGGAGGCACGCTGACGCGTCCACGTCCGAGGGGAAGTCCGGCGACCACCAGTCCTCCGGGAGCGGCTCCGGGCGGACCGTGCAGTCGAACGAGACCGAACGGCCACGACGCACCTAAAGCTCACTGTCCATGCGGTACATGGTGGGGCCGCCCATCACCACACGCCCCCCGCCCTGGACGCTCGAGAGGCCGATTCGATGTTCGCCGCGGGGGATGACGTCGCCGATTCACGCGCTCCAGTGTAGAGCGGCGCTCCGCCGCACCGACCGCCGGAGCGCCCGAAGGGCCGAACGACCCGACACCGCACCCCACGCGTGACGAGCATGTCGCCGGCCACTCCCACCCCGCGTGGAACGGGCGCGGCCGAGCGTCAGGACGTCCGGCGAGACAGCAGCGCCGGGAGCTCGGCGTCGAGGACGGCGGCGATCGCGTCACCCGTCGCGCGGAACCGCTCGGCGCGACGGGTCCACGTGTGGCGCGGGCGCGCCGTAGACGAACCCACCCCCGGGGACGGACGTCAGGACCTCCTCGTCCAGCAGGTGCGCGACGAGCGCGTACACGTCGTCGTCGAAGACGTTGACGTACCAGAGCGAACTCCACGGCTCCCGTGACGAGAAGTGCGCCGAGTCCACCATCTCGTACCCGGTGAACACGTACCCGAAGACGGGCCGCAGGGCCGCGACGGTCACGCGCATCCCTCATGGGAGGTGCGGCCGTCCGCCGTCAGGAGGGCGGTCATGCAGGAAGCATAGGCCGCCGCGCCGCACTCCTCACGCTCATCCGAGGACCGGACTCGACGGGTTCGGCGGACGCTCAACCTACGTCGTGCAGGCCTTCACGCGCAGGTCGGTCTCCGCCAGGAAGCGCACCCACCAGCGAGGAGCCGTGGAGGAGAATGCCTTCGTGCCCCTCCCGACCGCTCCCTACCTCGAACAGCAGAGGCGCTGGCCCCGCGCGGGCCGACACGTCCTCGCGCAGCACGACGACCACAGCGTGATCGTCTACCAGGCGTACCGACCCGAGATCGGCCACTTCGCCGCGCGGCACGGGCGGTTCGGCTCCGGGTTCAGCTTCTCGCGGATGACGTGGATCAAGCCGAACTTCCTCTGGATGATGTACCGCTCCGGCTGGGGCACCAAGCCCGACCAGGAGGTCACGCTGGCCCTCACGCTTTCTCGCGTGAGCTTCGAGGCGCTCCTGCGGGACGCCGTGCCGTCCTCGTACGACCCCTCGCTGTACCCCACGCGGGAAGCGTGGCAGGACGCGGTGAGCGTGAGCGACGTGCGCGTCCAGTGGGACCCAGACCACGACCCCACCGGACGCAAGCTGGAGCGGCGCGCGTTGCAGCTCGGGCTGCGCGGGGACACGCTGCGGCGCTTCAATACCGAAATCCTCCTCGGGGTGGAGGACGTCAGCGACCTCGTGCGGACGCAGCGGGAGCACGTCACGGACCTCGCGCGGCTCGTCACGCCCGTCGAGACCCTCCTCGTGCCACGTGATCCCGCTGTGGCCGCGCGGCTGCGGCTCGACGCGTACGATGAGGACGACGTGGAGGACCCTGAGGTCGTAGAACTCGCCGCGCTGCGACGCTACGGCCTCGTGCCCGAAGTGCGTGACTTGCCCGCGATCCACGAGGCGCTCGACGCCGAGGCCGCCCGTGGGATGGACGGGCACGTGCTGAAGATGCGCGTCCACTGCCTGCAACTCTTCACGCACGGGCGCGTGGAGGACGCGCTGCGCATCTGGCGGGCGAAGGCGTCGAGTTTCGACGCCGGATGCAGCGTCGATTATCAATTCGTCTGCGGGGCGGGCGTGACCGCGACGAAAGCGAACCTGCGCGCGCTCGGCACGCCCGAGGCGCTGGACCTCCTCGCGTTCGTGGAGGCGTCCGAATCGAACGGCGGGTTCGAGGACTGGACGCCCGAGGCGCACCTCGCGTTCTACCGCGGCTACTACGGGCTGGACGCATGACCCGCATGGAACCGGACGTCTCGACCCTGTCGTGGTCGGCCGTCCTCGCCGGATGGGCGGACATGTTCCTCAGCGTCAAAGACGTCCGTGACCTCGCGCTCGACCGCATCCTGCGCGTCAAGGACGGGGAGCGGGCGCTCGTGCCGCTCTCGGACCTCGCGAGCCTCGCGGACGACGAGGACCGATCGCACGCCCTCGGGCCGCTCGGTGAGCTCGCGCGGCTCGACGGCCTCCCAGAGGTGTTCGCGCGGCGGGAGTGGGAGCTGTACCGACTGGGGTACGCCCTCTCGCACCTCACGGACGACCTCACCCCGGACGAGCCCGGCGTCTGGGCGCGCGAGCAGGTGGACACCCTGACGCTCGTATGGCGGGACCTCGGCGGGCCGCTCGACTGGCCGCTCGTGAACCCGTAC
Organism: Deinococcus pimensis DSM 21231; assembly: GCF_000519345.1. Classification (GTDB taxonomy): domain Bacteria; phylum Deinococcota; class Deinococci; order Deinococcales; family Deinococcaceae; genus Deinococcus_A; species Deinococcus_A pimensis. The sequence goes on from NZ_KI912675.1 coordinate 105,045, forward strand.
GGCCGCTCGCGGGCGGAAGCGGACTACGACGAGGAGATCCTTTCCGTGGTGCTCGCGCGGCTCGACCGATGGGCGGCGCAGCAGCACGCCCTGCTGCGCGTCGTCCGCGCGCTGCTCGCGGAGGGAGGACGTGCGGGCGCTCGCGGAGGCGTCCCTGGACACGCAGCGCAACGTCGCGGCTCAGCGATCCATTCGATGTCCAGGGACGCGAGCAGTTCGATGAAGCCGCGCGCCTCAGAGGCGAGAAGCATGAAGTCGTCGCGCCCGTCCGGGTCGACGTGTCCGTGCGCCCGGCGGAGGAGGGCGCGTTTCTCGTCGGCATTCACGCGAGCGTGAGCGCGTCCGGCGCGAGGCGGTCACCGTCGAACAGACGGCGCAGACCGTCGCGCAGCATCGCCCGTTCGGTCTCGGTCAGTTCGAGCGTGACTTCGACGCCGTCCGTCTCGAACACCCGCGCGGCCACCTCGTCGAAACGCAGGACCAGCGTGCCCTTGTCTAGATGGCAGGCGGTCACGCCGCCGAAGTGCGTCACTCCACCATCGAGGACGACGCAGAACGTGTCGGAGTCCGGGTCGTCCTCGTCCGCTTCCAGCGCCTTCTGGAGTTCCACGGTGCGCTGGGGCTCGTTCGCGTCGTCCGCGAGGGCGATGAGAAAGGCGTTCAGGTCGTCGAGGTCCTCGACGGCGACGGCGCGAGCGGTGCAGCGGACGGGCATGCGCTCAGGATGGCATGCCCTCGCCACGCGCGGGCCCTACACTGACCGCGTGCCGCACGACCTCGTCTTCGCCCGGATCTTCCCGCCACCCGCGCGGCCCTCACCGCTTCTGCTCGACTTCGCCACGTGGCACGCCACATCTTACGCCGACCGGTACACCACCTACGAGCTCGTGCCCAGCCGCCTCGACGACTTCTGGATCGAGGACGGCTCGGACCTCGCGGGGCACTTCGCGCCGTTCATGCAGCTCGGGGACGGCTCGATGGTCGGTCATTGGTACCCGCACGGCCCTGCGAGCGTTGTAGCACCGATCGTGCTGCTCGGCTCGGAAGGTCAGACCGAGATCCTCGCGGACGACCTGGAAGGTCTGCTCGCCCGCATCGCGCTCGGAGCGTTCGAAGATGACGGGCCACTCGGGAGCTTCCTTCCCTTCGAAGACGACGAGGACGAGGACGAAGGGGACGCGCCCGACCTCGCCGCCTGGTTGCGCGCACGCCTCGGCCGGGAGGACCTGAACGCGCTCGTGCCCGTCCGCGGCGCTTACTCGGACTTGCAGGGTTGGATGGACGCCTGGCAGGAAGCTCGCCTCCAGGCCGCGCGGGAGGACCCCGTGCTCGTCCGCATCGGTGAGTTGCTCGAGTCGTACCGCCCCAAGGAGGCGTGGCGCACGACGGACGTCCACGTGTCGCTCGTCGGGGATCGGTACGAGGCGCGGCTCCCGCGGCACGGACCGCAACCCCTGCCCGAAGCGGCGGCGCTCGAACCGCTCCTGCGGGAAGCGCGGGCGGCGCGGGTAGCTCGCGTGCCGGAGCGGGGCGCGTGGTTCGTGGCGACCGTGCGGCTCTCGCATGACGGGACGGCGCGAATCGTCGCGGACTTCGAGCGTGAACCGGACTTCCACGAGGGTCCGCCTGGAGCGGAGGAGTACGCGGCGGACCTGCGCGCCTTTCCCCGCTCGGCGGCGTGGACGCCCGCGTGGCTGGCCGCGAAGCTGGGTTTGTGACGCCCGGCGGGCTGGACGAGGCGATCGAGGCAGGGCTGAACGCGAACGACGTCTCCGAGCCGGACATGGCGTCGTGCCCGCATGGCGGCGCGCCGCGGGAGCGCGCGTGGGGCGGGCCGCTCCCGGCGGAGGTCGTGGCCGTGTGGAGGACGCTGAGATGACACCGCCCAGTCGTGACGATGCCCGGCAAGCCCTTCGGGACATCCTTCTCATGTACGCCGAACTCACCGAAACCCGCGGCTTCTTCCATGGAACGGACACGGGCACCTTCGATCCGTACGCTTACATCGACTTGGACGACGAGCCCACGGGCGAGCCCGCCGTGGACGTCGACGTGGCGTTCCTGCGCGAAGGGTCGGTGATCGCGTTGCTGTGCGGACTGTACGACCTGTGGAACGAAGGTGAGGACCTGAACCACCCGTGGGGGCACCGCGTGCGTGACCTCGCGCGCGACGGGCGTCTGTGGCGCTTCCCGGACGTGGAGCAGGTGATCCTGGAGGCGTTCGAGCGCGACGTGACCTGGGAGGATCCGTGGCTGGACACGGCCCTCGAACCGATCTTCGAGCGATACGTGCTGGGGCGCTTCGCGGACATCGCGTCACGTCGACGCGAGCAACCTTGACCCCACGTTCCGGGTGAGCCCGACGCTGTCGAGGTTCCCAGGGTCGGACGCATCACCTCCTCGGCTTGGAGCGGTTCGTCCCGCACGCGATGCCTGTAGAGGTGCCGGTACGAGACTGACGTGCACGTCGCGCACCCGGCAGGAACGGTCGCGTCGACGTGGCTCCTCAGGGCCGGTCGGCGAGGCGTTCGAGTTCGTCGGGCGCGTCCGACCCGTCCTCGACGGTCAGGTCCGCCTCGTCCTGCGGCCACTCGATCAGCACCCAGCGCTGCCCCACCAGCGAAGCGGGCCACGCTTCGCCGCGCGCGACCACGTCCGGTTGCAGCACCCAGGTGAACCGCCCCCGCCAGCCGTCCAGCGTCACGGTCGCCTCCACCGCCTCCAGGGTGGACAGCAGGCCGGCGAGGCGTGACAGCCACGCCCGCCAGTCTTGCTCGATCTCCTTGAACGTCCCGCCGAGGAAGATCGACGGCGCCCCGTACCTCGGGGCGGGCTCCACGTGGAAGACGTCCGGGAACGACGCGTCGAAGTTGAAGTCGGCGAGGGCGCGGCGGTTGAACTCGACGTCGTCGTTGCCGCGCAGGCGGATGTGTCCGGTGACCACGGAGCGGTTCCCCATGACGTTCAGCGATTCACGTTCACGTTAGCTTCTCGAGCGCGTCGTACAGTCTCGCGCGGTCGGCGCGTTCCGGCAGGCCCGCGACCTGCCCGTCGCCGAGCTCCACCACCCGCCACGCGCCGTCCTCACGCTGCGCGACGTCCATCGTGAAGAAGCGGCTCCGCACCCGCCGCGCGACCGCATCGAACTGCGCGAGCGGCACCTCCTCGTTCCCGTACTCGCCTTCCTCCCAGTACGCGTCGCTCGTCACGACCCGCCCGTCCAGGACGAACAGCCGGTACTCGCGCGTGAGGGGCATGCCGCTCCTGGAGTGCGTCGCGAGCGCCGCGAACCGCTCGAAGGCGCGCAGCACCAGCCCTCCCTGGAACTGTTCCGCCTGCCGCGCGAGGAACGTCTCCACCACCCGCATCGCGTCGTCGTCGCTCGCGTCGGGGATGAAGCACGCCTCGGCCCACTCGTGCTTGCGGCTCTTGACGTAGTCCTTGACGATCACCGGGTGAGGACCGAAGGACGCGAGCGCCTCACGCACCGCCGCGCGGTTCACCTCAGAGGGCGTCGCGGCGGGCACCCACACGGTGCGTGGAGTGACGTCCGCGATGAGATCATAAGAAAGCGGCAGGTGGTGGGTGTGCCGGTACTGCTCGGGGGTGTTCACGAGCGTCCACCCCCGCTCGCGCAGCGCGTCGTGGAGCGCGTCGTACGTCTCGGGGCGCATCATCCACCCGCGGTACACCGCCACGCCTCCCACATCCGCGCGCGGCACCCACCGCAGCGCACGCGGGGTGTTCCCGCCGTCGAGCTCCTCGAAGTCGACGAGCGCCGCCTTGAGGCCGTGACGTTCGGCTTCGGCGAGTTCGAGGGCGTAGGCTTCGTCGGGCACGCGACCGGCGAACGGCTCGGCGGGATACAGCAGCATGCGGTCAGTGTACGGGCCGCGAGGGACGTACGAGCGGGCAGGGTCGTGTACGGTGGGCGTGATGGCTCAAGGTGCGGACTTCGGAAACGGGACGTCGTGACGACCGTCGAGCTCGCGGGAATGATCGAGCGGGCATCGCGGTTGATCGTGTACCGCGACGGCGCGCCCCTCACCGAGCTCCGGGGAGTGCTGCGGTCGCTGCTGGAGCGCGTGCTCGCCGTTCCGAACGACCTGACCTGGCCGGAGGACGTCGAGCCGATCTACAGGTACGCGGAGTTCCGCGGGCAGGTCGAGCGGGCGTGGCCGGAGCTGGGCTTCCACGACGCAGACATCGGTGGGAACCTCGACGTCGACGCGATCGTCGAGGTGGGGGACGCCATCGACGACCTGACGGACATCGCCGTCGACCTCGACAAGGCGATGCAGCTCGCGCGCGTGGACGAGGCGGGCGCGTGGTCGTGGTTGCGCTTTGCGGCGGATGTGCACTGGGGCGAGCACGTCCTCGACCTCGACCGACATCTCGCGCGCCGGGAGGGTCAGGGGTGAGCCCCCCGCCGAACGCACCTTCGAGAGCGTGGGAGGCTGCGCGCATCGCAGCGGAAGAGCAGGACCGCGCGTGAGCAGCTCGCCAGACGAGCACCGGTCTCCAGTCGCGAGCCTGGAATCGAAGGTCGCATCCGAGCTGCGTGCCGCCCTTGAAGGCCTTCCTGACGGCTCGGCGTTCGCGGTCGAACCGTCCTCGGACCTGGCGTACCTGCTGGAGCTGTACCTGCCCCATCTGCTCGCGCGGCGGTACCCGCAGTGGGCATCGGAGACCCTCGACGGTGTGTTCGTGGCTCAGGCGCGTAAGGTGGGACCGGATACGGCGGAACTCGTGGGCGCGGGCCTGCTGATGAGCGATCAGACCCTCACGCCCCTGTCCGTCCGGCTGGAGCTCGCCGAGTCGGGTGACGAGGTCGCGTCGTACCACGTGCGGCTGGGTGAACCGGGCGGTGGTCGGATGCGCGTCTCCGGACCGCTCTACGGTCGGAGCGGCGGGTTCGTGGAATCCGTCGTCGCGCGGCTGGACGACGTCGAGTGGGTGTACCGCGTGGAGGGCGGTACCGTCGAGGACGACTGAACGCCCACGTCCTACGCTCCGCCGAGCACGACCCGCAGGGCCGCCACCGCCCACCCGTAGGTCTCCACGAGCTCCTCGTCCTCGCGCTCGTACGCCCGACGTTCACCTCGTTCGAGTCGGGCGAGCGTCTCGGGACGCGCCAGCCAGATCCGCAGCTGCGCCCCCTGCCCCGGCCGGGCGTCCCAGAAGCCGTCCGTGACCAGCTCCGCGCGTTCGCTCTCAAACAGCGCGTTCACGACGCTCGCGAGGTGATCGGCGGCCGTATCGTCCGTCCGCGCTTCCCACACGTGGAGGTACGGCGCGAGGCTGAGGTTCGTCTGCGCGACCGCGCCCAACGTCGTCACGGCCCTCCAGTCGTTCGGCTCCACCCCTGTGTCCAGCACGTCCGCCCACCACGCGTCCAGGAAGGCCAGGATCGCCGCGCGCTCACGGTCGGTCCAGTCGCGCCACCCGGCCGCTTCGAGCTTCCCGAGCACGATCTCCTCGTTCGCGAGGAGTTCGCGGCGGGCGGTGAGGTCCAGCAGACGAGGCAGGGCGTATCGCAGGAGGTCCTCGTCCCCGACGGTGGTGATCGCGTGCGAGGCGTACGCGTCGAGGTCACCCGCGGGGACGTTCCGGAGGGGCAGGCGGCGCAGCGCGCCCAGCTCACGCTCCGGGTCACGGTACGGTGACATGTCCACGCGCGTGGGCAGGGTGTACGAGGAGAAGGCCTCGTAGAGTCCCTCGACCGCGGCGTGCAGCGCGCCCTTCACGCGTCCCGCGCCGCGGCGTCCCGGTACCAGGCGCGGACGCCCGGCGTGCTCGACGCGACGAGCAGCACCAGGGCGAGCAGCACGTGCAGCGCGGCCAGGCTCACCGTGACGGCTCGGGCCGAGTCGCTCGCGGCGCTCGACAGGAAGAGCGCGACGAGCAGCCCGCCGGGCATCTGCACCGCGCCGAGCACCCTCGCGGTGGTCAAGACGCCCGCGTCGCGGTAACGAAGGGCCCACGCGATCCCCACGCACAGGACCGCCCAGGTGAGGGCGCCGGCGATCACCGGACCGAAGATGATCGCGCCGATGGGCTCGCTGAGGTTGGCGAGGATCATCGCGACCAGGAAGACGGCCGTCGCCGCGGCGAGGATGCTGGTGACGAGCAGGGGCGCGGTCAGCAGCCACGGTCCGGCGTGTCCTGCGGCAGGTGAGGTCATGATGCGCCGATCGTACGAACCGTGGAGCGTGCAGATGTCCCAGGGTGACGAAGACGTCCGATGCCGCGCGTCCCGGAATGGGCGCGTGTCGTACAACGGAAGCGTGACCGAGAACGTCCGGATGACCCTCGACATGGACGTGAAGTCCAACGAGACGGTGCTGCTCACGCTCCTGCTGGGCCTGCTCGACGTCGTCGAGCGCGGTGTGGTGCACGTCGACGACGCCGAACGCATGCTGCTCCATCCCTTCCGCAACGCCCGCCTCGCCGCGCTCGGCGTCCGCCCGGAGGTCCTGGAGCTTCTCGAAGCGAGCTTCTTCCTCGGGGACACCTGGAGGCTGGGCGACGCGTCCTTCCGCAGCACCCTGAAGCAGCTCCGCGAGGGTGCCCTGATGTGCCTGACGGCCGAGTCCCCGGCGCCGCTGCGGGTGCGCCTTTCGGTCGAGGGGACCTGACGCGGTGGCCACGACCTTCGAGGTCTACCCCGGCAGTGCGGTCGCGCCCTCGTTCGAGGCGGTCCGCGCGCTCGGGGAGGAGAAACTCCACGCGTTCCTGCATGACCACGACCTCCCGGCGCGGCCACGCGTGACCGTCGAGCGGTACCGCAGTCGCATCAGCGTCTCGGGTGACGAACCCGTGGAGTTCGACGTCCACGCGCCGTTCCTCGTGCCCCACGATGAGTACGCGTGGTTCACCGTGCAGGGCGAGTCCGGCGGGACGGACGCGTCCACCCACAAGGTCCTGATGCTCACGAAGCAAGACTCTGACCTCGGCCTGCCGTTCCCGGCCGAACACCTGCTGGACGGCCGCGTGCTGGACGCGGCACGCACGGTAGGCAGCTGCTGGTCGTTCCGGCGCTCCGCCGGGCAGCCCGCGCTGGTCAACCTGCTGTACGGGACGCTCGCGTCCGCGCTGGCCGAACTCACCCTCGGGGTGGTGTACTCGGACGACGGCGCCTGGGACCACCAGGCCTTCCCCGCGCGTCCGGAGGACTTCGACCGCGTGTACCTCTGCGCGGACGCCGCGCTCACGAGCGAGGCCCGAGCGTGGAGCGAGCTGAACCTCTCCTTGCTGCGCGAGCCGATGGATTCCTGACGAGGTCGAAGGCGGGCACGGGCACGAGGTTCACGGCGGGTTCGACCACCGCGCGGCCCGAACTGACGTCGACGAAGGCACCTGCGGGTCGATGCAGGCCGAACATGTGAGCTGCCGTCGTACAGTGACGTGGTGGAGGCCCTCCTTCGAGACCACGTCCTGCCGGAACTTCCGCTCCTCGTCAGCGCGGTGGCGTGGACCGAGGACCAGGAGAACCTGAACGTGCGCGGTCCGGGGTGGTCGTTCAACACTGACGCCGCTTGGCGGGTCTTCGACGAGGCGGGACTCCTCTTCGGATGGGACAGCCCGAACGCACAAGGGGTGGCGGAACTCGTCGGCGCGCGGCTCGTGCATGTCGACGTGCAGAGCGATAGGCTCGCGCTCGACCCGGCCCTGCACTTCGACAACGGCTGGACGCTGGAGGTCTTCAGCGGTCGGCAGGACGAACCGTGGGTGTTGCGCCTGCCGGGGCTGACTCTAGTGGCGCCCGTCGTATGACCATCGGACCATGCCCCGGGGGTCCGGCGTGATGCGCGAGCACGCTGAAGGGTCCGCGTACGGCTGGATCCGCGCGGCGACCCGGCCGGATGAGTGGCGGGCGGTCGTGGGGACCCTCCTGCCGGGTGTGTACGAGGCGTACGTCAAGTTGCTGCACCCGTTCTTCCTTCCGCGTGGCGTGACGCTGGACGCCGCCCTCGCCCGGTGGCGGAGCGACGTGACGACCGGGGAAATCGACCCTTCCGCCTCGCACAGTAAGTCGCCCGGGTGGGACCGGCTGTCGTGGCGGGACCTGCTGGGGGCCCTGCGCCTCCCGCTCACGCCCGAGGTGGACGAGGACGTCGTGCCGGACATTCCCGACCTGAGGTATCCCTTCGTGGGCGTGCCAGACCCCGCGACCCTGCGGGCGCTCGGGCGGGTGCTGACGCCCTTCACGAGCGGGGAGTGCCTGCTGAGGCTCGGCGAACTCGGCGGGGCGGACGTGGTGCTCGAAGGGACGCTCGCGGACGTCGTCGACCACCTGACCCTGGGCGTGGGCGGCGACCTCGTGATGTGGTGGCCGGCAGACCGCGCGTGGTGCGTGGCCGCGCACGAAGCGGCAGAGTTCACGCTGGTCGGGGGCAGCGAGCCGCTCGCGCGGGCGCTACTGGCGTGCGCGGACCTGGAGGTCCTTCGGGTCGAGCTCACGACGAGCCTGCGCAGCGACGGGGATTGAGGGAGACGCGGCCCGGTCTTGGTCGCCCGTGCGTTCCCACGAGCGGGTCCGATGGTGTTCAAGGCCCGCCGTGTTCGGTAGGCTCGGGCATGACGATCATCCCGGACGAGGCGCTCTACCGGTCGCTGGCCGCCGGAGGCGCTACGCCCGTGGACGTGGCGCGTGAGGCGCGGCGACGCGGGGTGCCGGCGATGAGGGTGATCCTACTGATGCAAAGGGTGTTCGACCTGTCACTCGTGGACAGCAAGGACGCGTACGTGCAGGCCGAGTACGGCGTCACCTTGTACGAGTACCAGGGGCAGCTCGGGGAGATGGTCGAGGCCGAAGCCCGGCAATCTGAACTCGACCCGGCGTGGGAGGACACGCTGACGCGGGTGCGGGACGTGCTGAGACAGGGCGGGAGCGTGGAGGACGTGTTGCGTCTGCTGCGGAGCGCCGGGTACGGGAAGATCGACGCCATGCGCGTGTTGAAAATCCTCGGCGTGATGGAACTCCGGGAAGCGAAGCGCGCCGTGCACCTCAGCGATGCCTGGGCGGACCAGCGCGCCCGCGACGACGAGCTGCACGACGAAGTCGAGCGGGCGCTCAGGAACGAGGATCAGGCGTGAGCTTCTCCCCTCAGGAACTCGCACTCAAGGCGCAACTCGACCACACGGGCGTCCCGGCGGAAGTGGGTGCTCGCATCGCCAAGCAGAGCGGGCTGGGCGCGGCGCGGGCCGTGCGGGTCCTACATGCCGTGCTGGGCTTGAGCGTCGAGGAGATCACGGCGGTCGTTCGGCGCGAGTACGCCCGGTGGGAGCCGTCCGGACGTGAGGAGGACGTCGGCTTCGAGAACATCACGATGGACGCGCCGCCCGTGCCCGCCTGGGCGGGCGTGCCGATGCGCCGCGCGAACTTCGAGGTGGCGGACAGCATGATCGAGTTCGGGCAGGACGGCCGGTGGTACGACCTGCACAACGCGTTCGACTTCACGAGCCTGACGTACGACGTCACGGCGCGGACGCTGCGACTGTCCTGGGTTCGGTCGCCGAGGTATGGCTCGTCCGAGGACCCCGCGACGCTGGAGTTGCGCTTCAACGACGTGGACTACCTCGTGGTGCATCCGCGCGATCCTGACATGCCGCCCGACGAGGACCTGACCCTGGAGCACGTCGGGTACCTCAGCCCGGACCTGCTCGGCCAAGCAGAGTGGTTCGTCAACGACGTCCTGATTCGGACGTACGACCACCCGGTGGAGCAGTACCCGATGCTGATCGCCTTCCACGGTGGGCAGCGGGTCGTCGTGCACGCTCGCGAGATCAGCCTCCACGTGGGTGACAGCGGGGAGGGAGCATGAACCGGACACGACGGAGGCGCCTGTACTCGCCGAGAGGCGTCGTCCACCGACGGGTACGCTGAGGTCATGCTGCCTTCGCTCCTTGTCCTCGACGACGCTCGCCTTGCCTACCGTGACGTCCGCGAGGTGCCCTTCGGGGACCATTCGGTCCTGACGTTCAGTGTCGCTGGACGTGACGCGCTAAGCGTCTGGACGCGGCTCGCCCAGGCACACCCTGTGACCGGGTGCTGGCCCGTCGTCACCGGACAAGATCCGTTCGATCCGGGCGGAGCGAGCGACGAGCCTCTCAGGGAAGGCGAGGACGCCCGCGCTTTGCTGACCGGCTGGCTCGATGGGGAACTGGAAGACCCCGACGCGGAGACGTACGTCGGGAAGGTCGCGCGGACCCCCGAAGAAGCCCGACGGTACGCCACTACGGTGCCCGTGGACCTGCCCCTCCCCGACGTGTGGGAGGACGCGATCACCAGCGTCCGCGACCTGAGCACCCTCGTGGAGCACTCGCGGGTGTACCTCGCGCTCGTCGAGACCGAGCATTCCTGGGACGCACCCGCGTGGCTAGGATTCGGTGGGTTCAACGCCTGCCCGGCACCCGGCGAGCACACGGCGGTGCTGCGCTCGTGGCACGACCGCTACGGCCTGGAGGTGGTGTCGGTGACGTCGGACGTGCTGGAGTTCAGGGTGGACCGCCCTCCCCGGGATGCGCCCGAGGCGTTGCTGCTCGCGACGGAGCAGTTCGCGTACTGCTCGGACATCGTGTACCAGGGTGTGGAGACCGTCCCGAACCTTGCGGGGACGTTGCTGCGCAACCCCGTGTGGTTCTTCTGGTGGGACTGACCTTCCCAGACCTGAGCTGCGGCGGCCAGATGAGTGAGCGGCTGGTAGGCTGAGCCGCGTGGACGACACGGTGCTGTACGAGATCATCATCGAGATGAAGGCCGTCGGCTCGGACGACCTGACTGACCGTGACGACGTCGAGGAAGCCCTTGGGGCCGCGCTCGACGAGGCCGGGCTGGGGAACGTGACGGGCGCGGGCGCCGGGATGGGCGTGTTCGTCCTCGACGTGGAGGTCGTGCGGGGGGAGAAGGACCGCGCGCTGGACCTGATCCTGCGGGTGCTGAACGAGCTCGGGCTTCCCCCCTCGACGCGCGTCCGTGGTGGTGAGGTGACCGTCACGCTGGGGGACGCGCAGGAGGCTCCAGGGCAGGACGAGCAGATCGACGAGCTGGACGCCGCGTTCGAGGCGGTGCAGGACCGGACGAGCTTCCTCGCGTTCGTCGAGGCGCTCAAGCGGGATCGCCGTGAGGCGAGGGCGCTGGAAGACGTGGACCCCGAGCGGTTCCGGAGGTCTTCCGCGCTGGGCTGGGAGAACACCCGCATCGAAGACTTCCTCGACGCTGCCGTGGCGTGCGCTCGCGGTCACGAGGGCAGCGGGAGCGACTTCGCTCTTCCCGATCCGTCGTGGCGGGCGTTCGCGGCGTTCCTGCTCGGCGGGAAGGGCTACGAATGACGCACGAGCCCTTCCGGTTGTCTCAGCAACTGATCAACACCCTGCGCGGCGGGATCATCGCCGCGTACGACCCTCGCGCCGAACGGGACCGGATCGGCTGGATCGCCGTGGTGCCCGAACTCACCCCCACCTTCGAGGGCAACGTCTGGACGTACGCGGGCGTGCGGCTGGAGGTGACGCTCGACTCGTACGACGAGGTAAGGCGTCGGCAGGAAGCCCAGCAGGACTTCGAGGAGGGGGAGGTGCTGATGGTCACCCGCCATGCGCGGGTGACGCTGGCGTCGCTCGAATCGGTGCACGCCTTCTTCGCGAGGCACGTGGAGCGCCCGGAGTTCGTGCGTTCGGCGGACTTCGTGGAGTTCCCGGAGGACCTGAGCGACCCCCGCCCCTGGAAGGACCTCACTCGTGTGCTGGAGCATCGTCGCGTCGCCCGCGCGTTGCTGCGCGCCCAGCGCAGGGAAGTGCACGCCCGGATCGACTTGGGACAGAGCACCCTCGTTGGATACGTCGTGAGTGTGGAGCGCACGTCGTGCCGTCTGCTCGTCGCGTCCAGTCATACCTTCGAGGTGTCGTTCTGGAGCCTGACGCCGCGCGACGTGTCCGTGGTCGAGGACGGCGGGTTCCAGGCGCTGACTGCGGACGTCTCGCTCGATGACGTGGACGCGCTGCCCCTGTGGAGCTACGCCGAGGACCGCTGGGTGGAGGAAGGAGACGGTCGTGACGTCGACGAGGAGCACGGAGGCGGCCTCGGAGCGCTGTCGGGGATGGCGGCGCAGGCGATGGGGGTGACGGCGTTGCGCCGCTTCTGCGACCACCACGACATCCGGCACGCTGAGATCGACGCGTTCGTCGAGCGCCGCTTCGCGCTGATCACGGTGAGCGACTTCGCGCGGTGGGAACGGGAGACGACCCTCCTCGACCGCCTCGGGGGGCAGCACGACCTGCCCCCCAACCTGCTGGAGGCGGTGGGATCCCCGAACGTCGTGACGTTCCGGTACCTCCTTCAGAAGGTCAAGGGTATCGGGACCGTCGACTTGTGGGGCGACACGACCGAGTGGCCGTGGCGGTACCTGCGCGCGGCGCTCGCGGTGCTGGACGCGCACGACATCTCAAGGCCGGACGTGACGCCGTTCCTGAAGAGCCGCGCGACACGGGAGAACGCGTGGGGGTGGCCGGTCCCGGAGGAAGTCGTGAGCTTGTGGAGGACTTTGCGGTGACGACGCCCTGGGAGGTGGAGCCGCTGGAGTGCCTCTCGATCAGCGCGTGTCAGGCGTTGGGCGCGGTCGCGTTCCGACGGTGGTGCGCGCGGCATGATCTCGTGCACGCGGAGCTCGACGCGTTCGTCGAGCATGCGTTCTCGCTGGCGGAAGCGCCCGACCTCGTCGCGTGGGAGCGGGACATGCCTGCCCTGGTCGCGGTGGGGCTGGGCGACGACCTGCCCGAGGAGCTGGCGGGAGTGTACGAGGACTGCCGCTCGCAGATCTTCCTCGCGCTCGTGCAGCACGTGACGGAGATAGGATACGCGAACATGTACTGCGGGAGGACGCCCGCACCGTGGCGGCATCTGCACGCGGTTCTCGCGATCCTCGACGAGGAGGGCATGGGGAGACCGGACGTGACGCCGTTCCTGGTGAGTTCCTCGTCCGAGCGTGACGGTTGGGGTGAGCCGCTCGCGCCCGAGGTCATGGCCGTCTGGCGGGAGGTGCGATGATGGAAGGCGTGAAGGCGCCCTTGAAGCCCGTGGACTTCGTGCAGGCCGTGCTGCTCCGCCCCAGGATGTACACCGAGACCGGCTCCTACTACGAAGCGGTGGCGTTCCTCAAGGGGTACCTCAGTGGGATCCAGGGAGGTGGGCGCGGGCATCATAGCGACGCGCCGTGGTTCGAGTTCCTGGCGTGGCTTCCGGAGCGGGTCGGCATCTCGGAAGGTCGTGTGCTCGTGAGGTGGCGCGAGCGACACGAGGACGACACCCGCGCAGTGGGGACTCTGCTCGCGCTGTACGAGGAGTTCCTGAACACCCGAGACGAGGCTGGAGCGCCGCCGAGCTGAGCTGGGAGGTCGGCCCATTCAGCGCTCCGTGGGGTAGCCGATCTCCTTGATGTCCTCGGCGAGGGCTTCAAGCGTCAAGTCGTCGCTGAGGCTCGCGACGAGCTCGGGCGTGAGCGGCGCGTGCCTGTACACCGCCTCGACCGTAACGCGTGGGACGTTCACCTCGAAATACGCCTCGGCCCACGCGGCGTAGTCCTCGGGTCCGCCCGTGAGCAGCAACGTTAGCAACCCCAAGTCGGGCGCGTCCGGCGTGTCATCCTCCGCGCCCACGCCCTGCCAGCGCCTAGACGACCGGTCGAACCAACAAACGGTGCTCGTGGCGTCGAGCGAGAAGGCGGGCTCGCTGAAGAATGCCGCGTACTGGGCGTGGGCGAGCGCGCGGACATCCTCAATTTGTTTGCCGAGGCTGTTCCCCACGTCCGGGTCGTACGTCGTGAACACGCACCCTTCTGAGACGAACAGCACGAACGCCTCGCCCCCCGACCCGTCACGGACCGAGGCCATCATCGCGCCCGGCGACCAGGCGCGGTTGAAGGAGTGGTACCGGTCCTCCCACTCCGCGTACCTCAGGACGATCCTGCGCCTCTTCGGCTGGCCCAGCGCCAACCGTGCCGGCGCGTACCTCGCGCAGAACGCGTGGCTGCTCACCCGGCACGGCGACGCGACGCCCGCGCTGCAGCTCTGCGTCCTCAAGCTCATTGAGCGGCAGGCCAGCACGCCCGCCGAGCGGACGAACCTCGCGTACCTCACGGACCACGTGCTGCTCGCGCGCGGCGAGCCACAGATGTACGGCACGCAGGTCACCGTGGACGACCTCAGGGGCTTGGCCAGCCCGCGGACGCTCCGCGATCCGGAGAACGTGGACGCACGCCGCCGCGCGGTGGGCCTCGGCCCCCTCGCGGACTACCTCCGGGGCTTTGAGCCCGGACATCGGTGAGGGGCGTGACGTGCCGGTCGTGAAGGAAGGGCAGTGGCGGATCGACCGGCCGAAGTGGGCGATCATCGGGCTGATGCGGCAGCTCCTCGACGAGGACGCGCTCCTGCAGCACCTGCCGCCAGCGTTCGTGGAGGACGTGCGCTTCATGGAGATGGTCCACACGGACCTGATCGACCTCGACCTGCTCGACGAGACCGCCCTCGCGCGCCTCGTGGCGTTCCTGCGCGCCCTGCTCGCCTCGTACGAGCAGGGACGCGGACGAGCCGTGACCCGCGGGACGTCGCCGGTTCCTGCAGGTCACGCGTCTTTCGCCGGACGAGGGCCGCGCGGACGAGGCGTGGGCGTGCGGTGACGAGCTTCGCCAAGCGCACGCCCTTGGAAGCCGCGAAGATGCGGCGCCCAGCACCCCTTGGACACCCTAGAGTGAGCGCGATGCGTGCCTTCCTCGCCCGCGCCGTCCTCGGCGCCGTCCTGCTCACCCCCGCCGCGTTCGCCCAGACGTCCAAGGACCCGCCCTACTGGTCGGGCGCCACCTCCACGAACCTCGCCAACCTCGACCTCACCGAGGACGTGTGCGACGCCGGGGTGCTCTACGTGGAGGAAGGCAAGGACGACGCCGTCACCGAGCCCTTCCAGAACGAACTCGAAGCGCTCGTCCGCGCCGAGGACAAGCGCCTCGGCGACCGAGTGATCCGCACGGGCTTCGCGTGCCCTGCGCGGCTGCTCGTGAGCGTCCGCGTGCGCCGCGACGGCGGCGTCGACGCGTACACCGTCACCAGCGCCGTGTACATGGGCCCCCTGCACGTCGACGGGCTGCTCAGCAACGACGAGGAGGACCAGTACGACGCGGACTTCGTGCTGCGCTCCTTCCCCGTCTACACCGTCACCACCTGGGGCGCCGCGAAGCCCGCCGAGCTGCGTGCGCGGCTGCGGGACGCCGCCACCTGGGCGTACCGTCACACCCTCGAGCTGTACGACGAGGAGCGCGAGGAGGCCGACGAGTGAGCCGCGCCGCGCTGCTCGCCCTGCTGGCCATCACGCTGGCCGGCTGCAGTGGAGTGCGCCCGCCCGACTCGGTGCCCCAGGGGCCCGCGCTGAAACTTCCCTCGGTGCTCCCGAACGCGACCCTCGCCGTCAACGTCGACCTTCCGGACCAGCCGGCCTGGGCGTTCGCCGCGCGGATGTGGGAGCACCCTGAGGTCATCGCGCCGCTCGTGAGCTTTGACGCGCATGGCCACGCCGAGCTTACGCTGACCCTCCCCGTCGGGAAGGCAAACTCCTTCCTGACGGACGCGCGGACCTTCGCCGCCGTCGACGTCCCCACCTGCCAGGGCACATACAGCGGCGCGCCCGGCGCTTGGGTCGTCGCGGTCGGGCTCGTCCCGCTCTTCACCAGCCTGGGCGGCTACGTCGGCACCGCGTACCTCGCCACAGCCGAGTGGACGCCCGAGCGGCAGGTGATGGGCGCGTGGATGTACGCGGACCGCGATACGCACATCGTCGTCAGCGTCGACTGTGACGCACCCGATCCCAAGCCGGACATCCGCGTCCGCATGGACCTGGACCTCAAGGCCGGCTGGAACGAGGTCACCCGTGATCGCGACGTCCTTGCCATCGCGCCCGCCCCGACCGAGACGTGGCGTAGCGGTCACCCCGCGGGTGCCACGTGGCGTGCCACGCTCGGCGTGATCAGCGGCGCGAGCGTCCGCTGACCGCGCGGACCGGGAAGGAGCGTCGTGTGCCGCAGGACGTCGCGGACGTGCTGGCGCAGGTGCCGAGGGTGCACGCGCTGCTCGCGCCGATCTCGACGCCAGACGTGCCGGCGCGGCCGCACCCGCGTGCGTGGAGCGTGAGGTGGCCGCGCGTCGTGGACCTGGCGCTGGCGCTCACCACCGTCACGACCCGCGTCCTCGAGGTCCTCGACGCGCCGGGCTGGGAGTTCCTCGTGGGCGGGGTGGCCGTGACCGCGCTGTTCCTGACGCGGCTGCTGATGCACTGGCGTGAGTTCCGGCGCCTGACCGGCATGGCCGACGCGGAGGCGCACGGCGGCCTCGTGGAGCGCAGCGCGCGCGAGGCCGTCGTCGCGGCGCGTCTGCAGAACCATGACGTCCGCGCGTTGGAGTACGTCCTAGCGGAGTACGACGCGTACCAGGAGACCGCGGACTGTTTCGGGCGTCTGGGCACTGCCGCTGCTGGCCGTGCCGCTGGGGCTCGCGCTCGGCGGGCTCGCCGGACT
>NZ_KI912675.1:121700-122531 GCF_000519345.1 Deinococcus pimensis DSM 21231
GGTCAGCCGCGGGGGTCGTCGTCGGAGGGCGGTGCGGCCGGGTCTCGGCGGGTAGGCGCAGGTGCGCCTGCTCGCGCTCGAACTCGCGGTACGAGCGGTTGACGACGCGGGCGCGCTCCTCGGGGGTGAGGGCGAGCCACCAGTCCATGGCCTGAGGGGAGACGCCGCGCAGGTCACTGTCCACGCCCGTCATGCTAGCGCACCTCGCGTGCTGGACGCAGATGCGTGGCACTCAGAAGGGGATGAGCAGCTTGAGCCACTGCCCGGCGGGGCTGGTCTCGACGCGGGCGGCCCTGGTGGCGGCTGAGACGGCCATCTCGCGGAACTCGGCGTGGTCGGGCAGGCGGGTGCAGGTGACGGTGAGGGTCTGCCCGTCACCGCGCGGTGGGACCTCGGTCAGGACGGTCACGTCCTCGGGGTGGTAGGTGCGGTCGTCCTCGAGTTCGAAGTGCGCGGCGAGGAGCCCTTCGGGCGCGGCGCAGACGAAGATCAGCACGGGGACCTGACCGGGAAGGTCGAACATGCCTCCAGGGTAGTCGGGTGGGGACGTGGGTGCCAGTGCCCGGGAGCACGAGGTGGGTACTGGAACCCTCGGGAGGAGTTCGAGGGGCCTTCTCGTCGATCCTAACGCCTCACCCTTCTCTCATGAAGGGTTGGGGTGCGGAACGGTCGTCGGACCGACTTGTCTGCGCCCCTCCCCCCTCCACCGGGCCCCACAAAGAACGTCAATTCTTTGATTAGAATGCCGGCGTGACCCTCGACGTCCGCCGCGACCCCACCGCCCTCGCCGCCCGCACCGACGAGGCCCTGCGCGCCGACGCCGTCCGCGCC
>NZ_KI912675.1:122631-229232 GCF_000519345.1 Deinococcus pimensis DSM 21231
CACGCGGGCCTGCGGCTCGCGGAGGCGCTCGCGCTGCGGCCACGCGACCTGCAGCGTGGCGTCGCCGTCGTGCACGGCAAGGGCGGCAAGATCCGACGCGTCCCCCTCAGCCGCCGACTCCAGGAGACGTTGGAGACGCTGCCCCCTCAGGTCGACCGCCCCGGCTTCCTCTTGCCATTCAAGGACTACTGGCAAGCTGCGCGCCCCTTGAAACTGCGCTTCAAGCAGGCTGGGCACGGCCGTGAGTGGCGCGGCTTCCACGGCGCCCGCAAGGCCGCCGGGACCCGGCTGTACACCCGCGTGGGCGACTTCACCAGGGTCGGGCTGTTCCTCGGGCACGCCAGCGTCGACACCACCCGGCGTTACGTCAGGGTCGAGGCGCACGACGTCGCCAGCCACGTCCTCGACTTCTGAACGTGCTCGGTCCTATAGCCGTGACGCACGGCGCGGAGCGTCACGCCCGCGTGCCGCAGCCGAGCACGTCGAGCTGGCCGGCAAGGACCCTCAGCACCTCGTCGGGCGCGCCCTCGAAGCGCAGCAGCCCCCAGTCCGGCTCGCCTTGCGCGAACAGCCCGAGGGCCGCCACGTCGCCGTCCACGCTGAACATCACACTGATCGCGTGGCCGTCGCGCGTCATGGAGTCGGCGCACTCATCCCAGCTGGTGCGGCACATCGACTGCTCGCCTCCGGTGCTCTTCGCCGAGGTCCAGCAGGAGGTCGGACATCACGTACCGGTTCGGGGTCCGGTTCATTCGTTCGCTCCTCATGCCCGAAGTGTGCGGGCGACCGCGGCAGCTCAGGTCAAAATTTTTGTGCGCTCGACCATGGTCACGAAGAGTGACGTCGCGACGCCGCGAAGGACCGGCGAGCGGATCGGGGAGGTACGCGCTGGTGTGTCCGATCGTCAGCAAGCCGCGCTGGGTTCGCCTCTACTGGAAGCTCAAGCGATCCTCGTCCACAACCTGTTGAGCCGTCGCCCTGTCGTCGCGCGAGCTTCAGCCTCGCGGCGGTTCGAGCCGCGCCTCCACCGTCCGCGTGACCTCCTCGTACCCACCCAGCGCGTCCACCGCACGACTGACCGCGCTGCCCTGCGTCGTCAGGAAGTACGTGAACGCCCAACCCGACGCCAGCAGGTGGTTATGCAGCGCCCGCACGAACCCAACCATCACCCGCGACCGCCGCCATTCGGGCGGGGTGTACATTCCCGTGACGCTCACGCCCGTCGCAGTGGCTGCCGTGGTGACCGCCATGGCGCGCGGTTCGTCCTCCACCACCCAGACGTGCACCTCACCTTGGCGCAGGTGCCCGTCCAGCATTCGCGCCGCCGCGTCACGCGTCACGCCTGCCCGCAGGTTGCCCCGGGCGAAGTCCAACATCCACCCCACGAGCACCTCACGTTCCTCTTCGCGAGCCTCTCGACGACGTCCCGTCGGATCCTGCGTCAGGAAGGGCGTGCGCCGCGCGAACACCTGCGTGACCTGACCTTCCGTCCAGCCGACCGCGGCGGCGCTCCCGAACGCCTCCACGACCTCACGCGGTCCCTGCACGGCCTGCGGTGGCTCGCTCGGCGTGAAGTCCCGTCCCATTCGCCTCGCCGCTTCCGTGGGCATCTCGGACAGCAGCAGAAACCCATGCGTCAGCAGCGCCGCGCCCACGACCACCCCCGCATCCTCGACGAGCACACCCCGCGTGCCCGGAGGGACCACGGCCGGTGACCGCCCCGCCACCTCGGGCGCGAGCAGGTCCGCCCGCGCAGGACGCGCGTAATTGAGGGCGCTCGCGAGCATCGCCGCATGCGCCGCCTCACGCCGCGTCAGGAACGGCAAAGCGGAATCGAGCCACGCGTCCAGTGAGGCGGAAGTGACGGTACGCACACCCCACCCTACACGAGCGCAGCGCGGGAGTGGAGAAGCGTGACGCTTCCCCACTCCCGCACAGGTGGGCCTCAGTTGGCCTTGTAGGTGTTGTCCGAAAGCGTCACGACCGCCTTGCTCGCGTCCGCACCGTCGCCGTCCACGACCTTCACGTCCGCCTCGTCCGCGACGCCTGTCACCGCGTTGCCCGTGAACGTCAGCGCGGAATCGAGAGGCGCCGCACGCTCGTCCAGATTGGCCGTCAGGGACAGCGCGTCCGTAACGGCGCCCACGCTGAAGGTGTTGCCCGAGTAGGTCGTGGCGCCACGGTTCGCCGTGAGCGCCACGCGTCCCGAGCTCGTGAAGGTGTTGCCGCTCGCCGTCAGCGCCGCGTAATCCGAGGTGACGCCGAGCGAGGTCGATCCCGCGTCCGCGGCGTGGCTGTTCACGGTCAGCTTGTTGTTCTCCAGCACGGTGTTCGCCGCGGCACGCCCGAAGTCGAAGGTCCGGCTCGACGAGCCGAACGACAGGTTGATCGTCGCGGCGTCCTCGGGGGTGGAGACGTTCACGTTGTTGCCCTTGAAGGACACGCTCGTGGGGGACGAGACGTTCATTCCGAACGAGGTGTTCGACGTCGCGCTCGTCACGTTGACGGTGTTGCCGTCCACGGTGAGGTCGCCGATGTCGAGGAACAGGGCGACGGCGCTGCTCGTGTCGACGGTGTTGGCGGTGAACGTCATGACCTTGCCGGGCAGCATCGGCCCTGAGCTGGAGACGCTGAGGGTGCCGGAGCCCGTCGGTCCGACGCTGCGCAGCCTGTTTCCGGTGACGGTGACGTCGCCGCTCGCGGTCTGCAAGGCGACGGTGCCGTCACCGGAAATCAAGGTGTTGTCCTGCACGGCGAGCGCCCCCGAGAAGGTGAGGGCGACGACTTCACCGCGGTAGTTGTGGTCGACGGACCCGCCCGTGTTCTTGACGTCGTCCGGGCCGTCTCCGGCGGTGATTTCATGGTTACCGGTCATCGTGACGGCCCCGGTGGACGTGGACGCGCCCTGTGGGGTGGACATGGCCGACATGGACAGGCTCGACGTCGGTCCCATCGGCTGGCCCTTGTAGAACGGCAGGCTGAAGATGGAGACGTCGTCGTCGGCGTGAATGCGGAGGTTGTCCTGCACGTCGACGTCGCCGCGCCCGGTGATGATGATGGTGGGCGTCGACTGACCGTTGATGTTGGCGTCGTCGAACGCTTCGACGGTGCTGCCGCGCACCGTGACGGTGCCGCCCTCGAAGGGGGTGACGGTGTCGATGCCGCCGATGAGCACGTCCCCGTTGGTCGCGCGGACCGTGCTCGCGTCGACCGTGACGGGGGCGGTGGTGCTGTCGCCGATGAGCAAGCTGTCCCGTGCGACCAGGGTGCTGTTCGCGACGGTGGTGCCTTCACCCTGCCCGGACATCAGGCGGATGTTGTTCGCGGTGATGGTCGTGCCCAGGACGTCGATCGTGCGGACGGAGTCGCTGGTTGTCACGCCGTTGTAGCTGCCGACGCTGACGCTCGCGAGGTTGATGTGAGTGTCGGTGAGGTGGAAGTCGGCGGTCTGCGCGCGGTCGATGAACGATCCGGCGCCTTCGGTCTTGGCGTTGAACTCGACGCGGTTGAAGTTGACGGTGCCGTTGCGTTCGATGGTGGTGGTCTGCGCTCGGATGGAGCCTGCCGTCGTGGCGTTCGTGGTGGTCGGGAGGGTGCCGGTGGCGGTGATGTCGAGGGCCGGGCCGGTGGTGGCGAGTGCGCGCTGCGTGCTGATCGTGGGCGCACTGAGGGGCGGCATGGGCAGGAGGATGATGCTCGGAGCGGGGGTCGTGGTGGTGTGCGCGACGACGAAGCTGTCCCCCTTGAACGCGACCGTATCGACCGTGACGTCGTGACCTTCGCGCACGATGAAGGTCACGTCGCCCTCGATGAGGGTGCCGTCGGTGCCGTAGAGGCTGTGGTTGGTGACGAGGAGGGGCGCGTCGCCCGCGGTGAGGGTGACGGCGGGGAGCAGCACGGCGGCGCCGGTGGGGAGGGCGTCGAGTTCCGCCTGGAGTGCGGTGGTGGTGGTGATGTCGGCGGTGAGGGCTTTGCCGACGAAGAGGGATTGCGTGAGCTGGTAGGTCTTGCCTTCGATGATGACGGAGACGGACTGCGGACCGGAGAGGGTGGTGGGGACGGTGAGGGTGACGCTGGTGGTGGTGCGGGCGCTGATGGCCGCGTTGATGCCGCCGATGGTGACGGTGAGGGTCTGGGGGAGGTCGGCGCCGGTGATGGTGACCGTGCTGCCGGGCAGTGCGGCGGTGCTGGTGAGGCCGGTGATCGTGGGGGTGGTGGTGGGGGTGACGATGGGGGTGGGGTCGCTGGGGGGCGGGGTGGGCGTGCTGGTGCCGCACGCGACGAGCAGGGAGGCGCTGAGGAGGGCGGTGAGGGTGTTGTTGCGGGTGCGGGTGGGCATGGGTGAGG
This sequence comes from Deinococcus pimensis DSM 21231, assembly GCF_000519345.1. Classification (GTDB taxonomy): domain Bacteria; phylum Deinococcota; class Deinococci; order Deinococcales; family Deinococcaceae; genus Deinococcus_A; species Deinococcus_A pimensis. Next base: position 126,979 of record NZ_KI912675.1, read on the forward strand.
TCCTTTGTGCAGCGGGAATGGTCGGGGAGCGGCGCGACGGGAGGACGCGTCGGCGGGAGGGTGGTTGGCCTGGGGAAGGGCGACTCTTGAGCTTCTTCATCTTACTTGTGCCCTACTTACACTGTCATCACGCGCTTCTCATCAAATCGAGACGTTGAGCTTCGAGCGGGGCCACGGCGTCCCGTGAAGCTGAGCGCCGACCGGACAGCGAGACCAGCACTGGCCCTGGGCGACCAGAGTTGACTCCAGGCGCCGTGAGCGCGAACGGAGCACGGGGCAGTCGGGGGATGACCTGCCAGTGTTGTTGAAAACCCATGGGTGTTCGCGAGTAGGCGTCGACAGACAAGACCCTTCCTGAGGTAATGCGCCTCCCGACGCTCTGGTGCGAGGTGTCCAGTGAGGGTCATAGACCTTCGACGGGAGTGTCCGGGAAACAGGTGACCGACCCTTGATTCACACGTTTTCGGCCCTGTCCCTGACGTCAGGCTGGGGTATACCCCAGATCCACAACAGGTCTACGGAGACTGATTACCTTATGTCGCAGACATGCCTTCTCACACATCAAGCAGTGACTTCCGCACGGCACCCCAGCTCGACCGATTACTCCTGATACGAAGAACGGAGCCACAAACTGCACTTTCCTCGTTCAAGACCGTGAGATCTCATGTCCGAACAACGCTCCGGCCCTCTGCAAGCGAAGGACGGTCATCGCGTGGCCGGAAGGTCCCCGGTTCGAGGACATCAGCTTGTCTTCACCAAGTAGCCCATTCACAGTTGAACAGACCGACTGTTAAGTACAGTACAGTCACAAGGAAAACCCGCGCGTCCTTGCCGCGAAGCCGCCTGTCCGGCTGCGGTGGCGACTTCACGCGACACCCTACCCACGTCTGGTGACGCGGCACCAGGCCCTCATCCCTGGAGGTCCATCATGCCGATGGGACGATCCTTCGCGCTCCTGACACCGCTCCTGCTCGTGTCAGGCGCCCTCGCCGCCGGGCCGCCCTTCACCGCCGCCCAGGCCAAAGCCGGGCAGGCCACCTACAAGGCCAACTGCCAGAGCTGCCACGGCGCCAAACTCCAAGGCGGCGCCGGACCGGCGCTCATGGGGTCACACTTCGATCAGCGCTGGATGGGCAAGAAACTCGACGACCTCTACTACATCACCCACTCCCTGATGCCCCTCAACGCCCCCGGCAGCCTCAGCACCACCCAGTACCTCGACACCCTCGCCTACATCCTCCAGAGCAACAAGTTCAAACCCGGCAGCAAACCCCTCACCGCCACCGCCGTCAAGACCGCCCTCATCAAGAGATAACGTCGAACGTCAGGAGCGCCGCAATGCAACACCTCACGAAGCTGTTCGCGTTGAGCCTGAGCCTCCTCTCCCTCGCCGCCGCGCAGGGCATGGGCCCCACTCAAGGGGAACTGAACGCCGCCGACACCGACACCAACAGCTGGCTGATGATGAACAAGGGCTACAGCGGCCAGCGCTACGTCGCCCTCAGCCAGATCAACACCCGCAACGTCGGCGGCCTGCAACGCCTGTGCACCTTCGACACCAAGGACATCGGCTCCTTCCAGGCCACCCCACAGGTGTACCAGGGCGTCATGTACGTCATGAAGGGCTACCGCACCTACGCCATCAACGCCCGCAACTGCAACCTCATCTGGCAGCACGAGTACAAACCCACCGGTCAGACCGTCCTCGAAACCAGCCGCGGCGCCGCCCTGTACAACGGCATGCTGATCCGCGGCACCGGCGACGCCCACCTCTTCGCGCTCAACATGCGCACCGGCAAGCTCATGTGGGACACCAAGGTCGCCGACAGCGCCTACGGGTACTTCACCAGCAGCGCCCCCATCGTCTGGAACGGCATGGTCTACATGGGCGAAGCCGGCGCCGACTGGGGCATCAAGGCGCGCATGCACGCCTTCGACGCCAGCACCGGCAAACTCCGCTGGACCTTCGACATGGTCCCCACCGGACAGCAGTACGGCGCGAACACCTGGCAGCGCGCCGCGTCCACCACCACCGGCGGCGGCAGCATGTGGACCAGCTACACCCTCAACCCACGCAACGGCCGCCTCTACATCTCCGTCGGCAACCCAGCGCCGGACTTCGCCGCGCAGTACCGTCCCGGCGCGAACCTCTTCACCAACTCCGTCGTGGTCCTCAACGCCCGCACCGGCAGGCTCGACCACTACTACCAGCAGCGTCCGAACGACGACAAGGACCTCGACACCAGCCCCGCACCCACCCTCTACGCCGTGAATGGCGTTCCACACATGGCCGTCGCGAACAAGGAAGGCAACATCTACACGTACAACGAGGCCACCCTCAAACCCGTGTACAAGGTCGCGACGGTCAAACAGGTCAACATGGATACCCCCCCGACTCCCGAAGGCGTGCGGATCTGCCCGAACTACTCCGCCGGCTCGCAGTGGTACGGTACTACCTACCACCCGATGATGAACGCGCTCGTCCTGCCCTCCACCGACTGGTGCGGCACCGTCAAGCTCGGCGAGGTCCGCTACGTCCAGGCGCAACTGTTCTTCGGCGGGAACATGCAGCTCGACCCGGAAAACACGGCGATCGGACAGGTCAGCGCGTTCGACGCCGCCACCGGCCGTCGCCTGTGGCGCTACCAGGTGCCCGGCACCCGCGTCATCGCGGGCGTCACCAACACCGCCGGGAACCTCGTGATGAGCGGCGACCTCAAGGGCCGCTTCTTCATCCTCGACGCCCGCAACGGCAGGCAGCTCTTCCGCTACAACATCGACGGCGCACCCATCGGCGGCGGCGCCAGCACGTACCTCAGTGGTGGGAAGCAGTACATCGCCGTCGCGGCCGGGAACACGTCTCGTGCGGGCACCGGACCGAAACCCACCACGGCCCGCATCGTCATCTTCGGACTCCGGTGAGTCGGCCATGCTTGCCCTGACGGGGCGCCGCGCGCTCCTGATCGCGCTCGCAAGTACCCTGCTCGGCACCGCGTCGACGAGTCGAGGTGTGCAGGCCGTCCTGAGCGACGCGCAGATCCGTCAGGCGATGGAGGCTGGGCGCGCCATGGTGAGCCCGCAGAATGGGTACCTGTACCCGCCCTACGTCCTGAAGGAGTACACCAGCGGCCTGCGGATCGACCCGAACACCCCCATCGTCGATGCCGTGACCGTCGGCACACCCTTCGAACGCGTGCGGTACGACAGTTACCTCGTGGCGTACCAACGCAAACCCGTCCAGTTCGCGACCGCGCAGCAGGTGGCCCGCGCGAACGCGAATCGCCTGACCTTCGTGCTGTACACCCACAGTCCGTACTCGGTGGAGCAGGAACTCGAAGCGTGGCAGCAGGCCTACGTCCAGCACGCGCCCGGCGAGGCCAAAGTGCAGCGGACGTACCTCGACGACTTCAAACCCGCGACGCTCACCGTGAACGGTCAGACGTTCACGTCACGTGTCCGCATCAACGGACCCTTCCAGGACGCGTTCTCCATCAAGGGCAAACCGGAGTTCCGCTACCTGGGCGTCATCTTCCACGAGTTCGACCTCACGCCGCTCGTCCGTGCTGGGCAGCTCACGGGCATGGCGGACCTGCGCTTCAAGGACGCGACCGGGCGTACCTACGCCGAACGCGTGGACCTGGCCCGCTACCGCTGAACCGAGGGAGCGGCATGGGAATGCCGCTCCTCTCACGCAGGGGGAGGAACCGTGAAGCGACGCGAACGTGGCCTCGCGACTCACACCACCTTGATCGACGCTGCGGCGCGCGTTGTTCACCGGGACGGCGTGCGAGGGTTCACCCTGGACGCCGTTGCGCACGAGGCCGGGGTCACCAAGGGAGGGCTGCTCTACCATTTCGAGAGCAAACAGGCGCTGGTCGAGAGCATGCTCACCGACGCCCTGACGAGGTTCGAACAGCGTGTTCTCGAACTTGCCCAGCCCGGTCCAGGCGGCTTCGTGCGGGCATTTGTCTACGCGACGATGGAGGCCGCCGAGTCACCTCACGCCGGCCGCACCGCGGCGGCGCTGCGGGTAGTGATGGCGGATGCACCGGACCTGCTGGCGTCGTACACACGTCGCTCGGTCGAGTGGCAGGCGCGGCTGGAGCAGGACGGGGTGCCTCCCGTCAGTGCCACGGTCGCGCGTCTGGCGGCCGACGGGTTGTTCTTCGCGACGATTTTCGGCAGTGGCGGCGCGTTCGCACATCAGCATGACGCGTTGACTGCGGCGCTGGACCTGCTCGTCCAACCTCAGGTTCCAAACCTGTCTTAGCACGACACTGGCAGAACTCCGGTCGGCGGTTACTTACACCTCCTTAGCAAACTCTTCGTGGACGTCCGCGCTTGCCGTGCGTATCCCGTTGAGGTATATCTGCACCACCTGTGCTGCGCCAGGCACGCCTGGGCTACCGACCGAACGCAGTTCCGCAGAAAGCACCCCGAACGGACAGCCTTCACGTGCGGCGGCGTCCATGTCTTACAGCGGCCATACAAAGTACCCCTCGAATCACGCGCTTGGCGCGCGACCCGCGAGGTGGTCGAGCAGGACACGTAGCTCGCGTTCGCACGCGTCGAGCACGGTGAGGACAAGGTCGTCGCGGATGCGGAAGTAGGAGCAGGCGGGCCATCGAGGTCTAACGGTCCGTCTCGGGATCGTACGCGTCGTTCTGATCGAAGGTATGCTGCGGCCCTTCTCCACCCAGCACGGACAGCCGTCCATTCAGAGTGGCACCCGCGACGCCGCGGACACTTTCGATCTGAGCGCGAGCTCCTGCACAAAGGCAGCACGAAGTTCATTTTTTGCGGAAATGGCGGCTTCATTGACACTGACGAGAACACGGCAGACTTCGCCAAAGGCGATATCACGCCGTGCAATACAGCTAGAGCCATCCACGTCTGCAACTGAAGCGCTGAATAGCGCCATTCCACCCCTTCTCACAAATGAAGGAACGCCGTGCAGGAGGGCGTTCCTTCGTTGATATATCCCCGAGCGTCCCGGCCGTTTCGACCGGCACATCAAATCCGCCAGTTACTTCACTGACGCTGGCGTTCCCAGCAGGCCGAGTTGATTCATGATCGTCGCGAGGTCAAGGTAATGCACCACCTCCCTCGCGCCCTGCGGTCCCATCACCGCCCAGAACACGGCCTTCGAGCTGATCCGCCGTCCCGTCGCAGGGATCGTCCCGCCCGGCGTGTCGAGCGGTCCGTCGTGCGTGGCGTCCCACGTGATCTCCTCCACAACGGTATCACCGTCCATCACGACCCGCTCGATGGTGCCGTGCAGGTCCGGAAAGGCGCGCCGCCAGCCTTCGCACAACTTCAGGTACGCGTCCGCGCTCTGGGCCTGGCTGCCCGTTGCGGGTTCCGTGTACGTGAGATTCGGATCGAGGTACTGCCGGAACCGGTCGAGATCACCGGCGTTGAAGGCGTCCATCATGTCCTGCAGGGCCTGTGGTGCTTGCGTCGACGTCATGTGGACCTCCGTGCATGCCGCTCTCGCGGCAGGAATGGCAGGCTGACGGCCATGAACCTGCGGGAGGGACTTGTGTTAAGAGGGGCCTTTCCAGCGTAAGGCGCGCGTTGAGGGCAGAGGACAGCGGCGTGTTTATCGCCTCTTGCCACAACGCTCACGCGTCACGGCAAGAGGCAGGATCACCAAATCAGGTCTTTCCGAACGCCGCCTGTCAGCACGAGAACGGACGGCAGGGGCGCCACTCATCAACAGATGTCGCACCCAATCCCACCCCGGCGTTCCACCTCCCCTACCACCCCAAAATCAACAATCCAAACTCACTCCATCCCGCGACCTCCCAGAAACGCCCACCAGGTGGGCGTTTCTTCTATCCACTCTCCCCGCTTGGCACAGCCCGTCCCCCCGTTTCCCAGGTCTACTGCACACCTACTGCACACGCTCAAAGGAGCAGGGGGCGCCGTGACAGCGGGGAATACCTCGTACTTTTGAGCCACCCCAGCAGCGGTACCAGGCCGTCCATTGCTGCCCGCTGGCCCGAAGTATGGCTGAGTCGTCAGGTTCTGTTGAGCTGTGTGGCCCACAACGCCGTTCCAGTTCAGCCGAACAACTGCCGCGCATTGTGTGGATCTGAAGTCTCAGATCTTTGTGGAGGGTTGTGAAAAAAGAGGATTAGCCACCTCAGATCCACAAGAAATCGGTCCTTAGCAGATACGAGTTTAGGGTATACCCTAGATGCACGTAACGCACGCCACAGGGGAACGTGGCAGCTTCCTCAGCCTCCCCACCCGCCAGGCGCGACAACCGCACCACGCTCAGCTCACGTCCTGCGTCACGCGATCCCGCTTGTGCAACACTGCCACGTCCCGGGCCGACGTGGTCCCGAACATCTGCCCCTACCCTCAATGAACTGCGACGAGCTCACGCACCCCACCGCGCGGCTCGCGGTCGTCACGTCAAGCCCGCACTCAGCATCAGGGCAAGGCACCGGGTTCCATGACCGGCGCGCCAATACGACGCCAGGGCCGAGGTGGGCATCGTATTGGTGCGCGTCTACCGGGCAACGCGCCCGGATCGGGCGTGCGCGCGACCGCCGACACCGCAACTCAAGGGGAGCGTCCTGAAGTCCACAGACTCGTCCTTCGTGGTTTTCTCGATGACTTCCCGGACGTTGCCTGTTCGAGTCCCCACGAAGGCTCGTGGCAGCTCCTGAGCGTCCTCAACTGTCGTCCATTCCAGCTCCGTTGTGATCCCTCCGTCCCACCGGGCGTCCTGTCGGTGTGCGCGCCTACACTGACGTATGGACAGTGGGACGGCGACCTCGCTTCCGGCGGCCCTCACCCCCCTGCTTGGTCGCGATCAGGACCTGCGACACCTCACCCGCCTCCTGCATGAAGGCGCACGGCTCGTCACGCTCCGAGGCCCAGGTGGCATCGGCAAGACCGCCCTCGCCCTCGAAGTGGCGCGCGCACTGCACCCCGAACTCAAGGGCGGCGCTCACCTCATCGAACTCGCCGCCCTCCACGACCCGGCAGGAGTCCTGCCTGCCTTGGCCGCCGCCCTCGCCCTTCCTCTTCAAGGCCGCGCTCCCCGCGACGTGATCATCACCGCGCTGAACGCCACGCCGATCCTGTTGCTCCTCGACAACTTCGAGCAGGTCCGCGCCGCGGCTCTCGACGTGCACGCACTCCTGACGGCGTTGCCGGACCTGCGGGTGCTCGTCACCAGCCGTGTCACCCTCGGTCTGCACGACGAGCAGGAGTACCCGCTCGGCCCACTCGACCTGCCGCGCGCCCACGCCGCTCTCACGGCCAGCCCCGCCGTGCAGCTGTTCCTCGACCGGGTCCGGCGCCACGACCCCACCTTCACCTTGACCGCCCAGGACGAGCAGAACGTGCTGCGAATCTGCCGGACCCTCGAAGGTATCCCCCTCGCGTTGGAACTCGCGGCCGCAGCGACCCGCACGCTTCCACTCGCCGACCTCACGTTGCGGCTCGACCGAGGGGTGAGCTCCCTGAAGGAAAACTACCTCGATCGACCGGACCGACTGCGGTCCCTGCGCGCCACGGTCGAGTGGAGTTTCGACCTGCTGCCCGACGATCTTCGCGCGCTGTTCACGTGCTGTGCCGTCTTCCACGGTGGCTTCACTACGGAAGCGTTGCAGACCGTGTGGGGCGAGGACGCAGGCGAGCTGCTGCGCGATCTGGAAGCGCAGAGTCTGCTGCAACGCGTACCCGGTCCCCAGGCACGTTGGCGGCTCCTCGAACCCTTGCGTGAACTCGCCGCCGACAAGCTCGACGCGCACGAGCACGCTCAGACGTGGCGGCAGCGGCACGCGTGGTACTACGCGCGGCTCTTCGGGCGTCTGGTGGGCCAGCCGCACGAGCAGGTCGAGCTGGCGCGGATCGAACGGGCGCAGGGGCACTTGGAGCGCGCCAACGTCACGACCGCACTTGACTGGGCCGCACGGCAGGAAGACGCGGACCTCGCCATGGCGTGTCTGTCGGCGATGGAGGTCTTCTTCGTCACGGAAGCCAGCAGTCAGGCGGACCTCCGGCGAGCCCGGCAGGTGCTCTCGCTCTCCGGCGCGCGCGACCACCCGCGGCGTCTTCGCGCCCTGCAAGTCACCTGGGAAGCCGTCATCAACACCCACGAACCACTCGGCCGCCACGTGGACCTGCTCCTCGAATGGGCGGAACTCGCGCGGGCCCGCAGGGACCCCGTTCACCTGCTGTGGACCACCCTGGGTCTCGCGCAGTACCACTACGACCGCGGGGAGGCGGAGCAGGGACGTGCGTACGCGCGGCAGGTGCTGAACGGCTTCGAAACGGCCGAGCGTGATGCGTCGCTGTCCGCCGAGACCGTGCGCGCCGTCGAGCTGATGCGGGGCGACGTCATGTTTAACCTCGCGCTCGCCTGCACCTGGCACGGCGAACTGCACGAGGCGCGAACCTACGCCCTCGAAGCGCTGGAGCGGCTCACCCGAGACGGCCTGTACCCTGTGCTCGGCCGCTGCTACGGGCTGCTGCTGCTGGCGAACATCGAACGGCAGCTCGGGCATTCCGCAGTCGCGTCGACCCTGCTGGTGGAGGTCATGACGCACTTGGAGCCGGGCCGTTTCCGCGCCCTGACGCCCGAAGCGGCGCTGCTGCTCGCCCAGCTCGCGCTCGACGCCGGGCATCCACGACACGCGGTGCGTTTCGCGGTGCTCGCGCAGACGCTCGACGCCGAGGTCGAGGTGCTGCTGGACAGGCAGCAGTCGGACCTCACGGCGCTGCTTGGCCAGGCCCGCGCGTCCATGACGCCCGTCCTGTTCGAAGAGGCCCGGAAGGACGGCCTGGAGTTGACTCTCGCGGAGGCGTGGCGGCGCTGGAAGGACGTGGAGCGTGACGTGGTGGCATCGCCGAAGCCACTCCGGAGAAGCGAGGGCGTGCTGACGGCTCGGGAGGAGGAGGTGCTGACACTGGTCGCGCAAGGTCACCCGGACCGCCGCATTGCGAAGCTGCTGGGAATCAGTTCCGCGACGGTCAGCAAGCATGTCGGGAGCCTCCTCGCGAAGCTGGAGTTGCGCAACCGGGTGGAGCTGACCCGCTGGGCCCTCGAACACCCTGCTGAGAACACGAGCCCCCCACAGTCCTGATACCGGCCGCCTGGGTACCCAGTCCTCGTGATGCGGGCCGCACCGCGAGGGAACTACCGTTGACGTGTCTCTCCGCACGGCGAGCAGGGACGTCGTAGGTACCTAGGTGTGCGTGTGACCGCCGCCGTTCACGGTGGGCACCACACCAGCCGGGTGTGCGGTGATCAGCGAAGCCCGTCTCGCTTGACGTGAACGGTCAGCCAGCATCCGTCGCTGGGTGACTCCTCACGTGGGCAGGTCAGGTCTGCCCGGAAGGAACCCTCATGAAGAGCTTCAAGCGTTCGATCTGTGGCGTGGCGATGGTGGGGATGACGCTTCTCGGCGCGGCTTCGCGGGCGCAGACGACGGCTCCGGACCGCACGGTCTTCAGCGGCCATCTTCCTGAACTGTCCGGCGTGGCCCTCTCGGGTAGCGAGTGCCGACGACGGATGGAGCGGCTCGAACGCCTCCTGCGGGAGGCCGGGTATACTCACCAGCGGACGTACGTCAACGAGGACCGGCTGCTGATGGCGAGTTGGTATGACAGCCGGACGAAGACGACGGTCATCGCGTACGCCGGGCAACTGGAAGCGGGAAATGCCTTTTCTGCGGCGGCGCTGCCTGGCGTCGTCTCATGGAAGGAGTTCATCGCCCTGCCCTGAACCGGAGGAACGGCGGGGGTTAAGGCGTGACTCGGACGTTGGCGTCCGCATCCCTGGAATCCCCTCCCTGGAGATGCTTCCAAGTTGACTGGCGGTGGAGGGTATACCCCAGATGCACGTGAACAAACGGGCGCACAGGACGACGCCCACATTTTGGCGCCTGCCTCAGGTCTCATACCCCCCACAACCTCACCCTTCCGGTGCATGGAGGCACTCACGGTGCCAACCTCGGGCTCTTTTTCGCTCGGCGAAACGACTCAGCCGCGAAGGTCCGTTCTTGATGACGTGGGCGCGCACGTCCGCCCAGACCAGCCGCTCGTGATCCCCGAAGACGGCGAGGAGAACCATCCAGCCATAGAACGCCGCCTCAGAAGGACAGGAGATGAAGATGGGGGGCGACGCGTCACGTGTTCGCACGTCAAGGTGACGCGCATGCCGTCCGCGCCGACGCACTCGCACGCTACGCTGCATGCCATGTCAGACGTTACGCCCTCGACACACCGTCCACGTGTCGACCTGCTCGTCTACCCCGGCTTCTCCGAGTTCGAAGTGACCGTAGCGCTTGCTCTGCTCGCCCGCACGCACGACGTCGTCACGCTCGGCCTCACCCCTGATCCCGTCCGCGGCGAAGGCGGCCTGCGCGTCGTTCCGGACGACCTCGTCTCCGACGCCCGGCCCGAGGACGTCGCTGCCGTGGTCATTCCCGGCGCGCTGGACATGAGCGTCGTCGCGGACGCACCCGCACTCATCGCGTTCGTCCGCGCGGTGCACGCGAGAGGCGGCGTGATCGGCGCGATCTGCGGCGGACCGTTCGTGCTGGGTCAGGCGGGCCTGCTGGACGGAGCGCCCTACACGGTCACCTTCAACGCTCAGCAGCGCGCCTTTCTCGGCGTGTTCCCCGAGGCGCACTTCGTGTACCGTGACGTCGTCCGAGCGGGGAACACGATCACCGCGCAGGGTCACGCGTTCGCGGAGTTTGGCGTGACACTCGCGCAGGCGCTCGGCGCCGTCCGTGACGTGGAGGGCGTGCGGACGTTCTACCGTGGTCTCGGCAACCCGGGCATGGACGCCGAGGCGGCCTCGGCGTCGGCGGTGTCGGAATGACCGCCGTGACGCTGCGCCCCGTCGCACGGGACAACTGGGAGGCGGTGATCGCGCTGCGTCTGCCGCCCGAGCAGCGCGGTTTCGTCGCGCCGAACCTGTACAGCGTGGCGGAAGCGCAGTTCCTCACCGACGCGGAAGCGCTCGCGATCCGCGTCGGCCCGGTCGTGGTGGGCTTCGCGCTCTACGCTTTCGACGAGGACGATCGGCAGTACTGGCTGTACCGGTTGATGATCGACGAAGCGCACCAGCGGCGCGGGTACGCCCGGGCGGCGCTGCGTGAGGTCGTCGCGCGGGTGCGGGCGAAGCCGGGCGTGACGCAGCTGGCGCTGGGCTACAAGCCGGAGAACTCTGCGGCGGAGGCGCTGTACCTCGGTGAGGGTTTCGAGCGGAGCGGAGAGGTCATCGGTGGGGAAGTGATCGCCCGGCTGCACTTCCCGCCGCAGGAGCCCTCGGCGTAGGGACTCGCTGATCAGTCCAACATCCGCGAGGCGTGGACGCTCTTGGGAGTCACGAGACGCGCAGGTCCGCGGGAGGAAACGGAAGCGCCGTGAGGCGCTGAAGCGTGTACGACCAAGCGTGCCAGGCGAATGTTGGGGCGAGCCGTCGCCCGAACGGACGGACACCCCATCACCCGTCACGCTCGCTGCACCCGCGTCGAAGGCACCTTGACTCGACGTTTAAGGCCGAACAGGACCCGCAGCGCGTCGACGCGCCCCACGATCAGGTACGTCCCCACGGACCCCAGGAACGTCACGGTCACGAGTATCAGGTACTTCACGCTGACGTTCAGGTGCAGGGGCACCACCACGAACGCCACGGCGACCAGCACCGTCTGATGCACCACGTACACCGGGAACGCCGCCTCGTTGGCGCGCGCGAGCCCCCTGCGGCGTAGGTTCAGGTGCGTGTGCGCGTACCCGAGCAGCGTCAGCACCGACGACCACGCGCACAACGTCCGCGTGAAGTGAAGCGCCACCTCCGTCAGGTTGCCGCGCTCGGTGCCGCCTTCCGTCATCCACGAGGCGGTCAGGACCGCGCAGCTCGCGACGGCGACCACGGCGAGCTTGTTCCGGTCCCGGTCGATCGCCGCCTGGTACGACGGTGTGCCGGCGAGCACGTACCCCAGGGCGAAGTACACGAGGTAACCCACGACGTTCTTCCCTCCGACGCCCGGCAGGGCGCCCGCGAGCGCGAGCGGCGCCGTCCACGAGAGCAGCGCCAGCGGCGACGTGAAGGCGCGCGCCATGCCGTCACGCCACGCCTGACGTTCGGGCGCCGACCACCAGCGGAAGAACGGCAGCGCCACGACGGCGTACACGAGCAGGAACAGCACGAACCACAGCTGCGCGGGCGTGAAGGTCCCGTGGTAGCCGCTGAGGTCCGAGAAGTCCGTGAAGTAGCGTCGCAGGAACGACAGGTACGGCTCGTACGTGGTCGTCGCGAGGTACGCCTGAGGTGGCACGAGGACCAGCACGCCGAACACGAACGGCACGCCCAGCCGAGCGAGACGCTCGCGCAGGTACGCCCGCGAGGATCGACCGCGCAGCGCGTACCACGATGCCATCCCGGAAATGACGAACAGCAGCTCCATGCTCCAGCGTCCGTACGTGCCGATCACGCCGTACGTCAGCAGCGCACTCCTGACGTCGTTCTGCACGTAGAAGGGCTCGCTGACGTCGAAGACCCGCGTGGCGTGGAAGAACAGCAGCCCGAAGATCGCGAGGACCCGCAGGACGTCCAGATCGGACCGACGGTCCGGCACCGCGTCGACGCCGCTCAACCCGGCACTCCGGCGGGGCGCACGCGTTCGGTGGGGCTGCGGCGCGAAGCCGTCCAGGTGCCCGGCACGACGACGACGAGCACCGCGACGAGCCCGTACAGCGCGAGCGTCACGAGCCCCTTCTCTCCCGCGACGAGGTTCACCGCCCAAACCTTGGAGGCGGGCAGGTCACGCAGGACGTGCCACGCGGCGTTGTGCGCGCCGTGCAGCAGCGCCACGGGCCACAAACTGAGGGTACGCATCCGGAGCTCGTTCGCGATGAACCCGAACGCGACGATCGTCAGGGCGAACAGCAGCAGGGACGCGTCCAGGGGCTCGCCCGCGTGGTACGACCCGGCCAGCATGACCGGCAGATGCCACGCCGCCCAGACGAGACCCAGGGTGAGGCCCGCCGTGACGCTTCCGAAGCGGGCGAGCCGCGGCAGGAGGTAGCCGCGCCAGCCGACTTCCTCCATGAGGGCGCTCACGGTCGCGGCGGGCACGAGCGCGAGGATCATCTTGAGGACGGTCGTCATGCCGCCTTCAGGCGGGTTCAGGCCGCTGACGCCCAGCGCGGGCAGCAGCAGGTACCCGGCGCTCACGACCACGAGAGGCAGCAGCAGCGCCACGAGCAGCGACGGGACGTGGCCTCGCCACTGACGGAAGCCGAGCGCGCGCCAGCCCTGCGCGCGCCGCCCGTCACGGGTGACGACGAGCAGCATCAGGAGCGTGGTCAGGGCCGGGGCGAGCATGTACAGCCCGGCGGGCCGTCCGGGCACGAGCAGGGCGAGGCTGCTCAGGAGGATGAGCAACGCGAGGAAGACGAGAACCTGCCGGGATTCGGGCATCTTGTGGAACATGAGTGACCTTTCGGGCGCGCCGGACACGTCCGGAGTCGCGGGGCGCGCGGCAGTTCATCGTGCCGCATACTCTGGGTGAAATGACACAGGCGTTCTTGGATTGGCCGGCGCGGGCCGTGATCACCGACGAGCGTGCCGGTGCGTGGCTCCTCGATCTGGACGCGCAACGTTTCCTCGCGCCGTTCGTGCGGCGCGAATGCACGGTCGCGCGGGCCGCGCGGGAACTTGGCGTGAACGCCAACAGCCTGCTGTACCGCGTGGAGCGTCTCATGGCGTTGGGATTGCTGCGGGTGGTGCGCGAAGAGCCACGCCGCGGCAAACCCGTGAAGGTGTACCGGGCCAGCGCGGACGAGTTCTTCGTGCCGTTCGACGCGACCGGCGCGGACGCGCTCGAGTCGCTGGTGCTGACCCTGTCCGCGCCGCTCACGCGGGCCCTGGCGCGCGCGAGCGTCCGGACGCTCGGGGAGCGCGGCGTGGACGTGGGTGTGCGGGTGTTCCGAGCGGACGACGCGCACGGTGGCCGCGTCCGCACGCACCTGGCGTACCCGGACGGCGCGCGGGTGGACACGCGCGGTGAGGACTGGCCACCCCTGATGGACGCCTGGCATGCGGGCCTGCGGCTGTCGCGCGCGCAGGGCAAGGCCTTTCAGCGTGAACTGGAGGACCTGCTGGAGAAGTACATGCGGCTCTCCACGACCGAACCGGGTGAGCTGACGCTCCTCGCGCACCTCGCGCTCACACCGGTCGAGCCCGCCTGAAGGACGGCGGGTCCTTCAGAGGTTCTGGGGAGCGGACCGGTTCAGCGCACGAGAGACGATGCAGCGGCGCGGGCGCGTTCCCCTTCCCTTCTGGACCCTGGGGTGTTCGTGGCCCGCCCGACCGATCAGGGACGCACCCGGACGGTTCGGATGATGGCGTCCAGCAGGGGCGCGTGCGGCGCGTCACTCTGCACCACCCACACGGCGTCCCCACGCAGGAAGAGGTACACGGGACGGCTCGATTCGCCGGACCGCGCCAGCAGCCGCCACGCGCGTCCGTCCGTGGTGTCCACCTCACCTTCGACCTCGACCTCGCCGGTCTCGAAGGGACGCAGCACGTCCGGGTGCAGCGTGAGGAGCGCCCGCACGTACGCCGCGTCGTCGTGGGGTCCGCTTCCTTCGCGCTGGACACGCCGGGCGTGCATCACCCTCGCCGCCTCAAGCGCGTTCAGTTCGAGCACGTCGAGCTCCCCGGGCTGTTCGCGCACCTCGTGTCCGCGTGGAAAGCGGAAGCTCAGCTGTCCCTCGTGCCTGCCCTTCAGGTCACGTTCGTCGGGGCGCGCCTGGTACGCCAGCAGGGGCGTGCGGGCCTTCACGCGCCAGTCGGGCAGCGTCCCGACGACCACGACGAGCTCGGCATCGACAATCAGGCGGTCCTGCGCGGGAACGGTGATCGTCGCGCCCGTCGCGGTGGTCTGCGTGACTCCAGGCGAGTTCAGCATGCTGGGCAGGAAGAAGTTCAGCGTGGCCGTGCCGTCCTTCGCCACGACGGCGGTGGCGTTCGTCACGCGCGGCCCCGTGTTGGCGGGACCGAACGCCACCTCGACACGCGCGCCCACCGGGAAGCCCGAGGCGCGCACCGTGACGGTCGTGTTGCCGAGCAGTCGTTCGTGTGGCAGGTACACGCGTGGGATGGCGGTGGTGGCGGCGCGCGAGACCTGCCAGGGACCGGTGCCGCGCCGGGTGACGGTGACAACCAGCGTGCGGTGGGGACGCACGAGTTTGTACTCGCGTTCCTGCGCGGTCCAGAGCGCTTCACGGAACGGCACCTTCCTGGCGTTCGTCATGGAGCGCATGTCCGCGCGGGCGGCGTCGGACAGGGCGGCGCAGTCGGGCGCGGCGGCGCAGCGAAGGACCTGTTCGGGTTCGATCTGCGGCGCGATCGCATGAACGGACCCACCGAGGGTGAGCAGCGACAGGATGAGGGGGTGACGGAGGTGCATGCGGGCCGAATTGTCCACGCGGCTCGTGACGCGAACCTGACGCCGACGGTCGGACGACACGCCGGGAGAGGGCGTGAACAGAACGGGCCGTTCGGCTCCCGTGGGCCAGATGACGGACGGCAGCCTGGCCCGGGTGCGGTACGCTTCTTCGTGCTGCTCACGTCGCCCGTCACGCGCACGGTCGAGCGGCACTGGAGGAACATCTTGCTCGTCATGCCCTTCCCTGCTGCTGCCGTTGGCCTCGACGCCGTGACCGCTGCGAAGTCGAGGTCGCTCGCCAGGACACCCCTCTCTGTCCACAACGACGCGCGGGTGGGCACGTGAGGGTTCTCGGCTGCGTCGTGGGGGAAGCTCAACTCCGACGGTGGGAGGCGCACCTCGCGCCGGACTTGCAGCCGTTCTTCGTGGACGATGAGGCCCTCGCGCTTCTCGGGGACGGGCTGCGCTGGACGCGTGAGGAGTTCCGGGCGATGAACTACGCGCCGAGTCTGCGGGACACCTTCGCGGTGTATCACGTGCCGTCCGAGGTGCCTTGGGTGGTGCTGCTGAGCGAACGCACCTTCCGTGCACTCGGCACGTGCGTCCAGTCGGGCCTGCTTCGCCTTCAGCGTGACGTGTGGCGGGGCGGGATCTTCGACGTCACCGATGTCCGGGAGGCACTCGGCGCGGCTGACGTCGCGACGATCGACGCGACCGAGGAGGGCTTGTTCGTGTTGTGGCCCTCCGTGTGGCGCACGCTGTCCGTCGGGGCACGCGACGTGCTGCTGCGACGCTTCCTGACCGAGGACCGTCTGGAGCACCGTGGGATGGAGCTGGACGCGGCGCGCTGGGATGAGGTCGACGTCGCGCTGCCGGGCGTGCGGGCGCTCGCGGGGACATTCGCGTCGGAAAGCGGCGCGAACTGCCTGAGCACCGTCGTCGCGGCGTTCGGTGCGGCGCACCTTGCGGAGGTGTGGCTGCATGGGGGTCCGTTCGAGCGGTGGCTGACGCGCGCCGCGCGTCAGGTGGAGGCGCTCGACATGCTGGGCTCGGTGCTGGTGTGGCGGGACGAGCACGCGCGGGTGCAGCACGCGGCGGTCTCGCTGGGCGGCGGGTGGGTGTTTCAGAAGGACGCGCAGGGCTGGTTCGCGCCGAGGCAGATCGTGCGCCTCGATGACCTGCGTGAACGCTGGGCGCAGCCCGGCTGGACGCTGGAAGCCTGGCGGCGATCCTGAGCGTCGTTACAGGCCGTTGAGACGTTCACCCTGGTCGATGTGCAGGGCACTTGCCGAGCGTCACCATCAAACGCGCTTTGTTGGGTGACGTCATCGGCTCATCCAAATGGAACGGGACGGCCCTGCGGTTTGTGCGACTGAACAAGGTAACGCCGCTTCGGGGCTACGGTTCGAATGGTCGGCGGGCATCGAGGATCAGCGACACGAAGCCCAACTTGCCGTCCCGGTTGCGGTGATCCAGCAGCAGCGAGCGGTAGATCGGCCCGGTCGTCACGTCCCAACCGTGGTCGTGGAAGCGGCCCGCTTCGTCGCAGTATTCCAGCAGGTCCACCTCAAAGCCTGCCGTCTCGAACACGCCGGTCACCGAAGAAACGGTCAAAGCTTGCGCGGTCGGTCAGGTCGAGGTGCTCGCGCTGCGTGGGCGTCCAACCGTCCCACGCCTGGTCGCCCGCGCCGAGGATGACATGGCGAGGTGAGGTGATCACGGGTGTAGTATCTCGCGCCGCGTGCCGCGCTGGTCTGACCAACACCTCAACGCGTGGGGTGCTGCCCAGCATGTTCAGTCGCACAGACCGTAGCCCCGCTTGGACGACTCGAGTCGTCCCGGGCGTTGACTGGGGAGTGGCCGTGGACCTGTCCCTGCGCCGCGTCGCGCGCTGCTCCGGCAGGACTGGAGGCCAGAAAAGCGCGAGGCTCACGAGGGACCAGCCCACCACCGATCGTGCGAACCACGTGGCGCTTCCCACCCTGGTGCTGTCGCCGTTCGTTCACGCGTCAGACGTGGGGGGCGGGGTGCGTCCGCAACCACTCGACGATCTGATCGAACACGGCGAGGGCGTCATCGGTGCCTTCCCTCAGGCGTGGGAGCCATGCGTCCAGCTCGGCGATGGTGCCGTCGACACTCGCGGCGTCCATGAGGCGCACGCGGCCCGGGAGGAGTCGTGCGAGCTGCTCGAAGTAGCGGGGTTGCGTGAGGAGGAGGCGCAGGTGCCGCTCGAAATTCCGGCGTGGTCGTGTCTTGTCTGCCGCTCGACGCTGCTTGAGTGTCTCCTCGGTGGTGGTGAGCACAAGGTACGCGTCGGGAAAGACGAGGGTGCCCGACGCAAATTTGGGGCGATAGAAGTCCGTGAGGTCGTCGAGCCATCTGTCGTGTTCGGGGTACGTCCAGCCGTACCACAGGGGTTGGAGCGGGTCGCCGTCGAGCACGACGAGCGGGAACGTCGTGCTGGCGTCTCGTGCGAGAGTCTGGCGGTCCACCTGCCGTTCGAGGTACCAGTGTGGTGGGGCGTCGTCAGGTCGTGTGAACAGGTGCGGCACTTCTTGAATCCAGGGGGCGTGATGGGTGCGTTGGAGTGTGGTCGCCGTGGTCGTCTTTCCAACGGCGCTGGGACCTTCGAGGCAGAGGATGGGCATGCCGTCGCATCTTGTCGTACGCGCGTGGAACAGGGCAAGGGCCGTGAGCCTGGACGCTTGCGCCGTGAGCAACGGCTGCCCGGGTCGCTGAGTCCGCCGTTCGACCTTGCTGCCCTGAACGCCAGCATGCCCTGGTTCACGAAGGACAAGCTGAACCTGCCCTCGCCAGCGGCTCGGGTGTCGCCAACATTGTCGCTGGAAGGCGCCGAGATCGTCGAGGTCCTCAAGGGCTTCGTCGGCAAACGCTCCACACCCGTCTGCGCCTCAGCCTGCCCGGACGCGAAGTTCTCGACGCCCCGTGACCTTTGACGAGATCATCGCGTTGAGTCAGGTGCCGGTCAAGTTCTTATCCTGGTCCTGGGAGGCAGCGGCGCGCTCGTCCCGTGTGGCGCCATGACGTGTCCTTTGCGGTGTCGCGACTCACCCGTGGCTGACGTACCGGGTGACGTCGATGGTGAGGGTCAGGATGCCTGACACCTTTCCGTCGAAGCCGCGCAGGGGCAGGTACGAGAAGTTCACCACCAGCGGCCGTGTCTCCCCGGTGTTGGTGTCCGTGATGACCGCGGGCATCTCCTCGCCTCGCGCGGCCTCCCCGGTGCGGTACACCTCGTCGAGCAGCTCGAAGTACCCCTGCCCTTCGAGGTCCGGGAAGGCTTCACGGACGGTCCTCCCGTCCAGGTCACGCCCTCCCACGAGGCTTCGCGCGAAGTCGTTGTTGAACTCGAAGGTGTGCTTCGGCCCGCGGGTGATGCTGATCGCGACGGGCGCTTCCCTGAACAGGCCACGCAGGTACGCGTGCTCCGCGTCCTTCTGAAGCAGCCACTGCCGGTCGGTGACGTCCCGGGTGAGCAGGGCGAGCCCGCCGTGCTCGTCGGGAATGACGCTGAGTTCGTGCCAGGAGAACATGGCGGGGTAGAACACCTCGAACTCCACGCTCTCGCGGCGGTTCATGGCGCGGGTGAGGTCCGGCCAGGCGCGTGAGCCCGGCTCGTCGGGAATGATGTCGCGCAGGTTCATGCCGGGCGCGAGGGGCTGACCGCGGAACAGGAAGCGGGCGCGGGCGTTCACGCGCGTGACCTTCCACTCAGGGTCGACGGCGATGAACCCGAGGGGCAGGTGGTCGGCCAAGCGTTCCGCGGAGATCATCCGTGCATCCTAGCGGATCAGAGGGACGCGGCGCGCTTCAGGGTGTGGTCGGGCGTGCGTCCACCTCCTTCAAGAATTCGATCGGGCCGTTCATGCAGGGCTCCTGATCGTCGTACCTGGCCATGTGACTGCCGTCCGGGCAGCGAGCGGCCCGCACGCGCCGAGCTCGCTGGGATCCTGCTCGCCCAGCGTCAGGGCGTTGTGCGCGCCGCCGTCCGCGAGGTGAGTGAGCTCGAAGGCGTGCCGTTCGTACAGCCGACGTGCGGAGGCCCGATCCTCGTTCGTCTCCAGCACCACCGTCCTGTATCCCTGCCTCCGGGCGCGGTCAGCAGGAAGCGCAGCGTCGCGCCGCCCAGTCCTCTGCCCTGCGCGTGAGCCGCGACGGACATGCGTGTCACGCGGACCACTCGGGAAGATTCACGGACGAGCGCGCCGGTCGCGACGACCGTGTCGTTCTCGCGCAGCACCCCGAACCGCTGCGTCAAGCCCGCGTTGATGACCGCGCGCGCTGCGTCCGCCGTGCCCGGCGAGAGCCGCTCGGAATGCGCCGTCGTCATGGCGCCTCGGGAGCGCGAGGCGCACGGGACCGAGTGGAGCCCGTCACGGATGCCATTCCGGCGCCTTGTCCTCGAGTTCGCGCACCAGGGCCGACTTGGCCTGCTTGTACGCACCGCGCGTGGTGGCGTGCCGTTCCGCGAGGTCCTGTTTGAGCGCGCCGTACCGTTCGGCCTGCGCGGGGTGGGCGCGCAGGTCGTCGCGGAAGCGCAGGTGATCGTTCCAGTGGGCGCGGTCGTGTTCCACGACGTGCAGGTGGTACCCGCGCCGGAGGTGCCGCCAGGATTTGAGGTACATCCGCCAGTGCGTGTTGGGCGCCTTGTAGAACACGTAGCCCAACGCGGAGAGGGTGTCGTCGTGCCGTTCGTCCCAGGGGCAGGCGTGCGTGCCCAGGAGCAGATCGACGGTGGGTTTGGCGGGCAGGCCGGGCACGCTGGTGCTGCCGGCATGTTCGATGTCGAGCGTGACGACTTCGAGCTCGAGGCGCAACGTCTCGATGTCGCGTTTGGCGCGGCGTGTCCACCTGGGGTCGTGCGGTTCGACGGTGACGACGTCTTCCGCGTGGTCCTGAAGCGTGACCGGAGTGGCGTCGCGGGGCATCAGACAAGCGCCGACGCCGTGGCGGGGGTGGTGCCGGCGAGGTCCGCGAGGGTGCGTTCGTAGCGGGTGAGTTCGGTGGCGCGGGCCTGCTCGGTCATGGCGCGTGGACCGCCCACCACGAAGGGCGTGAGAACGTCGAACCCGACGAACGCGAGGACGCCCTCGTGGATCTGGCGCAGCACCTCGTCGGCTTCCTGGGCGGTGGTGGGACCGCCGAAGGTGACGGAGAGCAGGGCGCGTTTGCCACGCAGGCCGCCCGTCTCGAAGACCTTCGTGGCGCCGTAGGCGTAGCCGACGGTGAGGACGCGGTCGAACCAGCCCTTGAGGATGGCGGGTGTGGAGCGCCACCAGACGGGGAACTGGAAGATGACGAGGTCGGCACGGTCGAGCTTGTCGTGCTCGGCGCGGATGTCGGGGGCGTAGGTGGCGTGCTCGAAGGCGTGTTTCTGTTCGCGTTGCAGGTGCAGGAAGTCCGGGTCGAGGGTGGTGGTGAAGTCGCCTCGTCCGGCGACCGGGTCGAAGTGCTGGGCGTGCAGGTCGGAGACTTCGACGGTGTGGCCGAGCGTGGTGAGGGTGTGGACGGCGGTTCGGGTGAGGGCGTGATTGAAGGAGCGGGGTTCGGGGTGCGCGAGGACGATGAGGACGTGCATGGGTCTCCTGAGGGTGTGGTGGGGTGTCCGGGCGCTCCTGGGCGCGTCCGGGGGTGTTGGGTGTGGGATTTCAGCGCTGGTCAACGGAGGCGTCGGAGCTGTGACGCCAGGCTTCGAGCCAGACGGCGAGTCGGTCGAAGGTGTCGGGGTTGAGGCGGTAGAAGACGGCGGTGCCGCGTTTGAAGGACGTGACGAGTCCGGCGGCGACGAGGATCTTCATGTGGTGGCTGACGGTGGGTTGGGCGAGCGAGTGCGCCGTCATGAGGTCGAGGGGGCAGATGGTGTGGTCGTGGTCGCCGTGGTCGCGCATGTGGTGCAGGATCTGGAGTCGGACGGGGTCCGCGAGGGCTTTGAGGACGGGTAGGGCCTCCATGGGGTCACTCTACTCCGTTTATTCAATTTTGTAAATATTTGGATACTTTGATTATAGTGGCCGCGCACCCCTGCCCACCTCACCACACCTCCGGCGCCACCCCCCGCTGCACCAGACACCCCTGCGGTCCATCCTTCGCGAGGTACCGACCCAGCACCCCCGCCAGTTCCAGCCGAAACGCCTTGGCGTTCTCGAACGAGAGCCGCACCCACGTCCAAGACGCCCACACCGCCGTGAGCCGCCTGCACCCAGCTGCTTCCACGTACCCACCCGGCCCCATGCACCCGGCGTGACGTACGGTGGGACATGGACGGGCGTGCACGAGCGGCAGGGTTGATCCGACAGCAACGCGACGAACTGCTCGACACGCTCAGGGAGTGCGAAGCGCAGCTCTCCCCGGACCTTCGCGCCCTTCACGCCGACCGCCTCGCGTTCCTCGCCGGGTTGGTTCGCGCGAATGCCGACGACGCCGTTCACCTCCTGCACGGCCACCGGTCCACGCTGCTCGACAGGGACGAGGACGAGGACGGAGGCACCGAGGACCGCTCGATGCCCCCGTAACAGCCCACAGCGCCGGACGTGGCCCGTCGTGACCTGGGCGGCTGAACCGCGGGAGATCGTCGCGGTGCCTACGGTAGGGCCCGCTTCGCTCTCAAACACTGGAGGCGTGGACGGCGATCCTCTTCGGACCATCGCGGAAGTCCGGGCGCTGCTCACGCAGCCCTCGCTGAATCAGCAGGAGGCGGCCACGTTGCGTCAGGGACTCCGGGACCTCGTGGTGGCGCTGACCGGACGGGAGGTGCGTGACGAGGAAGTGCAGGTCATCCTGCACGACCCCGGAGTGTTCGACGAACACCTGCGGTCCTGGTACCGAGAGCAGCTGGTGACGCTGGAGCTGATCACCAAACCCCGCGGCACCCTCGACGCCCAGAGGCACGCGGAAGACGCGTCCGCACGGACACACTCACGAGACGGCCGGAAGTGAGCCTGGCGAGGGTCACGCGCTTCGGCGCTTCGGTGTAGCTGGCCGGTCGAACGTCCGCTGCGCTCTGGACGTCGGCGGCCTCCACGGCAGGCTCAAAGGTCGAGCCAGGTGGTGACGACCAGCCAGTGCGCTTCACCCTCGATGCGCCTCAGGCGTGGCACGTCGAACGTCGCACGGCGCAACCGCGCTCGAAGTGCGCCCGCCATCTCCTTGAAGTCCGGTTCTCCGTGGCGCTCGGTTTGCATGATCGCTTCTGCGACCGCTCGACGGGCGGCGGCATGGGTGGGTTTCCACGTCTCGACGTCGAAGGCCTCATCGCGCATGAGGTCATGCTCACGCATCCTCCCACACGGCGCGGTAAGGACTGATGAAGGAAGATCCAGAAACTCGGATGTGGGGAGTTGCACCCTTGAGGCCCAGGAGGCGACGCGCGGCATGGGAAGCTCGTGCGAAAAGGAACGTACGCGCCGGATCTCAAAACTCCCGGCGTGTGGGTGAGCGTGGCAGGCCCGACGAAGGCGGCTCGCTCGCGCCGCTCCAAGACTCGTACATTCAGCGGTCCAACCAGACCACGACGAGCAGCGTGTCCGCTTCACCTCGAAGCTGCTCCAGCTGGAACACGTCGGACTGGATGCGTAGGAAGCGTTCACGCAGGGCGCGCACCCGCATGAGGAAGTCACCTTCGCCGCGACATTCCGCCAGCAGCAGCACCTCCGCCAGGACGCGTCAGGCGTGCGCGCAGCCCGCCGCGCTGCGATCTTGAAGGAGCCTTCAGCACACCGCAAGCTCCCGCGTCACGTCAACAATGGCCAGCACCACCCACGCATCCGCAAGGGTTGGGGCAGGCGCGGACACCTCGGCCGCTCGCGGAGTCTGCCTCCGGATCCCGCACGGCGAAGCGCAGGCCACGTACGGACGGTTGACGCGCTCCTCGTTCACACCTGGAGGTGCGGCCCGGGCGTGTCTTCGAAGTTCCGCATGGCGAACCCGTACCCGCGTACGGTGCGGATCAAGCGGTACGCCCCGGCGTCACGGAGCTTGGCGCGCAGGTTGCTGACATGCACGTCGATGACGTTCGCGACTGGGCGAACGTCCTCCCAGATCGCCCGACCGATCTCCTCACGGCTGTACGCACGTCCGGGGGCGCCCGCGAGGAACAGCAGCAGGTCGAACTCGCGTGGTGACAGCTGCACCTCCCGTCCGTCCCAGGTGCACAGCCGCTTGCTGGCCTCCAGCGTCAGCGGTCCGTTTCTCAGGACGGGCGGCGCGGTCCGCTGCCGGAACTGCACGTGGATGCGCGCCACGAGTTCGTCCTCGTTGAAGGGTTTGACGACGTAGTCGTTGGCGCTGAAGAGCAGGTCGATCTTGCGGTCGGGGTCATCCACGGCGGAAAGGATCAGGATGGGCACGTCGCTGGTGCCGCGAAGCCGCCGCGCGACTTCATCCCCGGAGAAGTCGGGCAGGCCGAGGTCGAGCACGACAAGGTCCGGGTTGTCCTCACGGGCCAGCATCAGCCCGCGGGTGGCGCTCTCGGCGGTGAGGGTGCGGTAGCCCGCGTTACGGAGGGTGCGGTCGAGGAGGGCGCGGATGTCGAGGTCGTCTTCGATGATCAGAATGGTCTGAGGTGGCATGGGCGCTCCTGTGAGGGGGTAGGACGAGTATCAGACGTGCGAGTCAGCGAGGCGACAAGCATTCGTTCACCTGGCCTTACCTGAGCCGAGAGAGCTCCGACGTGTGCGTACCTCCTCGCATGCACGGTCGTGTTGGTCTCAAGTGGGCGGCACCACCGCTTCAGGAAGCCAGGGTGATAGGCGCGTTCATGCTTGAGCAAGGTGAAGTCGCGCGCCCCGTGCCTTTCTCGAAGTGGAGCATCCGCTCTTGTGCTTCAGGATGCCACTCGAGACGGTTGAGTCGATGACCCCGCCCGGCCCGCCTTTGTGGACCGGACGGTGAACGCTTGTGGAAGGTGCTGGAAGGGGCCGCTCAAGCAGGCCCAGCTCGGGGTGAGCGACGCCGACGTACCGTTCCTGGAGTTCGGTGCCGCGACGAGGTGAGTCATGCGAAGACCACACTCGTGACGTGAGGTGAGTGGTGATCCAGGAGATCCTCCGAGCTGGTGCGCTCTCACCAGGTGTCGAGTGGACGGACCCTGAACCACAGGTCGGGCAGGGTCGTGAGGATGCCGCGCTGCTTAAGTTCCCGCGCAAGCGCGCCCTTGCGGTTCCCTGTCGAAACGTCCTCAGCTTGAACGTCGGCTCGCTGGATGCCGTAGAGCGCCAAGGCGTACGCGGTGGCGTCGGTGAGGAAGTCGAATTCGAACGCGCCGCCAGGTCCAGCGCGGTAAGCACCATGACAGGCGGCCAGCGCAGCCTCGGGTGAGCGGGTCATGCTCGACGGTACGCCCGGCTCATGTGAACGGCCTCCACGTCGTGTCGAGACGTTCACGTGAGCAGTGACGACCCATGCCGGCTGCGAAAGCAACTTGGTGGGTGGCAAGGAACCGGCGACATCACGAGCACCCCGAGGGCCACACTGAATCGCTTGACGTGACCGGCGTCGCGGACGACCGCAGCGGCACGAGCGGAACGACGAACGACGACAGTGTCGACTGCCACGCGGCGACCCGAAGCGTCCTGAACGTTCCAGAACTGTACGCCGCACGGTCGGCGGTGTACGATACGACACCGCGCTCAACTGCTGAATCTGGCCCCTTCCCCCTGGAGTCGCGCCCCGCGGTGAGGAGGAGTCTATGCCGTACCGGACCGTCACCCTCGGAAGCGCACTTGCCATGACGCTGCTCGCCGGGACGTGGAGTGCTCCCGCCTCCGCAGCCCCAGCGGGCGCGAAGGTCACGGTCACCTCCAGTCTGCGCGGGAAGACGTCACTTCCCCTGCGCTCGAAGTGGACCGCCACCGTGAATCTGCCCGCGGAGGACGTGCAGAGCGTCAACTTCTTCATCGACGGGCGCATGGCGTGGTCCGAGAAGAACGCACCGTACGTCTTTGGCGCGGACGACGGCTTTCTGATCACGACGTTCCTCGCTCCCGGCAGGCACACCTTCACCACCACCGTCCTGACCAAGGAAAGCCGCGTCGCTTCGGACACGGTGGAGCTCAACGTCGCGTCCGCACCGCCCCCGCCCACGGCGCTCAACGGCGTCTGGACTCGGAGCCGCACCGACGCCAATCCCATCCTGACCGGGCGGTGGCGCCTGACCTTCGACCGGGTGGGCGCCTGGGTGCTCGATCCTGTGGGGACCGGTGTCGTCGAACAATCCAACATCGCCGGGAATGTCCTCACGTTGCTCGGACCGGTGCGCATGTCACCTGAGGAGGAAGGCGTGTTCGCGCACGGCGCGCACGTCTGGGGTCACATCTGTGAGGAGGGTTCACCCGCCGGGACGTTCAGGTGGACGGTCAGCGGAGACCGGCTGACCTTGACGGCTGTCGACGCGGGGTGCAGCAACCGGCAGGACCTCCTGCAAGGCACCTGGATTCGAGTGAGGTAACGCGGTAACGCGACCACGACACGGACGCGCACGTCAAGCAAGGGCGCACGCACCGTTGTGGCGTGAGGCGAGCCGCTCGGTCACTCCAGCCGTGGTGGCGTCAGGGTCTACCGTAGTGTTTCGGGCAGCGTCGGCCCACGAGACCTGCGGAAGTCGCGAGGGAAGCTTCGCGTCACCAGGCTCGGGAGCCCCTAGAACCTGACGACCACACCATCGTCCACGCACCGGACGCCACGCGCTCAGGGAACCACGAGGTCTTCGCCCGATCAACGATCTGAGGTCACCCCACGGCGACGTCACGTCCGTCCTGCCAAAAGACGTCGGGCAGCGTCACGTCGTGATCCGCGACACCAGCCGTCCCGAACGTCGCCCGTCCATGATTCGAGCAGGAGGTGCTCATGCAGGGCTCCCGTCTTCCGCGTCGCATGCCGTCGATCGGCAAGTTGTCCCTTCAGGTCGCGCTCGCGTTGACCGCCTCGCTGACCCTGACCGTGGGAGCGCGCTCGACCCAACGGTCCGCTGGACCACCCGAGGTGTACCGGGTGACGTCCAGCCTCGACGGGCTGAGGACCCTGCCCGCGCAGGTCCGCTGGGTGGTGACGGTCAGCATGCCCGGCGCGGGCATCCTCGCGCCGCAGGACGACGTGGACCGCGTCGACTTCCTCATCGACGGGCAAGTGAGGTGGTACGCGAAGAAGCACCCGTACACCTTCGCCTCACCGGCCGGCTGGCTGATCCCCACCTTCCTCGCGCCCGGAAGGCACTCCTTCACCGCGACGTTCCACGCCGTGAATGGGGACACGGCGTCGGACACCGTGATCGCGGACGTGGTGAGCAGAGCGCCCGCTCCACCTGCGGCGCTGGCGGGTCGCTGGACGCGGCAGGTGAGCGGCCTCACTCCGGACGATCAGGGCAACGACGTGAACGGCCGTTGGGACCTGATCTTCGACGAGATCGGCGCCTGGGTCCTCGATCCGCTCGGGACCGGCGCGGTGGACGCCGTGCGGTACCAGGGCGACACCGTCAACGTGTACGGCACGGTGGCGATGGGACGGCCTGGGGTGGACGCGTACGGCGCGAAGGAGGTCGGTGCGGGGTTGTGTGAGGATGGGGGGCCGGGCGTGCGGACGTACTTCGACGCGACCTTCCGCTGGGCGGTCAAGGGGAACGAGCTGACGATGACGTCCGTCGAGCCTGGCTGCGAGGGGCGCAGGTTGATCTGGAGTGGAACGTGGACGCGGGTGTCCTCGCCGCCGCCTCGGGGGCCGCTCACGCCCTCGAAGTGATGTGTGGCAGGGCGCCCGTGTCACCAGTGCCTGGATTCTTGGGGGCGTAGGGCGTCTCGTCGCACACGGCATCACAGTTTCGGAGGGTGGACAGGAAGCGCGCGAGGGCAACGTGGACGCGAGGTTCGTCGCGCCGTGGGAAGGCGAACACGTCAATTCCTGCTGGATACGCGCCATGGCCCTTGATCAGCACCAAGTGCACGTCGGCAAGTTCTTCTGTCGTGGTGGAATCCGGGAGATCATCGGCGCGATCAACTCGAATGCTGAGGCCTTGAAGGGCGGAAGTAAGCAGGGAGGCGAGCGCTTGGAGTTCGATGAAGCGCGACAACGCGACGTCCACCTGGTTGACCTACCGCGCCTTGAAGGCGATCAGTTGCACAGATGCTAGGCTTTTGGACGCCCGCACGGCGCGCGGCCGTTTGTGATGCGTCCGTGACCGCCTCAACGTCGACACGCAGGACAGGGCGCAGGTGTTGGACGTCGGGCGCGCTACAGCCACTCGCGCTCCAAATGAGCGCCGAACGCCCGCCAGGGACCGAACGACGCCGAACGCGTCGTCAGGCCGTCGCAAGGGGGAAGCTCACCCTTCAGCGCCTCCCCCTGCGTGACCCCACCAACGAACGCGAACACGAGGTTGAGCAGCCGGAAGGAGCGCGTCGAAGGCGCGTGGTGACGTCTGCGTCGAGGGTGCCGGGTACTGGTCATGCCCTGACCGTACACGCCGGGCGCAACGGCAGCGCAACACACAGCGCCGCAGGTCTCGTTGCGCCGCGGTTGCGGTGTGCGCGTACCGTGAGCGGCATCAGGGCCCCGACGCCCGGAAGGAGCAGACCATGAACGACCTGCGCTTCGACCCGACCACCGACGTCGCCTTCGCCCGCCTCGCGGAACTTCACCAGCAGGCGAGCGTGGCGCGATCCCTCCGAGGCCACGGCGTCTCCAGCGCGCGGCAACTCGTCCGCGTCGTGTTCGAGCAACTCCTCACGGCCTGCGCGGGACAGGCCGGCGTGACGCTGGGCTTGGACCTCACCCGGGGTGCCGGTCCGCGCCGCTCCTGACGCGGTCCTCGAAGGGCAGGTACGCACGCTGGACGTGAACGCTCGCCTCACCCGGAAGGGTCGAGGCGAGCCGAGCGACCTCCTCCTCGGCGGCGCACGCGACGAGCCGCGCGTCGTCCTCACGTCCGAAGCGGCGCAGCGCAAGCGCCTGCTGCGCCGCGACACGCACGGCGAGCAGCGGACGTTCGAGGTGCCGAGCGGCCTCGTAGGTCCTCGCGAACCTTTCGGCGGTGTCCGCGCGGCCTTCGTGCTCCGCGAGCACCGCGGCCGTCCAAAATCGCCAGACGAGCGTGTCTCCTACGACCGGCGTGACGTCCGAGCACATCCGCACCAACGCGCTGGCTTCGTCCAGATCGCCGTGGCGAGCGAGGGCCTCCACCTCGCTCACGAGCGTGCCGAACGCGAGCGGCCGACGGACGTCGCGTCGGCGCAGCGTCGCGAGCCGAGCCCACCGCGCGGCGTCCTCAACGTCGCCTCGCCGTAACGCGAGGTCGCACAGCCCGCTCGGCGCGTCCTCCGTGAAGTACGGCAACGGACTGCGCGCGTGCGCCGCTTCGACCTCCAGGTACCGCGCGCGGGCCTCGTGGTGCCGTCCGAGGGCGTGCAGGGCCACGGCGAGGTCGAGCAGGCACAGCGCGCGAAACACCTCATCGTCTCGTTCCAAAAGCAGTTCCTCGAATCGAGGAAGCAGCTCGTGCAGTTCGTCGAGACGTCCGAGTGCGGTCAGCGCGGACAGCAGGGGCCGCATGGCGGACACCTCGAACTGCCCGGAACGCAGGTCCCGCGAGGTCACGACGGCGGACCGCGCGGTTCGCGCGCACGCCTCGAGGTCCCGCAGGTACCACAGCCCATACGCGGCCGTGACGGCGCTGCGCTGCGCCGCGACGCGGTTGTGCACGCGTTCCAGACGGGTGGACGCGTCGAGTGCGGCGCGGGTGACGGCCGCCCAGTCTTCGGTGCCGCCCAGCGCGACCGAGAGGTTGGCGAGGCACATGCCGATCAGGTACTCGTCACCCGCGACTCGCGCCTCGTCGAGCGCGAGGCGCGCCCAGCTGAGCTGCGCTTCGCCGTCACCGTAGCGGGCCGCGACATAGAAGCGCGCGCTGTGCAGCCACGCGCGCGTTTCACCTGGCGTCACGAGAAGTTCAGCCTCGTCGAGACAACGCGCGGCGTCGTCCTCCTCGCCGGGCGTCCAGACGTGCATCACGGCGAGTTCGGTGAGCGCGCGCACGGTGAGGCGCGCGTCACGTGTCAGGCGGCCCTCGTCGCGCATCCTCGTCAAGCCCGAGCGGCGCCCGGGGTGCCGATCGTCCGTCTCGTCGTACGCGACGTTGAGCCGGTCGAACAGATCGAACACCTCGCCGGGCGTGAGCGCCGCGCGGTCAAAGCCGGGCGGGCCCTGTACGAGTACGGCCAGGGCCCGCTCGAGGTGTGTGATCGCCTCCGCGTCCGCGGCGAGGGTCAACGCTTGACGGCCCGCCGCGAGATCGAACCGCACGGCGTCCGTCCAGGCGTGCGCTTCACGCGCGTGCCACGCCAGCACCGCCCAGGACTCCCCCGATACGCGCAGCAGGTCGAGCGCGCGGCGATGCAGCGCCCGGCGCCGGGCGCCCATCACGTCCTCCGCAGCGACTTCCCGCAGCCGGTCGTGCATGAACACCACGAGGTCACCCTGCTCCGCCAGGACACCGCGCGCGCAGACCTCCTCGAACGCGTCGAGCGCTTCGTCCTCGCTCACCGCGCACACGGCGGCGAGAAGATCAAGCGTGACGGGCCGACCGAGCGTACCGGCAGCGGTGACGAGTTTCAACGCGGTCGGGCCGAGCCGAGCGAGCCGGGCGCGCACCGCGTCCCGCACGCCCTGTGGAGTGTCCTCGACCCGCGCGAGCGCCGCCGCGTTCAACGTGAGGCGAGCGCGTCCTTCGTTCCGCAGGACGCGCTCGTCGTGCAGGGTGCGCAGCGTCTCGGTGATGAACAGCGGCTGCCCGCCTGTCCGGTCGTGCATCCACGCTTCGATGACGTCGAGGTCGCCCGGTGTGACGAGCGAGGCGAGCCACGCGCGGCCATCCGCTCGTGCGAGCGGTCCGAGCGTGAGGCGGGTGACGCGCCACGCGCGCGTCCGCTCGCTGAGCCAGCGGCGCAGGTCGGGCTCCGCGAGCGCTTCACTGCGGGCTGTGAGCAGCAGCAGCAGGGGCGCGCCCACGAACGCCTCGTGCGTCGAGAGCCAGGACAACGCGTCGAGCGTCGACGGGTCCGCCCAATGCACGTCGTCGAGGAAGACCACCAGGGGCGCCTCCCGGGCGGCGTGCAACAGCAACTCGGCGATGACCGCGAGCCGTCGCGCGTTCGCCAGGGCCGGATCCGCGCTTGGCGTGGGCAGGTCGGGGTACACGTCGAGCACGTCCGGCAGGAGCACCGCGAGTTCCGCCAGCCCCGCACGGTCGAACGGCGCCTCCCCCCTGGAGAACCTCAGCGCACCTCGCAGGACGCCACTCAACGCCTGATACGGCACGGAGCGGGTCGGTTCGAACGCACGGCCTCGCAGGATCCGCGCCTTCCCAGAGGCGTCGTCGAGGAACGCGTCGACCAGACGCGTCTTGCCGATGCCGGGCTCCCCGTCGATCAGGGCGACGCTCGGCTCACGTCGGGCCTGCCTGAACGTGCTGAAGAGCCGAGCGAGCTCCTCGTCTCGCCCGAAGAAGGTCTGCACGGGCGCCGTGGTGAACCCGGAGGCCGACTCGGCATCTTCTCGAATGACGCCTTGATCGACAGGCGCTGACCGCAGGGTCGAAGCGAGCTGTTGGAGCACGCCCGACGGGCGCCCGCCGTACGCCTGCCTGACATGCGCCTCGTGCGCTTCGAAGGCGTGCAGCGCCGCCTGAGAGCCCCCGAGCTGGACGTGCAGACGCATCAAGGTGAGGACCGCCTGCTCCACGTGCGGTTCGAGCGTCACCCACGCGCGCGCGGCGTCTTGCGCGCGCATGAAGTCGCCGGACACGCGGTGGTGCTCGGCGGTTCGGGCGAGCAGGGCGGCCGCGTCCCGACGAACGCGTTCACGTGTGTCGATCAACCAGGCGCCGAACGCATCGTCCGGATCCACCGGGACGCCCTCGAGGAGCTCCCGGGTGAGCAGGTGGACGTCCGCGCTGTCCGGGTCGGCGGCGCGCAGGACGAAGGCGCAGTCGAGCTTGTCCGCGGCTTCGAGCCGGAGCTCAACCGTGTCGCCGTCTGTTCGGAGCCGGTGGGCGGCGTCGCCGAGATGACCACGCAGGAAGGCGAGGGTGTTGCGGAGCGCGGAGCGTGCGGTGCCGTCCGTGGAGTCGGGCCACAGCAAACGCGCGAGCGCCTGTCGAGCGTGCGGACGGGCTTCGAGCGTGAGGTACGCGAGCAACGCGACGGTCTTGCGGGTCCTGAAGTGTGTCACAGGTCGCTGATCACCGATCTTCAGGGTCGGTGGGCCGAGCAGCGACAGGTGCAGTGCACTCATGCGATTTCAGCGTACCTGATTCGGCGTGATCCCTCTTGTCGACGTCTGTGGAGTGACGTGCCGCCGCGGAAGGTCAGGCATATGACCGACCCTCAAGGCTGACCCGCCCGGTCTACTTCCTGCACCATGCACGACCTGCAAGCGGCCTTCGAGCGCTGGTCCTCGGCGCCGTACCCGCCCTGCCCCGCCGGGATCGCCCACGTCGATCTGGTGATGCTCGACGCGGTCGCCGCCTCGACCCTCGGGAAGTGGCTGCGCGGCGCCGCGGCCGCCTCCACCGAGTACCGTCTGCGCACGCTGCTCGGCACGCTCGACGACCAGGTGCTTGCGGACGCCAGCGGGGCGTGCCCAGCGTACTTCGAGGCGCTCGCGGACGTACTCCGGCTCGCCCTGACCGCGGAGAGGAACGCGTGACGACGCTGATCATCTTCGGGCGCGAGGTGGACTTCGGCGAGGGGCGGGTGTTGCGTCACGAGGAGATGCCCGCGACGTGGTCCCTGAACAACGTGGAGCTGCTCAAGGAGGACCTGCTCCAGGTGGAGGACCGCCGCGGCGACCTCGTGGACGTCGGCTGGTTCCCCTCAGGGCGACCCGCGGGGAGTGGATGCTCGCGCTCGTCCCCGGAGGCGACCGGACGGCCGCGCGGGAGTTCCGCACCCGCGACCCGGATGAACTCATCAGGGCGCTCCGTGGGGCGGAGCGGCACGTACAAGCGGCGAAGCTCAGCGTGTACCTCGACGCCCGGGAACGCCTCGTCAACTGGCGGGCGGAAGGCTTGCTGAACTTTTTGATCTCGTCGAGGTG
The DNA here is from genome assembly GCF_000519345.1 of Deinococcus pimensis DSM 21231. Taxonomy (GTDB): domain Bacteria; phylum Deinococcota; class Deinococci; order Deinococcales; family Deinococcaceae; genus Deinococcus_A; species Deinococcus_A pimensis. The sequence continues at coordinate 159,510 of NZ_KI912675.1, forward strand.
TCCGTTTTCGACGTCGTGGTGATGCCTCGCAACCTGATCGCCTTTCGGCACGACCACGGAGGGTCGAGGGTGCGCCCGATCAACGACATGAAAGGGGAGCGGCGCCCCTCCAGGTCACCGCTCCCCTTCCCAACTCGCTTACCGGACGGGTCTGAGCAACACCCCCATCACGCCGACGTTGTTCACCCGGTCGCTCTCTGAGTTCGTCGCGATCGCCGCGATCTCACACTTGTTGTTGATGCCCACCGCGTCGGTGATGTGGAACCCGCTTCCAGGCAGCGTCTGCGCGAGCCGCTCGTTGAGGTCCACGACCTGCCCGTCACCCAGCCGCAGCACCCCACGCAACCCCGGGATCGACCCGACCAGCTCGCCCGCGTCGTTCAGGTCACGCAGATCCACTCGGAAGCCCAAGGAGGTCACCTCGGTCGGCTGCGCCGCGCCGGCGGGCAGCCAGACGCTCCGGTCGTTGTTCACGAGGCCCAGCACGTCCCCACGCGCGTTGACCCGCGTGGCCCCCGCGTACGTGTCGTCCCACAACACCGTCATCTTCCCGTCCTGCCACTTCACCGGCAGGTACTGCTCCACCTGCGTGTTGCCCTCCTGGACCTTGCGGGTGACGGACCCGACGGTCACCCCGGACGCGTTCCGGTCCAGCGCTACCCCACCGAACCCGAGGTCCGGGAAGACCGTGCCGTCGTACAGTGCGGCCTGCTTGCCGAGCTGGCCGAGCACGACGCCGTCGTCGCTCACGCCTCCCAGCTTGAAGTTCTCGTTGGGAATGGTGGGCGCGCCGCCCAGCCACACCACGGGACTGCTGCGCTGCTCCTCCTGGTCGGGCTTGCCGTCGACCTTGCGCGCCACGAGGCTGTAGCCTGTCGCGACGCCGGTGTCGGAGAGGTCCAGCGCAGCGGAGTTCCACTTCACGGCGTCCGCGTGGTCAATGGCGTCCGTAAGGAGCTGCGCGCTGCCGTTCGACCACGTCGCGGCGTAGTTCTCGAGGACGCCGTACTCGCGGTGCCCGAACGACTCGAACAGCGTGGACGTCTCGTTGATGCCGCCGGGGATGAACATGTCCTGCCCGGCGCCGGTGACCTGCACGTCGAAGCGGACGTTGGCGGGGCACTGACCGATCGGCGCGCTGGGGTGCGCGTCGCCGAGAGAGAAGCGCGCGAAGGGCAAGACGTGTTCGCGCAGCATCACCACGTACCGCTGCGAAGGGTGGCTGTCGAGGTCGGCGGTGAAGGTCACGTCCTGCTCGGGCGTCTCGCTGGTGAAGTCCACCGCGCCGACCTGCTTGAACGTCATCTTCATCTGATCGGTGCCGTCGACGCGCCAGATGTCCACGCCCTTGGCGTTGAACGCCTTGACCAAGAACCGCAGTCGGTCCTGGTCGAACTTCAACCCGAGCCGGACGATGTCGCCCTGCTTGAAGGTCGGGGTTTTGAGGGTGACGGTCGCGACGGGCGACTGCGCGAGGATGATCGGCATCTTGGCCTCGAGTTTCGCGAAGGTGATGTTGAGCATCCCCTTGAGGTCCTTGTAGCTCTTGTCGGGCAGACCGATGCTCGTCTCGAACTTGAGGGTGTACTCGTTGCGGTTGAGCTCGTGACGCATCTGCTGCTCGGCGGACGAGAGCTTGCCTTCGAGCTTGAGTTGCGACTTGGCGGCGAGCAGCGTCGCGCGGAAGTCCTTGTCTATGTGCGCGCCGACCTGAAGGTCCGCGAAGCCCAACGCGCCCAAGCCGAACTCGAGTACCGTGCTGGTCTGCCCGGCGTCGGTCCACGTCCTGGAGGACCCGCTTATGACGCGCCGCTTCACCTTGCTGCTCACGCTCTGCGTGTCCGCGACGGCCGCTCCCGTCCAGCTTCACCCCCGTGACGGCGTCACGCTTTACGCTTGCCGGTCGCGACGCCACGCTCGGTCGGGATGCAGGTCGTACCAGACGCCCTCGCGTTCCTGCGGCTGGAAAGGTCGTAGCGCATCGTCATCGTCATCCACATGCGTCGTAGCCCCACAGCTGATACGGCGTGTTCAGCAGGACCTGCAAGGCGGCGCACAGGGTGGACTTGCCGGCGCTGAACGTGCCGTTGACGACGATGAGCCGCCCTTCGACCCGCCGTCCCGTTCAGGTTGAGTCATGAGGCATCGTACCAACCTGACCTCGCCTCAAGGACCGCAGATGACGAGCGGGAAGGGTCAGACGGTCGTGAGCAGTCCGATAACAACTTAAAGATATGAGCATTCGATGCTATGAGGGTGTGGCGTAGACTGGTGAGTGTAGCTGCCGACAACATTCTATCGTTCGCCTTCTTGTCGTGTAGGAGATTGTCAGGATGAACGCATTGATTTCCATTGCGCTTGGGGTGTCGGCATGGTGAGCGGTCACTCCGAATCTTCGGTTCCCCTCGTCACAATCACCGACATCCAGCGTGATCTGCGTGCGTTGGGGGTGCATGCCGGACAAGTCCTGATGCTGCATGCCTCGGTCAAATGTGTCGGCTGGGTCGTCGGCGGCCCGGATGCTTTGCTACAGGCACTCCTGGCCGTTCTGACACCTGCCGGGACGCTGATGATGCTCGCAGGTTGGGAAGACAACCCCTACGAACTCGACAACTGGACCGAAGAAAAGCGGCAAGCCTACCTCGCGGCGTGCCCGGCCTTTGATCCGCGAACTTCCCGGGCAGATCACCGCGAACTGAGTATCCTCGCTGAGTACCTGCGTACGACGTCAGGCGCCCTGCGCAGCTCCCACCCGTCGTCGTCTTTTGTCGCTCTGGGCGTACATGCGGAGCATTTATTGTCCAGCCAGCCGGACCAGTACCCGTTCGGGCACGACTCGCCGCTCGGCCGCTTTCGCGCGCTCGGCGGACAAGTGCTGCTGATTGGCGAGCTCTTCGAGAACGTGACGTTGCTGCACCACGCGGAGCAGCTTGCGCGGTTGCCGGAAAAACGCGTGGTGCGTTACCGCATGCCTGTGCTGCAAGACGGGGTGCGCGTCTGGAAGACGTTCGAAGAGTACGACACCACAAATGGAATCGCGGACTGGCCGGTGGAGTACTTCGAGGTGATCGTCCGCTCGTACGTCGAGGCTGGCCATGCCCGCGTCAGCCAAGTGGGCGCGGCCCCGGCGTTTTTGTTGGACGGGCCAAGCCTCGTCGAGTTTGGTCAGCAGTGGATGGAACTTCATCTCACACCTCCAACCGACCGGGCATACGGTCATTGACGAGTGACGGCCTGGCACACGAACGACGTATGACGTGCCGAGCGCTTTTAGTGGCTTGTCAGGAACGATCTGTCGTTTCCCTTGCTCCGCGCAGTCCGGACCACCATCGGCCAGCTCGACGACCAGAGGTCCTCACTTGAAGGTCAGACGGAAGTACTCTCCGCATTCGTCTCGTCAAGAAAGAACGCGATGTCTGTCTCGTACTCCTCGGGGTTCGGTGTGTCCGGGATGCTTCTGACATAGAACTCCGCCGTGACGCCCGTGAGGCGCAGCCCGCGCCGCAGCGCTTCCTCCACCACGACCGAATACGCCGCGCCCGTCCGGTCGTACGGACCGACGAACCGCCCGACGAAGGCCGGACCGCCCTCGAAGGTCCGCACCTCGACCCGACCTTGCGGCGCCACCACACCCTCGACGGGCACGCAGATCTCCACGAGGCTGCCTTCGCCCTCGTCGTCGTTGTGATGCACGAAAAAACTCGGCGCGGTGTTCGTGTACCCTCGGGCCTTCTGGTACGCCACGAGGTCCCGGAGCGCCTCGGGAATGACCTCGTAGTGTGGCGGCACGAGCCGCGTCCGGATCGTGAGGATCTGACGTGGGGCGAGGTGTTCGACGCGGTACTCCATAGGGTCCTCCTTCAACAGGCGGCGCAGGTGCGCGAGGGACGCTTGACGCTGGTGAATCTCACGGATGAGCCGGTGTTCGTGACGCGCGAGCACCTCCCGGGCGAGCATGGGCTGGTCGAGCAGCGTTCGAATCTCGTCGAGCGGCAGGCCCAGTTCCCGCCAGCGCCGGATATGCACGGCGCGCTGAAGCTGCGCGACGCTGTAGAGGCGATACCCGCTGAGTAGATCGACGTGGTCGGGGCGGAGCAGGTCGATGTCGTCGTAGTACCGGAGGGTCTTGGCGGACAGTCCGGTGAGAACGGCGAAGCGGGAGATGGTCAAGCGGGCCTGCATGCCTCGCACGCTACGGGTTCCAGTGGCGGGAAGGTCAAGGGCGCCCCTCGCACCTGTCGGGACGCATCATCCGGTGAGAGGGTGACCATCCTTTTCTGACAAGCCATTAACACGACTTTGTCAGAAGAAGCCGGGCAGCCTCACGGGAGGGACCAAGCACCCCGTCATTCGTGTGCTTGCTGTGGCACCAAGCGTGTTCGAACTGCGCCAACACGCTCGATGACGCGTGCCACCACCTCCGCGTCCGGTCCACCGAGGGCGGGAGCGACGCGCTGCGCCGTCTCGGTATACAGCGCGAGCGCCGACCATGCGCGCTGCGTCAGCGTCGTCGCTTCATCCAACCCAGTGGCGCTCCGGAAGGAACGCGTCCAAGTACTTTGTTCTCCGACGAAGCTCCACACCTGCTGGGCGTAGGTGTTGCCACTGTCGACCAGCACGCCGTGCCATACGGCTATGCACACCGTCATCGCGTTCACCAGCTCCGTCGCGGCCGACCACACCCGAGACGATTGCCCATACGCCAAGCCGCCGAGCAGCTTCTGCACGACTTCCGCCTGATGCGTGACGGTTCGTGCGGCGTACGCCCGGCCTTGCCCGGCGACGGACGCCCAACGAAAGTCGAGCGCGGTCTGCCGCAGTCGTTCGACCACGCCGTCCGGGTCGTGAAGGGGCACCAGCCGTTGAAGCGGCCGCACGGCCCGGACGGCGCCCTCCGGATCAGTCAGGTCGTGGAGCCGAGCTTCGACATGTTGATGGTCAATACTGACCAGCCGATCGTCACGGTACCCCAACCACTCTCGTGTCGGAGCGCTTGCGGGCACGTAGCACACGAGGTCGAGGTCACTGAACTGATCGTCGGCTTGTCGCGCGGCGCTCCCCGACAACGCGATGGCGAGAACGGGCGGCGCGCCAAATTCAGTGACGAGTTGCTTCAGGAGCGCGTGAGGGAGGGGTCGGGACATGCCGCACCGTACTGCCACGATCCCCCAGCCCGCATCCGCCGAATACACAACGACGCGAGGAGCAGCCTTGGAGGGAAGTGACAAAGTCGTGTTAGCACGACTTTGTCACTACTGAACTGAGGGCGTTTCTGTTGCGGCATGCAGTCGCAGAAAGTCGTTGTAAAGCGCGTACAGGGCTTGCAGGGCAAGGGTGTCGTCATCGAAGTTCTCACGAAATCGCACTAACAGTCTGCCTTCTCCAGGCCCAAGGCGCTCTTGCAGCCAGTCCAAAAACTCAAACCACGGCGCGTTATTGAAATGCTGCCCCGGCACGTTGCTGAGGTAGCCCTTGAGGAAAGCGACGGCTTCGTAGAACGAGCCTTGCTCCGTGTACATGCGTGGACGCTCTAGCACGCATTGAACGAAGTCAAGGAGGCGCAGTGGGCGAGACAGCTCGGTCATACGTTTTCATTCTGACAGAGTCGTGCTAAGTAGCCCCTGCACGTACACGCCAGCCCAGTGCTGTTGTGCTTTGTGCCGGAGGTGCTGGGTGAAGGGCGCGAACCACCGCTGGAAGATCCAGAGGGAGCTGATGGTGAAGCTCCAGCATCCACCTCAGACGCTGGAGCTTCGGTAGGGCGGTGACGAAAGATCCCAGTACTACATACACGCGCTGCTCCACGCATCACAACGTTGCTACGAGGTTCACCCCCTCTCCGTTGAGATTTCCCTAAGAGCAGGGAATCGGGGAAGGGGCTGACACCACGTAAGCTCTGGATACATCACTCCGATTTGCTGCAACAACGATAGGTGCATAACCCCGAGAAGTCGTAATTTTGAATGACACGAACAATACAGTTCTTTTCATTGGAGGAGAAATGTCGCATCAATGGCATCGTTCTATCATCTTGGTTGTGGTCGCGTGCTTTCTCTTTATTGGGTGTGGGCAAAACCAGGCGACACTATTAGAGGAAGCGCCCAAAGCGCCACCCATTGTCCTTCCACCCGGCACCACTCCGTCACCTTTGCCGCAACCACCCAGCCCGACTCCACCGACACCAACACCAACACCGACACCAACACCAACACCGACACCAACACCGACACCAACACCGACACCAACACCAACACCGACACCGACACCAACACCGACACCGACACCGACACCGACACCGACACCGACACCGACACCGATTCCGACAGAGCTGTACGCACGCGTCGTTCCCACGGCCTCGCTCACCCCTTACCTCATGACGCAACCACCCAAGCCGAGCATCGACCCCGTGATGACGGTCCCCCGACCAGCGTTTTCCATGTCGCTCCGCACCACGCACTTCGGTGTCATCCAGGGGCGTCAAGTTTCAGGAAGCGTTCAGTTCCGACGCCTCAACAACTTGACCGAACCCATCCGCCTCCAACTCACGGGAGCGCCCCAGGGGTTATCAGCGACACTGGCGCAGACGAGCGTGACAGGAGACGCAGCGTCCTTCACGCTGTCGGCGGACGCGACACTCACGCCCGGCGAGTACCCCTTGACGCTGACCGCGACCACCTCGACTCGAACCAAAACCGAGCAACTCCTCGTGTACGTCGAATCCCGTACCGTCACGGAAAAGTTCCGTATCGTGCTGGAACAACGAAATCTCAAACTGAACGCGGGTGAGTCTGCTGACCTCCAGGTGCATATTCTCCGCGCGCCCAATTTCACGGAGTCCATTGACCTCAACACCATGGTGTGGAAAAGTTCCGCGACCGTTTCGCCCACCAGCACAACCGGTGACACGGCCACCGTTCATGTCTACGCTGATCCAGCCAATCTTCGGGTGGACGACGGGTGGTACGACGAAGACGTCTCGGTCGCCGGACGCGACCGAACGCTCTGGAGCCACTGGCAATTCTTTCAGTTTCACGTCAACCAGAAACCGTCCATAAGGGTGTTCGCTGATCGCCAAGAACAGCACGCCCTCCTCTGCACGCAGGGGCAAAGCTGTTCCTTGGAGTTGAGCATCGCTCGCTTGGGCAACATCCTTGACAGCGACGCGGTCGTCACAGTGACGGGCCTGCCCAGCGGTGTGAGTGGCCCCACCAGCTTCGTCATTCCCGAAGGCGGAGACTTCAACAGCGTGATGCTGGAGTACGCCGTGGCGCCCAACGCGCCCTTGAATCGCCCCTCGGACATGACCTTCACGGTGAGGATCGGCGAGTTCAGTGGCAGCAGAAGCTCGCGCGCGTATATCTCCAGTCCCCAGGGCGACTACGACCCAACGGTCCCAGGGTTGCTCCTCCCGATCTATGACGCGGCCAGTGCTGCGGGCGTGAGAGCGCTCAACGACGGAAGAGTCCTCACCATTGGTACCGCGTATCATGAGAGGGTCAAGCGTGACGACGATGTGGTTGTGACACGCTTCAATTCAAATGGGACACTTGACGCCTCATTTGGATCAGGGGGAGTGACCGTAATAGACGGGGGTTCGCTGGAAGATTCACCCCAGATGGACGTCCAAGCTGACGGCCGGGTGGTGATAGCAGCTCGGCAGATTATTCCCAACTCCTTTGAGTCTCGCATGGTCGTCTGGAGATTGACCTCCGACGGGCAACTCGATCCAACGTTCGGGACGCAAGGTCAAGCCACCCCTGGCACCTCCGCTTACCTGAGTTACCCCTACGGGGTCAATATTTTGCCCTCCGGGAAAATGCTCGTGCTTGGCGTCAGCAAAAACGGGCTGACGGTCGCCCGCCTCAATCAGGACGGCTCCGAAGATTTGTCTTTCGGCGACAAGGGCCTAGCCTTTGCCGCGCCAAGGGACGTTTATGAGGTGGCCTACATGGCGACGGAGCCGGATGGTCGCATCATGCTTGCCTATCGCGTGACTACTGGAAAGGCGGCCACCGTTCGTATGACGCGCCTGAAGACGGATGGGTCTCCAGACACCTCGTGGAACGGCACGGGGAATGGAGAGTGGCTGCTGACACCCGAGGGGAATGCCGTGTCAGGGCTGGTGCGCCAGGCAGACGGCAAATGGGTGGTCGCTGCCTCAAACTACGGAGATTTCGACGCGCCCGATTTCATGCTGGCGCGCTTTACTACGGATGGTCGGCTTGATCCGACGTTCGGACAGAACGGATTGGTCCGTACGGACTTCCGCGCGTTTCCCAGTAATGGCCTGGATGCGTTTGGTAACAGCACTGATGGCACCGGCAGGGTGAGGGTCTTGCCTGATGGGGGCATTTTGGTGGGGGGCGCTGGCGGGACGGGGAACAATCGACGAATGGCGCTGGCGAAGTACCTGCCGAATGGACAACTCGACCCGGCGTGGCGGGTGGACGGGCGATCCGTATTGGGGATCGAGGGTTGGATGATCGGCATGGTGGACTTCGATATTGACGCCTCGGGCGTGCTGTGGGCCGCGACAGGGGCAATTCCAAGACAGGGCCAGCTCTCCTACCAGTACCTCGTCACGCGGATTAGGCCTTAGCACGACAATGTCACTTGTTCCCGTCGATTAAGCAACCCAGGACCACCGACAACAATTCACACAAGTACGATGAAAGCCCATGCACCCACTCGCGTTTTACGGCAGGCTCACAGGATTGGTTCTCCTGATCGCCCTTCTCGTCAACATCGTCTTGACCGGGCAGTTCAGTTGGACATCCCCGACGGTCCTCACGGTCTTTGCGGGCATCATCCTCGTGGTCTGGAGCCTCAAACAGACCTCCTGAGCCTGACGCGAACGCATCATAGAACCACCGTGGAGAGCTCCAGCCTTCCTCCATAGGCCAGTTCACCGCGTGCCCATCAGCCCCTGTGAAGACCGCGACGTTCCCAACACCTCCGACGTTCGACCATCCGGAGATCGACAAGGAGACCGACAAGGAGTCCGACTCACAACACCACTACAGTGTGGGCATCGGCCATCCCGCACGACATCAAGGACGACACTGACCCAACGGCGAACGCCAGGGAGGGTGCGGTGTTGGAGGTCGGTGGTGCGCAGCGACTGCAAGAACAGCATCGTCAGCAACACCAACGCCAGGTGATGCTCCAGGCCCTGCCAGGACCGCCCTTCGAAGTGATCGAGCCCCAGCTCCTCCTTGAGTTGCTGGTGGCAGGTCTCGCACGCCCAGCGTGCACGAATGTCTCGGACCAACTGAGCCTTTGAGGTTCGCTCGTTGTGATTCGTGATGTAGTACTTCACCTCGCCACTACGCCGCTTCTCGCCCACCACCCACACCTCTTCACCCGGCAGGTGCCGCCCGTAGTGGTAGACCGCGCCGTCCGCGATGCGTGCCCGGATGACAACCCAACATGCTTTGCCCTGTCCGCGCACGGCGCGCCACGCGTGCGGTGGAAGGGCGTTCAGCACGTCATGGACAGGGCGCGCCTCATCGCTTGGCCGTGGGTTCTTGCAGGGATGGCCGAGCGCGCTGACGCCCGGCGGTACGATCACAACCTCCTGGCGGAATACCTTCTGATGCCCGACGACCCCCACCGCCCAGGTGAGCCCTCGTGCCGTGAGCGCCTGCCGGAACGCCTTGTTGATGCCGTACCCGGCGTCAGCCAGCACCACACGGAAGGTCACGCCGAGCGCGAGGACACGGTCGAGCTCGTCAAGAGCGAGCGCCCCCTTCGAACTCGGCGTCAGTCGCTCCACGGGAACACCTGCTGCGGTGCAGCGTTCTGGATCATCGGTCCAGGTCTTGGGCAGGAACAGGCGCATGGCAAGCGGAGCGAACACACGGTCGCCCGCGAGGGTGAGGGTGACGAGCGACTGACAGTTGGCGAGCTTGCCCAGCGCTCCACAGTACTGATGGGTCACGCCGACGCTGTGAACTCCCGTTTTGGGCAGGGCGGTGTCGTCGATGATCAGCACGCTGTGCTTGCCGCCACACAGCGTCTGAGCCTGCTGGACGAGGACGCGTTCGAGCTCGTCTGCCTTCCAGGGGCTGGCGTGGATGAAGTGATGCAGTCGCTGGTAGGGCAGGCCGACGTACTCGGCGATGGGCTCGATGCTTTTGCGTTCCAGCCCAGCGAGGAGCCCACGAAGGTACTTGGGGAGGCAGGCGCGCTGCTTGGCGTGGTGCAACGTGTCGAGGTAGGGCGTGAGGAACTTACGGAAGGCGCGAGGCCAGGTGTGTGGGACGGCCATGCCTGTCACGGTGGGTCAGAACGACGTGGGGCGGCTGAGCGCCGCCCACTTCTGACATTGTCGTGTTAGAACCTGTTTCACGGCTCAACCTTCTCGGGTCGTTCGGCTCGACGTCGCACCCGACTTGGCTGGCTCGCCTCGTTCGTTGCCGTGAGCGCGAGGTGGTAGCGGGAGAACAGCGCGTGCCCCTTCTCCGGATCCGGCGCGACGCCAAGCGGCGTGAAGCCAGCGCGAAGCAGCACCGCCTCGGATCGGACGTTGCCTTCTTGAACGCGCGCCCACAACGCTTGAAAGCCTGCCTCGCCCGCCGCCTCTGCGAGCGCGAGCACCGCGTTCGTCATGACGCCAGCGTGGCCTGCCGACAACCAATAGCCGATCTCCGCACCCTCCGGGTCTCGCGACTTGATGAAGATGAATCCTGCGAGCGCTTCGAACGGGTCGAGCAGCAGGAACGCGAACTGCGTGGTGCCTCGCCACGTGTCAGACGCCCAGCGTAGAAAGCGCTCGGCCTGTTCTTTCGTCACGGGGAGGCCGTGGAGGTGACGGCGGTACGAGGCGTCATACATGACCGGCTCGTTTGCGATGGTCGTCATCTGACGGACGAGCTCGCTCGTGAGGGCAACTCGGTCGGCGCGCACGAGGCGGTAAGGACGCCCACTTCGAGCACTGGACACGGCGACCTCGAAATCATTAGAAAAGGCGGGGGCGCCGAAAGACGAAGCGGGGTACACGCCCCACTTTACGTTGCTGCGTCGATGCTGCCTGAGCTGCGGCCGTGAAGCACGTTCTAACACGCTGTTTCTTGGTGTACTTCAAAACTGTAGCGTGAAGTACTTCATGCTCCCTGAAGATCGTTCCTTCGTGAGCAGTCAATAAGAAATTTACGACTAGTGTGAGTTCACCGGCAGAAACGCCGTAGGACACCACCTCCCTTCATGAGAGAGGCGTCCTCACCTCTACCCCCTCCCCGGAGACGCCATGCACGAACACCTCACCCACAGCTGGAGCCCCACCTACATCACCCTCTCCTACATCATCGCCACCCTCGCCTCCTTCGCCGCCCTCCAGCTCGCCACCCGCGCCGGACAACGCACCGGCGCCTCCCGCACCTTCTACCTCCTCACCCAGGGCCTCCTGCTCGGCTTCGGCATCTGGGCCATGCACTTCATCGGCATGCTCGCCTGGGAACCCAACGCTCCCGTCGGCTACGACCTCCTCCCCACCGTCGGCAGTGGCCTCGCCGCCATCGTCTTCCTCACTGCCTCCGTCTTCACGCTCAACGCCGGCGCGCCCACCCTGCCCCGCCTCCTCACCGGCGGCATCATTGCCGGAGCGGGAATCGTCGTGATGCACTACACCGGCATGGCCGCCGTCATCATCCCCGCGCACGCCACCTACGCCCCCGTGCCCTTCGCGCTCAGCGTCCTGATTGCCGTCGGTGCCGCGACCGTCGCGCTGTACCTCTTCTCGCTCGTGTCCGGAGGTTGGGCGCGCCGACAGACCGCCTCGCTGATCCTCACCCTCAAGAGCGCCGCCGCCCTCGTGATGGGCGCCGCGATCATCGGCATGCACTACACCGGCATGGCCGCCATCCAGTACACCAACGACCCGAACGCGGCGAGCGTCGCGCGTGGCTCGGACACGTCCTTCCTGTCCCTGCTGGTGATCATCGCGACCATGACGGTCTTCGCGTTCACCATCGTGATGTACCTGATGGACAGCAACGACATCGACACGAACTTCGCCGCGGGCGATTGAACGAACGTTGTCTGTCCGCCTGGACAAGGAAGCGCCCCGGCCAAAGCCGGGGGCGCTTGTTGTCGTTTGGCCTGAGCGGCCGCGAGGCCCGTTGTTGACACCCACGCGTAGCGCCGCCACCTCGTAACTCGACCGTAGACCACGTATTACATGCGGCTCGCGCGTGTGAGCGCAGTCTGAACGTCAGGCCTGCTCGCGCTGGAGCTGCGCGAGGACCGGGCGGCGCGTATCGCTGGGCAGGTCCTCTTCACGCACGAGGCCCCAGCGTTCCAGCTCGGGGCCGAGGAGGCGGTACACGGCGGCGCGCAGTTCGTGCGGGCCATGCTGAACTTGTGTCCAGATGTTCTCCAGGTCGGCGTACTCGTCCAACTCTGGTTCGCGTTCGGCGGTCATGTGCTCAGGTACTCGGTGGTGTCGAGGTTCTCCAGAACCTGCTCCAGCATCGCAGCGACCTCCGGACGGACGTCCGTGGCCTTCTGAGTCCATGAGCCGCTGACGCGGATCTCATTGACGCCTGCGAGTGTGACGGTGACGTCGACGTCGCCGTACTTGCCTTGGACGGCGTCGGTGAGGCGCTCTTCGACGGCGGCGAGCATGCGGTCGGCGTCGAGTTGAGGTGGAGCGGTTTTGCTGCCCGGCTGGGCGCGGGGTTGTTCGAGTTTGAATCGGACGAGAATGGTTCTGCTCATACCTCAACTTGTACGGGGAACACACCTTTGTGTCAACTGACATGAAGGAAGGCCGGGCGTACTCGTGTCCAGCCTGAGACGTGCCGCTATCAGGCGCGGAAGGTGTCCATGAGAGAGCCCCACGGGTTGGTCGATCCGTGGGACTCAGCCGTTGAGGGACGGCTACGTGGGGGGGCAGAACCAAGTCATTGGTCCGGATTGTACGTCTTGAGATCCATCTTGAAGCGGTCCTCGTTGAACTTTCCGTCACTGAAGATCATGACGTAGGTCCGGTTGGCGCTCGCGACATTGAGGGTCTTGGACATCAGGTCCGCGGTGCCGAGTGCATGCCCCGCTGGCACGACCGTAAAGACGTGATTGCCCATCGCCATGGGCAGGCCTTGGAAGGTGATGCTGTAGGGGAACATGCTGCGCGCGGCGAGCTGCCCGTCGACGTACATGTCCACGAGTTGCGCGGGACCTGAGTTGGTTCTGAGCCAGACGGTGGTGGAGGTGAGGGGGTTGAGCGTCTGGGCAGTGGCGATGATGGAGGTGGTGAGTACGACTGCGGCGGCGGCGGTCGTCAGCTTACGCATAAGGTGCTCCTAGAAGAGGGGTTCCTTGAGCGGGTGTCCGGTTGCGGTGGCCGTCCCTCAACAGCAGCGTAAGAAATTTCACAACTTTACTTCTGCTTGAGCTATGAAGTGCCGCTTGGGCGGCGCTCATGGAAAGTCAGGCTCAACCAATGACCCTTTATTGACCTATCGGCGACGAAGCGACTGGAACTCGGTCTTATTGGGCTGATCAGGACAGGTCCGAAAGAAGGCAACCCCAGCCATCAGAGCGGCGGCCCCGATCGACAGGCCAATCCGCACAAACATCCAAATCCACTCCACATTCGTGTAGCTGTTCATCATTGGGTCGACCGCGTGAGCACCAATGTCCTCCCCGCTCTGGAGTTGCTTCGGGTTGTACCTCACCAGCACCTCGGCACCGGTCGGCAGGGCCGCCTGACCTTCAAGCACTGCCGGAACGCGAAGGCGATTCTCGAATTCCCACTTCGTCATGTTGCTCGGCTGACGCACCTGTACCGCTCGGCGCGCGCGACGTTCAGACCGTGCCCGACACCGTTCCACCGACGACGTACCAGAGCCTCGTCCAGTACTGCCGCACTGGGGTGTTCGACGGCACCGTCGGCGGGGAAGGCGCGGACATCGTGACCGACATGGACACGGGCGCCGCGACCATCACCCTCCGCTCCGGCCCCGGGGACGGCTCCCGCATCGTCTACGGCGGCGCCACGAACGACGCGCGGTTCGAACTCACCCCCGGGTACCGGCACTGGATGCGCGAGCACGTCGACGCCTGCTCCACGTTGCCCTGACTGACGCTCGCCTAGAAAGGGAAATCTTCCGCAGGACACACGACGTTGTCTGTTCCCGCCAGGCACATGCACCGAGCGTCCGACCCTTACCATGCCACGATGCGTGCATGCACCCACGCGCGCTGCTCCTCGCGGGCCTCACCCTGCTCACCCTCAGCGCCTGCCGTCAGGAACCGCCCATGACCATGACCGTCCCCACGGACACACGCGTCCTTCAGGGCACCTGGACGGGCGAGGCGCGCTCCGCCGAGGTGCGCGACGTCCTCGGCGTCACTCCCGACGGGCAGCGCTTCCTCAGCGTCCGCCTCACCGGGCAGCGCACCCTCGGCCCGGACGCTCGCGAGACGCGCGTGCTCGAACTGCGCGACGCGAGCACGGGCGTCGTGCTCGCCGAGCACGACGTCAGCGACCTCGGCTGGACTCCGGACGTGATCGTAACGGACTCGGCGGTGCTGCTGCCCGGCCACCTCGCCAGCGCGCTCCTCTCCCTGCCGGACCTGCGGGAGGTGAAGCGCTTCGGTCCCGCGACGCACGCGTCCCCCGAAGGGGACCGGCTGTACGCCCGCGACCCGGGCGGGACGCTGCGCGTCACGAGCGTCCCTTCGGGGGAGGTGACGCTCGTGACGGGCGTCCAGGGCGGACCGGTCGTCGCGCTGCCCGGCGGACGACTGCTGTTCGACCGGGAGGTCCGGCACTTCCCCGACGACACGGTCGAGCGCACCCTGAACCCGTCGAAGCTCGCACCCTGCGCGGACCGCGACACCATCGTCCGGGACGCGGCCCTGCGCCACTCTGACGGCGCACTCGCGGTGGTGTACGACAACGCCGAGGTGCAGGTCCTCACGCCGGACGGTGCGGTCGTCGCGTCCACGCGGCTCTCCATAGGCTGCGGGAACTTCTACCGTCTGCGCTGGACTTCTTCGGGCGAGCTAGAGGTGTGGTGGACGCAGAGCGTCGACACGGACAACGACGTCCCGTGGGACGAGGAGGTACGGCTCGTCCGCTGGGACCCCCGTACCCTCGCGCGGCAGGATTTGACCCGCTGGCAGGCCGAAGCGGACGCGTCCCGCGCGTTCGAGGGGTTGAGCTTCACACCCACGCCCGTCGGTGAGCTGCTCGTCGCGAAGGACGCGGACGTGCTGCGCGTGCGAACGGACGGCTCCGTCGCGTGGCGACGGACGACGCCTCCCGTGCCGGGAACGCTCGACACGACCGCCCAGTTCGTGGACAGGGGACGCTACACCTTCGACGGAACGCTCAAGCTCGGTACCAGGACGTTGGACGTGACGGGCAGCGCGATGGGGTCACGGGTGGAGTTCCAGCCACAGTGGGCGCCGCAGGTGGTGACGTTCGAAGGGACGCTGCGCGACGGCGGCGAGGTCGTCGGACGCGTGGAAGGCACGAGCGGTCTGAAGGACCCCGAGCAGCGGCTCGTCGTGACGTTGGAGCGCGAAC
Source organism: Deinococcus pimensis DSM 21231 (assembly GCF_000519345.1). Lineage (GTDB taxonomy): Bacteria > Deinococcota > Deinococci > Deinococcales > Deinococcaceae > Deinococcus_A > Deinococcus_A pimensis. The sequence goes on from NZ_KI912675.1 coordinate 175,045, forward strand.
GGTACGAGGTGACGATGCGGCGCCCCTGACCCGCGGGAAACCGCGAATGCACGTCCGCACAGGGTAATCGGGAGCTGACTCGGGGGGCGCACCTAGAAGTCGCAGGAGGGTCCGCGTCGGGTGGGCCTCTCCAGCCTCCGGAGGGGGACCGACGCCTGTGACCCTGCTCGGTGACGGCATGGTATTGAGCCTGTCTTGCGGAACCCGACGGTCCTGACGACCTGCGGCGGCTCCTGGAGTCGTGGGACCCCATGATGACCCCATGGACTTCCCGACTTCCCCCCGCTCCCTGCGCGACGCCGACGCCCGCGCCCGCCGTCACGAGCTGCTCGCCCTTCCGCACGCCGCGCCGCTCTCTCGGTACGTCGAGGACCTCCGCGCACGCCTCCGCGCCCACGAAGGCGACGCCCGCCAGCTTCGACGGGACCACGGCGTGCCGCACCTTGATCCTCTCTCGGGCGGCGTCCTCGCCCGCGCGCTCCTCCTGCTCGAAGCGCCCGGCCCGCGCGCGCTGAGCCACCACCTCGCCCTCGCCCTCCCGGGCGAGGACGGCGACGTGTTGTACGGCACCATCCACTCGGGCAACCATGCGGCGCTCGCCGCGGCGCGCCACGCGGGACGTCATGATGTCCTCGCGGAAGTGTTCGTCCGCGTGCCGGGCAGCTGAACAGTCGGGTGCGCAGAGGAAGGACGCCCAGCCTCGTGCGTCTCTCCTCTGCACCTGTCCGCGGTGCGTACGCATCCGGCAGGCATGCCGTGCTGGCATGAGTTCAACACGTCAGGCGTTGGATTCGCCACGTGGGACGGTGGATGATGAGGCGTGCGTCGGGATGGAGCGGTCCCGCGCCAATTCGTTTCCGGTCGTCCTGACCGTCCACTCCGCCGACGCCGCAGCGTACAGGCCGATGGTTGAGGCCGAGGCGTTGTGTTCGGATGACGCTCCTGCTCGCGCTCGCCGAAAGGTCCATGATCATCCGCGGCGCCGATGGCCATCCCGCCTCGCCGGGGATGATGGAGTCGACAAGGCGTCCAGGGTGGGTGAGGACCTTCTCGTCGTGGCCGTCGCGTTGTCGGGCACCGGCGCCGCCTCCGCCGCGCCCTTTCGGACAGCCAGGAACGCCGCGCTTCGCTCTCCTCTCGTTCGTTCGCGGAAAGGTGACATCATGAACTCAGCTCGACTCACGTTCGTTCTGACGCTCGGCACGCTCCTGGGGGCCTGCGCGTTCCGCACCCCGGATCCGTCCGGCAGGGACGCCACCACGCCGGTCCTGCGCATCGTCTCTCCGTCCCGAGGCGGCGCCGTCGCGTCCGGGACAGGGGCGCCCGGCACGGTGACACTTCCGGGCGCGGGAGCGGGGTTCGTCGTGACCTTGCAACTCGTCACGCGGGACGACGTGCAGGTCAAGGTACGCGAAGCGACCCTGGGTCCCGGGTCGAACGGCATTCAGCACGAGGACAAGCTCGGTCAGCCCAACCCGGACTTCCCAGGGTTGACCGTCACGGCCGACACCGACTTGATCATGCCGGACGGACGCGTCATCGCGCGCGGGACGAACCTCGCCGCGCTCTTCAACATCGCCGGAACCGACGACACCCCGGGACCGGGCGTCACCGTGTGGGCCAGTTGGGCGGTGCCGGAGTCCGTGCCGGCCGGCGTGGCGTCGTTCACGTTGACCGCCTCGGCGAAGGACGACGCGGGCCGCGCCGCACAGGACAGCGTGCTCGTGCGGGTGCAGCCGGGACCCCGCGCGCCCGGTCAGGACCTGACGCCCGCACCGACGGCAGTGGCTGGGGACGGGCAGGACGACGAGGGCGGTCCGGTCGTGAGCGTGAGCGCCCCGCGGGCTCCGACCAGCGTCGCCACCGGCCCAGCCGGAACGCCACCGGCGGGCGCGGGGTCGTTGTTCTTCGTGCAGGTGACGGCCGTGGATCGGGCGCGGGCGGGCATCGGCGTGACCGAAGGCGTCATCTTCGACCCGACCCGCATCGCCAATCCCACGGCCGGAACGGTCGCGGGACCGAACCGGTTCTACCCCGGGCTGGAATTGACCTTCGACGTCCCGTTGATTCAGCCCAACGGGAATCGGGTCGCGGCGGGCACGAACCTCGCGCCGCTGTTCGACGTGGCGGGCAGCGAGCTCGGCGCGGACGGAGTCGTGAGCACCACGGCCGGTTGGGTGGTGGGTGGGTCGCTGGAACTCCCGGCGGGCAAGACCAGCGTCACGATCACGGCGCGCGTCACGGACAACGCCGGTCGCACCACCACCGCCCGGGAAGTGGTGGGGATCAGCGCGACCGCGAACGGGCAGAACCTTACGGGGAACCCATAGCGCTGGGACCTGGGTAGGTTGGGATACGCACGCGTCGTCGCCCTCCACACGCTTGCAGGAGCACAGGATGACGAACCCGCGGACCGCGGTGATCATCGGCTGCAACCGTGACACCCGTTTCGCCGATCAGCGCCCCGCGCGCTGCGCGGACCTGGACTTCGAGGTGCTGGACCTTCGGGATGTTCCGCTGCCGCTGTTCACCGAAGTCACGTCGAACGCATGTGCGCCCACCCAGAACGAAGTCGGGCGGTGTTGGCAGCGCAGGCTCGTGGAGTTCGACGGGTACGTCCTGATCACCGCCGAGTACGACCATGGCTCGACCGCGGCACTCGAGACCGCGCTGGACTACGCCTACCCGGAGTGGAACAAGAAGCCCCTGGCGTTCGTCGAGTACGGCTTGGTCGGTGCGGCGCGCGATCGAGCAGCTGCGCGTCAACGTGGTGGAGTTGCAGATGGCGCCACTTCGCATGGAGGTCCAGACTCAGGGCGGAGGCTTCTTCGCGGTGACGCAGGGCGAACAGCGCCTGGACGACCTGACATACCTTGAGTCTGCCGTGACCGCGCTGTTCCCGAAGTTGTCGTGGTGGGCGCGGGCGCTCACAACCGCCCGGGAAGTGAAGAGCCCGCCGCACGAAAACCAGCTCTCGTCGTCAGGCGTCTGAAGTGTCGATCGGCCACTCATGGCAGATGGCGCGCCGACGCTTGGGGCCATCGGAACCCGGATGCGGGATCCTGCGATTCAGTCGTCGTTGTGCTGTTGAGACGTCGTGGCCTTCGGGACGGCATGGTCGAGTTGGTAGCGTCTGGTGAGGCGTCGGACGAACCCCATGGCGTCACTTGCGGCGCATCCGCTCAAACGTGCGCCGCCGTCGGTTTCTTCGAGTGGTTTCTTCGGGCGGAACTGGGGTTTGGACGACGAGTCGCTGTGAACGAGCCGGTCATGGTGGTCGGCGGGGTCTACGCCCAGGTGCGGGGGTCGGGAGGGGGGGTACGCTGAAGCATGCGGCTTGTTCTCGCAGTCGTGCAGGACGCCGACGTCGCCTCGCTTCTGCGGGCGTTGAACGAACGGCACCTCAGCGCCACCAAGCTTGCCTCCACCGGGGGTTTCTTGCGTGAGGGGAACACGACGTTGTTGATCGGGGTGGAGGAGGACCGCGTGCCGGAGGTGCTGGGTGCGTTGCGGCTCACCTGCCGCCGCCGAACGCGGTTGGTGGACCCGCGGTTTGCATCGCTGGAAGAAGGCATGACGGCCGAAGCGGTGGAGGTGGAGGTTGGTGGGGCGGTGGTGTTCGTCCTGCGTGTAGAGACGTTCCTGCAACTGTGACGTGCGCCGATGCTGCGTGGACTGGGGCGCGGTGCTGAGCAGCGAGTGCCGGACGAGGGGGCGCGTGTGCGGCGTTGGGGCGTAGTGAAGTGGGTGTTGGTGGTGGTGGCGGCGCTGCTCGTGTGGACGCTGCGGGACTTCAGTGCGGAACGTCCTCTTCGCGCGGTGGTGGTGTTCACCTGGGCGGTGGTGACGCTGATGGCGGCGTTCCTGCCCAGCGTGGACCGTGACGAGGAGCGTTGAGTCGTTCGTTCCCTGGGTGAGGTCGACGCTTGCGACACTTCCGGCATGAGGACGCGGAATGAGGTGACGGCTTCCCGCATTGGACACGTCGGCGCTCGCCGAGCAAGATGAAGTCGTTATTGAAGGACGTGTGGGCGGGGCGTTCCTGATTCCGTCCGCCGCGCACGTCTTCCCCTCGGCATTTGACCGGCCGCGCTGATCGCGGGCGGAAGGAGGCGGTATGTGCGGCTCGAGCGGGATGGTTTCGCCTGTGGCGCGGCTGCAGCTCGTGATGAGTGCGTGGCCGGACGTGACGGTGCATTCGTGTCCGTGGGGCGGCCTGGCGTACTTCGCGCGGGGGGTGGAGTTCGCGCGACTTCATCCCGGCGGGGTGCTGGACGTGCAGGTCACCTTGTCGGATCGGACGCGTCTGGTGCGTGAGGGAAGGGCGCGTGCGCATCGGTTCTGGCCTCAGGGCCCGTGGGTGACGGTGAGCGTGGAAGACGAGCACTTCGGGCGTGCGTTGGCGTTCGTGGTGCACGCGTACGCGCTGGCCGCTCCTGAGGGCGAGCAGGTCGGGGGGCGCGTGACGGCCCTTGCGGCCACGTCAAGCGTGGGCGAGCGGGGCGTCGCGGAGGTGCCGGAGAGGCGGCGGGTGCGTGTCGGGGCGCGCTGATCGGCTAGGGATCCCGGGTGTAGCCGCTTCCTGGGGCGCGGTAGCGCAGGCCGTCCATGAGCAGATCGAGGAGGCGTTCGGCCTGGTCGTGCCAGTGGGGTTCGGCGCTGGCGAGCCAGACGCCGCTCATGGCGTGCATGACGTCTTCGACGCCGATGTCGTCGCGGATGACGCCGGTCTGGGCGGCGTGGTGGAGCAGGTCGCCGAGGGCGCCGTGGATGAGGGCGCGCAGGTCGGTGAAGAGGTCGGCGTCGGGGGCGAGGACGGTGCGGAGGATGGGGGCGAGGCCGCGTTTGGCGGCGACGTAGCCGACGAAGCGGCTCATCCATTCGCGCAGCGCCTCGTCGGGGGGGAGGGTGGCTTTGAGTTCCTGGGCTTTGGCGCAGAGTTGTTCGACTTCGTGCTGGTAGGCGGCGATGGCGAGGGCTTCGCGGGTGGGGAAGTGACGGTAGAGGGTGCCGATGCCGACGCCGGCGTCGCGGGCGATGGCTTCGAGGGAGGCGTCGAGGCCGTGCTGGCTGAAGGCGTCGATGGCGGCGGTGAGGAGTTTTTCGCGGTTGCGGGCGGCGTCTTGGCGTGGGGCGCGTGGTTTGGTCATCAGCGTTCACCGCATCACTTTCTAAGCGGAGGAGCCTCCGGTATCTTCTTTTCGTAAGCGGAGGATCCTCCGCTTGAGTATAGCAAGGAGCCCACATGACCCGCACCACCACACCCTTCACCTTCCACAGCACCACCCACGACGTCCTCGACGGCGTCGACCTCACCGGACAACGCGCCCTCATCACCGGCGCCAGCAGCGGCCTCGGCATCGAAACCGCCCGCGCCCTCGCCCGCGCCGGCGCCGACGTCACCCTCGCCGTCCGCAACACCCAGGCCGGCGCCGACGTGGCCGCCCAACTCCGCGCCCAGACCGGCAACGAGAACATCCACGTCGCCGCGCTCGACCTCAGCGACCAGACCTCCATCCACCACTTCCTGCGCCACTGGACCGGCCCCCTGCACATGCTGATCAACAACGCCGGCATCATGGCCCTCCCCGAACTCCAGCGCACCAAGGAAGGCTGGGAGATGCAGTTCGCCACCAACCACCTCGGGCATTTCACCCTCACCCACGGCCTCCACGCCGCCCTCGCCCAGGCCCAGGGCGCCCGCGTCGTCGCCGTCGCCTCCAGCGGTCACCTCATGAGCCCCGTCGTCTTCGACGACCTGCACTACCGCTTCCGCCCCTACGACCCCTGGACCGCCTACGGGCAAAGCAAAACCGCCAACATCCTCCTCGCCGTGGAAGCCACCCGCCGCTGGGCGGACGACGGCATCACCGCCAACGCCCTCAACCCCGGCGCGATCGCCACCAACCTCCAGAAGCACACCGGCGGCCTCCGAACCCCACCCGAACGGCAGAAGACCGTCGAGCAGGGCGCCGCGACGTCCGTGCTGCTCGCCGCCTCTCCCCTGCTTGCGGGCGTCAGCGGCCGGTACTTCGAGGACCTCAACGAAAGCCCCCTCGTCCACGAACGCCCCGCCGACTACACCGGGCTCGCGCCGTACGCCATTGATCCGGACAACGCCCGTCGACTCTGGGACGTCTCCACCGAACTCACCCGCGCCTGAACGCAAAGGAGCATCCGCATGACCACCCCCGCACTCCACGTCGGCTTCATCGGCCTTGGTGACCAGGGCGGCCCCATGGCCACCGCCATCGCCGAACGCGGCTTCCCCCTGCACGTCTGGGCGCGCCGCCCCGCCTCCTACGAAGCCGTGAGCCGCGTCCAGCACACCCGGCACGCCAGCCCGCAGGGCCTCGCCGCCGCCTGCGACCTGATCGCGTTGTGCCTTCGCGACGACGCTGACCTGTGGAACCTCTTCGACGAGCAGGACCTGCTCGGCACCATCAAACCCGGCGCGATCATCGTCAACCACGCGACCGGCGACCCCGCCGAGAGCGAACGGCTGACCGAGCGGGTCGCGCGGGCCTATGGGGTGTTTCTTGACGCGCCCGTCAGCGGCGGCGGCGCCGGCGCGCGAGCGCGCACCCTCACCACCTTCGTCGGCGGTGACCAGCGCGCGTTCGACACGGCCCGAGGGGTGTTCGACAGCTTCTCCACCCGTCCGCCTGATGGGCGGCCCCGGTCGTGGTCAACTTACCAAGCTGCTCAACAACGCCCTGACCATCACCAACATGAAAAACGCCGAGGACGTCCTGAACGTCGCCACCAGGCTCGGCGTGGACCTCGACGCGCTGATCGACGTGGTGCTGCGCAGCAGCGGCGCGAGCTTCGCGCTGCGCGCGCTCCGCGACGACCTCACCCCGGACCTCGCGCCGCACCTCAGCGCGTTGATGCGCAAGGACATGCAACACTTCGCGGACGCCGTCCACGAAGCCGGAGGTGACGCCAGCGAGGTGCTCAAGCGTGGCCTCGCGGGCGCGGACGGTCTCGTGGACGCCTCGATCCTCGTCGCGAGCGCCACCCGCTGACCGCCGCTTCCTATTCGCACGAGACGTCAACGCCACAGCAGGCGCCCGACCTCCTCGGCGGGCATGGGCCGGGCGAACAGGAAGCCCTGCGCGTCCTCGCAGCCGAGCGCGAGCAGCACCGCGCGTTGCTCCTCGGTCTCCACGCCTTCCGCCACGACCCGCATCTGCACGCCGTGCGCGAGCGTCACGATGGCCCGCACGATCGACCTGGCCGTTCCCGTCGTGTCCGACGTGAGGTCACGCACGAACGACTGGTCCACCTTGACGATCCGCGCGGGCAGGTGCCTGAGGTAATTGAGGCTGCTGTAGCCCGTCCCGAAGTCGTCGATCGCGACGGCCACGCCGAGCTCCGCGAGCGCCCGGAGCTTCTCCGCGTTCACGTGCAGGTCCTGCATCGCCGCCGACTCGGTCACCTCCACCTCCAGCAGCCGTGGGGGCAACCCCGAGCGGGTCAGGGCGTCCCGTACGTCCTGCACGACATCGTCCCGCGCGAGTTCCGCCGCGGAGACGTTCACGGCGATCCTGACGGGTCTGCCCGTGTTCGCCCACGCCTGACCCTGCGCGCACGCCTGCCGCAGCACCTCCCGGCCGAGCTCGTGGATGAGCCCGCTTTCCTCCGCGACGGGGATGAACACCCCGGGTGACACCAGGCCACGTTCCGGGTGCTGCCAGCGCGCGAGGGCCTCGACGGCCACCACGTGGCCTTCCGAGAGGTGCACGCGCGGCTGCCACGCCAGCACCACCTCGCCTCGCGTGAGGCCCCGCGCGAGCTCCGCCGCGAGGATCGCGCGTTCCTGACGGGCTTCGTCCGTGCGGTCGTCGTACTCGGCCATGCGGTCCTTCCCGCCCGTCTTGGCGGTGTACATCGCGACGTCCGCTCGGCGCAGCAGCTCCCCGGGAGGCAGTTCCTCGTCACCGTGGGCCACGCCGACGCTGGCGTTCAACCGTACCGACCTCGTCCCGATCGTCCAGAGCCCGTCGAGTTCACGCTGCACGGCTTCCGCGACGGACAGCGGCTCCAGGGGAGCGGTGACCACCACGACGAACTCGTCCCCGCTGAAGCGCGCGATGAACGCGTCCGGCGCCGCGCGTCTGAGTCGCGCGGCCGTCTCGACCAGCACCGCGTCGCCCACCGCGTGCCCGTGCACGTCGTTGACGAGTTTGAAGTCGTCCAGGTCGATGAACAGCACCCCGCAGGGCCAGACTGGAGCTCGCTCGTGCAGGAAGCGCAGGAGCGCCTGACGGTTGGCGAGACCGGTGACGGCGTCCGTGTACGCGAGGTGTTCGAGTTGCGCGTGCAGCGCCTGCCGTTCGGTGACGTCCTCGTTGACCGTGACGAATCCGCTGGGCTGCCCGTCCACGTCCCGCATCAGGGTGGTGCGGCCGCGCACGTGCACTTCGCGGCCGTCGCGGCGGGTCTGCACGATCTGCCCTTCCCAGGAGCCGCGGGTGTGGATGTCGCGGTAGAACGCGTCGGCGCCGGACGCGTCGAACCGCGTGGCGATGACCGTGCGGAAATCCCGCCCCACCATGTCCTCCCAGTCGTACCCGTACATCCGCGCCGCCGCGGCGTTCCAGGTGAGCACGCGGTACTGCAGGTCGCAGCTGATCACGGCCTCGCTCATGTCCTCGAGCACCTGGGATTGCTGCTCGAGCAGCCGCCGCGCCCGCCGCGTGTCCGTGACGTCGGACGCCACGTCGACGGTCAGCACGAGCGCGCCCTGCGCGTCGCGCAGCTCGGCGCGGTGCACGTGCGTGTCCAGCGTTCGCCCGTCGAGGGTTCGGCGCCGCTCCTCCTGCAGCCCGACCGGCAGGTCCCCGGGCGTTCGGGTGGGTTGCGCGTCCTGGGCGCGCAGGGTTGGGAGCGGCTGACCCAGCACCTCGTCTTTCGGGTGGCCGTACATTCGCTGCGCCGCGTCGTTCCAGAGTCGAACGACGCCGTTCTGGTCGGTGGCGAAGGTCGCGAGGGGGACGGCTTCGAGCAGGGCCTGCAGTTGCGCGCGCTCGTGCCGCGCGTCCCTGAGGGCGGCGCGCTGCGCGAGATGCGCCTGCGCGAGCCGCGCGAAGGCCGTGAGTTCACGGACCTCCTCGGTCGTGAAGTCGCGCGGTCTCGTGTCGACGGCGCAGAGCGTGCCCAGCACCTGCCCGTCGCTTGATCGGAGCGGCGTCGCGGCGTACGCGACGATGGCGCCGGCACGCGCGAGCGCGAGGTGTTCGAAGGTGCCGTCGAGTCGAACGTCCGGCACCAGCACGGTCTCGTCGCGTTCCACGACGTGCGCGCAGAAGGACTCGCGCAGCTCGAGCTGGCCGCCTTCGCCGGTGCTGGCGGCGAAGGTGATTTGTCGTGCGGCGTCGATGATGTTGACGGCCACCAGGTCGATCCGCAGGGCCTGCGCCGCGAGCTGCGTCAGGGTGCCGAGGGTGGGGTCGACGTGATCACCGGGCAGGTCGTGAAGATCGTGACGTGTCAGGGCGCGCAGCCGGGCGGGCGCGGTGACCTGGGGGAAGTGAGGTTCGCCGCGGGGAACGGTCATGACGAGAAGATACGGCCGCGCCTGTCACGAAGCCCTGACAGGAACACGTGTCAGACTCGCGTCCGTCACCCGGAGCTGAAGGCACGTCCGGTCGCGAGCTCAGGTGGATTCACTCAGGGTGCCCGTCGGCGGCGCGGCGTTCGGGACGAGTCGTCCCTGCCACCACAACCGTACGGTAAGCAGCGCGCAGCCGACCACGACGACGTTCGCCGCGATCAGCGCGAGCACCGCGAGCGGGCCGTAGACGCCCGCGAGGCCGGCGTGATGCAGCCGGATCAGCGAGTACGCCAGCGCCGTGGCGCCGAAGGTGTACGACCAGTAGGACGCGGCGAACCCGGTGACGTTGAGCCACGGCGCGAGCCGCAGCAAGGTCAACGCGACGAAGATCCCGTACCCGACCATCGCCTGCACGAACACGTCCGGACGTCCGTCCGTGAGGCTGAGGTACGCCGCGGCGCCCACCACGGGCGGCGCGAGGTGGATGCCGAGCGAGGGCCGCAGCGCGGGCGGCAACGTGCGGGTCAGCAGGCGCTGAAGGATCACGCTTTCCAGCGCGAGCCACGTGAACGTCCCCACGCCGAAGAACAGCCAGCCGATCTCCACGTGCCCCAACGCGCCCGCTGCGTTCGCGGTGACGAAGCTCGCCGCGACGGTCGGAAGGTACAGCGCCGAGGTGGTCTGCTCGTCCGCGCGGTCCTCCAGCCACAAGCTGCCGTACCGGTACACGCCGTACCCGAGCGCGCCCAGCGCGCCGAGCGTGAACAGCGCCAGCGCGAGGGTCCGCTGGTACGGCAGCGCGGCCAGCGCCATCAGCAGCGTCGAGACCGGCACGAGCGCCACGTAGGAGGCCTGCAGGGGGTGATGGAGTTCGGCACGCTCCGCGGAGCGCGCACGCAGGAGACGTGGAAGGTACCCGGCGAGCAGCGTGACGAACACGATCGCGGCGAGCAGCTCGAACAGTTCACCGATCACGTGCGGGACTGGCCAGACCGTGCGGGCGGCGCGCCAGGCGTTTCCCAGCCCGGCCAGGCCGAGCACCAGCGCGAACAGAGAGGACGGTAGCGCGTTGGGCGACCGGATCGACGTCCGGGCAGCGACATGCGTCATGGTCAACTCCTGCACCTCACCTCCGGGTGCCTTGAGACGATGTGAGCGGACGAGGTCCCCCGGGGGGTGTCCCGTGAAGACGGTACGCGCTTCACTGGTCACCCACCCGACCGGGCAGGCGGCCAGCGAGCCGCCGTGGAGCCGGCGGGACGCTCTCAGGTGGTGGCGGCTTTGACGAGCGTGTGAATCCCGCTGATGTTGGCGATCAGGGCGTCCGGAAGGTGATGACGCCGCCCCAGGTACTGCGGGTCGTCGTACGTCACCCACGACCCGCCCTGCTCGTCCTGCCACGCGACGACGCGCAGGGGCAGGTCGAGCGCGGCGGTCGTGGAGGCCTGCATCAGCGCCGTCCCACTTCGAGGATCGCCGAACAACACCAGGATCGTCGGTCGCAACGTCAACCCGACCTGCTCGGCTTCCAGGGCCTGGTCGATTCGCGCGAACACCCGAAACTGCTTGCTCCGCAGCACCGCCTCCAGCCGGTCCACGGTCTCCACGGGCAGATACGCACTGCGCACGACGAGCACCCCCTGATCGTTCGGTTCAAGCGTCATACGTCATGCCTTTCGTCCTCACGGTCGTGCCTATGACAGGGGCCACGCGCGCCTTGAGCTCACGCCGGACCGCGCCTCGTTGTCGGCGCGCCCGCTGGACGTAGCATGCCCCGCGCGACCCACCCGAGTCCAATTCCTGCGCGGCACTCATCATGCGGGCCGTTCATACCCGCGAGGGTGAGTCGGAAAGGAACGAGGACCAGCCGGACGGTCGGGATGAGTCCGAAGTCGAGACCGACCGGGAGGTCATGCTTTGGTCGGACGTCGAGCGACGTGTGCAGTTCCTCCCTTGGCACGATGACAAGTCATCCCAGTGTCAGTCACCCTGAACGTGCGGGAAGGATGTTCCAGGGTGACGATCACCTTGATGTCACCGATCCGTACGATTGCCTGCGTGGTCTGACGGGCCCTGCCTGCGCCGCTCCGGCGGCGCGAACGTGATCGTGCCCGGCCGGCCGCAGCCTCTTCACGAAAGGATGTGTGCGATGAAGCTCCGACAGTTGAGGTGTTTCGTGGTGCTCGCGCAGGAGCTAAACTTCACCCGCGCGGCCTCGATGTGCAACCTCGGGCAGCCCGGACTGAGCAAGCTGGTCGCCGCGCTCGAACATGACCTTGGGGTGACGTTGCTGGAGCGGGACACGAAGTGCGTGCGTCTCACGCCCGCGGGTGAGGCGTTCCTTGTGACGGCCCGAGCGGCGCTCTACCAGCTTGACCGTGGCGTTCAGCAACTCCGTCAGACGGCCCGGCAGGTCGAGCTGCGCGTCGCGTTCGACGCGTTCATGTACGGCACGCCGCTTCCGAAGGTCCTGCGTCAGTTCAGGCAGGTCCGTCCGGACACGACGCTGGTGCCGCACGAGCTCACCGCCACGGTCGTCCAGCACGCCCTGACGGGCGGCGTGGCCGACGTGGGCGTGCTGATCGGCCCGGACGAGCCCAGTGGGACGGCGTTCGAACCGCTCGCGGACGAAGGACTCAGCGTCGTCCTGCCCGAAGGCCACCGACTGACGTCCAGGCAGACCGTGACGCTCGACGACCTCCACGGCGAGCCTCAGCTGACGTACGACTTCGTGCTTCGCTCGGTGCTGGCGGACCTGCCCATCGTCGCCTGCGACCGCTCCGGGACGGGTGCGTCGTTCACGACGGCGGGCGCGGCGCTCCAGCCGTGCTCGGCGCGAGGAGCGTGGGAGCGCGTCGCGACCGACCTTGGCGCGCACGTCACGTTCGCCGCGTACCAGCAGCTCTTCACGCTGCCTCCGGGCGTGACCGTACGCCCGCTCGCTGATCGAACGGTGCCTTTGTTCGTGGCGTGGCGGGAGTTCAGCGTGGACGTCCGGGCCTTCACCAGGATGTTGCGTGATCAGTTCGGCCCGCGCGGCCTGACGGGCGCTCCGAGGACGGCGCCCGCAGGTCAGGCTCACACCGAAGCCTTCACGTACCGGCACGCACCCCAGCCGGACGCTTCGTACCTCAACGTTTGAGCGTACGAAGCGTCTCGCGGCCGTGTTGACACTCGCGTCACTTGAGGAGTTCATCATGCTTGACGACGTCGCGATGCAGGAACCCGATCCTTCCGACGAGGAAAAGGCTGAAGGGAACCGGGACGAGGTCAATCCCAACGAGCAGGGCCGGGGCACGCCCGGATTCGACCCGGCCACGGAAGAAAAAGCCGAAGGCGACTGAACGGCCCCGCGCGCCGAGCTCCAACGGGCGGGCTCGGCGGCGGACGTGAGCTGGACCTGCGCCCGGTCGACGTTCTGCTCGACCCGACATCCCCGCCGTCGTGACGGATCGTCGGATCACGACGCCACCTCTGGAGGCAACGACATGTCCGAACCCATCATCCGACCGACGGCGCCGCGAGCGGTCGCGCCGCTCTGGGTGACGCTCGCCCTCGCGCCGCTCCTGCTCACCACGGGAGCCGCCGCGCAGGCGCATCTGAATCTGCCGGGGAGCGCCGGACCAGCCTGGTTGCTGTGTGACAGTCTGTCCACCCCGGAAACGCTGGTGATCGGCACGCCGGGCAAGACGGGCAACGCGGTCGTCACGATCCTGAACCACTTCACCGGCACGTACGCCTTTTCGACCTGGAAGGTCGGCGCGGCCAACGCCGCCGCGGGCAGCGTGTACTACCCGCTGACCGCCATGAACGGCACGGCCGGCGCGCGGGACGCCCTGCGGGTCCTCAATCCGGGCGTGACGTCCGACCCGACCTTGTATGCGTTCACACCGCCGCTGGTGAGCGTGACCTTGCAAGGCAGCGAACGCACCTGCCGTCTGGTGCCGGGCGTACGTGTCCTCGGCGTCACCGAACGCCGTACCGTGCTGGTCACGCAGGACCGCGGTGGGCGCCTGACGTATCAGGCGTTTGATTACACACGCCTGAGCGCCGAACGGAAGCTTCCCGGTGATCCGACGGCGCAGACCAGCGGCCCTTCCGTCCGCGTCACCGGTGGACAGGTGCACACCAGCGGCGTGGGCGTGAACGCACGCACCGCGTACAGCTTCTCGAACCAGGGCGTGCAGTACGAAGTGCGTGTCGCCGGCGGTCAGGGCAGCGTCACGGTCCTCGAGGCAGGACGGGTCGCGCAGCGCGAAGGCTTCCAGGCGTTCATCACGGGCCGGGCCGGGACCGTGAAGTGACACGTCGACGGGCCGGTTGAGGTCGACCACCTGCCCCTGACCGAGGAGGTCTCATGCCGTCAAGGGCTTCGGGCGCGTCCTGGACCGGGCCGCAACGATGGACGCTGTTCGTGACGATTCTCGGGTCGAGCCTCGCGTTCGTCGACGGCACCGTCGTCAACGTGGCCCTGAACGCTTTGCAGCGGGCCTTTGACGCGCAGACCACAGCGGTGGTGTGGGTGGTGAACGCGTACACGCTCGCGTTGGCGGCCACGCTGCTGCTCGGCGGCGCGCTCGGGGACCGCCTGGGCCTCCGCCGGGTGTTCACGTTTGGCACCGTCGGATTCACCGTGGCGTCCTGTCTGTGTGCCGCCGCGCCGTCGCTGGACATCCTGATCGCGGCGCGTGTTCTGCAGGGGACCGGGGCGGCGCTCCTGATTCCAACGAGTCTCGCGCTGCTCGACGCGTCCTTCCCTCCGGCCGGCCGCGTCCGCGCGGTCGGCTGGTGGTCCGCCGCGACGAGCGCCGTGAACGTGCTGGGACCGTCGATCGGTGGCTGGCTCGTGGACCTCCACGCGTGGCGGGCGGTGTTTCTGATCAACGTGCCGTTGGCGTTGATGGTGCTCATCGGTGTCCGTCGTGTTCCAGAGTCCCTCCCGCGCGAGGACGGCACCCGCTTGGACCTGCCGGGCGCCGCCCTCGCCGCGCTCGCCTTGACCGCCCTCACCCTCGCGCTGCTCGGAGGCGGCGTGACGGGAACCGGTCGGACGCTTCTGCTGATCGGCGCCGCCGTGACGTTCGTCGGGTTCTTCGTGTGGGAAGGGCGGACGGCGTCGCCGATGCTGCCGCTGCGTCTGTTCCGCTCGACAGCCTTCAGCGGGGGGAACGTCCTGACGTTCCTGCTGTACGGCGCGCTCAGCGCGACGCTGCTGTACCTGCCGCTCGTGTTCATCCGCGTGCAGGGGTACACGGCGGGCATGGCGGGCGTGGCCTTGTTGCCGTTCTCCGTGCCGCTGGCGGTCCTGTCCGGCGTGATCGGCCTGCTGTCTTCTCGTGTGCCGGTGCGCGCGCTGCTGACGGCCGGACCCATCCTGACCGGAATCGGTTTCGTGACCCTCGGTTCGGTCGGTGTGAACGCGGACTACCGGACGCATGTCCTGCCCGCGTTGCTGCTGATGGGGGTCGGCATGGCGGTGGTCGTCGCGCCGTTGACGAGCGCGGTGCTGGGCGCCGCGCCGGTGGCAGACGCGGGGGTCGCGTCCGCGGTGAACAACGCGGTGTCCCGGGTGGGCGGCGTGGTGATCGTCGCGGCGCTCACCCTGGTGATGCTCACCACCTTCGAACGGTCCCTGGAGCGCCGGCTGGAGGCCACCGCCGTCCCCGAGGACGCTCGCCGGCAGTTCGTCGCGCAGGTGTCGAAGCTCAGTGACGACGTCATTCCGGCGTCGCTCGGTCGAGACGCCGCCCGCGTGGCGCGTCTCACCGTCCGCGAGGCCTTCGCGGACGGCTTCCAGGCGTTGTGCGTCGGGGCGGGAGCGCTCGCGGCGCTCGGTGGGGTGGTAGGCGCCCTGACCCTCGCCGGGACGGGTGCGCGCGCCCGGAAGGGCTGAGGAGGCGGAAGCGGTCAGGCGGGGCGTTCCTTGACGGACCGTCCGTCGGACGTGGACACGGACGGCTCGCGTGACGCGAGCACCACGCTGATGGCGCCGTTGCGTTCGAGGTACGCCTCGACCACCCGGGAGGGGTCGTCCGGTACGCCACGCAACCGCAAGGCTTCCTCGAGGTCACGTCGTGAGAGCCCGGCGCGGCGCATCCCGTCGGACTGCACGACACCGGAGACGATCAGCGGGATCGGCAGGCCCTTGACGAGCGGGCCGAACCAGCGGACGTGGAGGGACAGCCGGTCGAGCAGCCAGTGCAGCGTGATCAGCACCAGACCGGCCGCGAGGGTGGGCAGCAGCACACCGGAGCCGTTGACGGCGCGGCTCATGACGGAGCCGAGCATGATGCCGACGATAACGTCGATCGCGGTGGCCTGACTGAGGAAGCGGGGACTACCGAGCCGGACGAGGAACAGCGTGAACGCGTACACGATCACGGCGCGCAACGCCACCACGTACGTGACGCCTCCGCTGACCTGGGGGTGACCAAGCAGAAAGTCGAGCATGTCCATACGGCCTCCTCAACTGTGGAGGCGCCGCGTGACCACCGAAGGTCCAGCGCGGCGCCCCGGGGCACACGCAAGTCAGTACGTCAGTCCTGCCGGGCGGGCTACCGGATCACCTGGCCGCGTGCGAGACGCGCGGCGTCCGGCAGTGCGGCGCCGGACAGCACCACGAGCAGCGCGCCGACGATCCAGGCGTTCCAGTCCGCGGCGGTGTTGGGGCTGAAGTCCAGCACCCACGGCGCCACAAACAGTCCGACGCCCAGCAGCAGGTCACACCACTCCGCACCCTGGGACGTGGGAACGAACAACGCCCAGACGGAGACCAGCACCACGACCACGCCGACGATGACGGCGTCCGTGCGGGCCACGCCGGTGAAGCCCAGCACGTACGGCGAGATGATCAGCCACACGCCCAGCACCAGCGTCACCCAGTCTTCCCACTTGCTCTTCACGATCCTGCACCTCCTGTGAACACGTGATGATGCTCGCCGTCCGGGCGTTTGGGCCGCGTGACGGCGCTCACGGTGACCGACGTCCCGTGGGTTCGAGCGTCTGCGCCGCCTCGAACAGGAACCACGTTCGCCGCTCCGCCTCGTCGATGAAGCCTTCGAGGAGACCGGCAGTGGCGTAGTCGCGGTGCTGATCGCACTGCTCATGCGCTTCACGTTGCCGCGCCGCGAACTGTCCGTTGTCGTACATCAGACGGTTGAGCATCTCGATCGGCGCGATGAAGTCTTCGTTGTCGTCGTCGACGCGCTGCATCAGGCCGACATGCCCGACGGACCTCAAGGTCGTCCCGCCGAGCTTGCGGACGCGTTCCGCGAGCGGGTCGGTCATGGCGAGCAGTTGCGCCGCCTGCTCGTCGAACAGCAGGTGCAGGTCGCGGAAGTGAATGCCGGACAGGTGCCAGTGGTAGTTCTTCGTCTTGAGGTACAACGCGAACGCGTCGGCGACGAGTGCGTTGAGGGTCGCGGTGATGATCCGCGCCTGCGTATCCGAAAGGTCGGTCGGCGTCGCGAGCCGAACAGGCGCGGGATAACTGGGTTTTACGCTGGCAGTCATGCGGCGCTCCTCAGAAGTGTTGTGCGGATGACGGACATCCCAGGTACGTGCGCACACCCCGGGCGTCAACGGTGAACGACAACCGGCTTGAGTTTCGGCAGACGGGCGATGAGGTCGTCCGGGAGCTTGAGGTGCGCCTGCACCAGCTCGGGCGGGGTCAGTGCGAGCCACTGCGCGAGCGACACGTCACGGAAGCGGTCACTCGCGAACATCTCCAGGAACCGCAGGGTCTCGCTGCCGGTGTTCTCGATGTAGTGCCCCATCGCGAACGGCACGTACCCCACGTCACCGGCGCGCATGTCGAACGTGCGGGCCTTGCCTTCGGCGGCGAAGACGGTCATACGGGCCTCCCCGGACACGTAGTACTGCCACTCGTCCGTGTTGGGGTGCCAGTGCAGTTCACGCATGCCGCCCGGTTCGATCTCCACGAACGCACACGCCGTGGTCGTCGACGCGGTGAAGTTCGAGGAGTCCGCGATGCGGACGGTGCCGTGCGCCGTCTTGATGGGCGGCTGGGCGAGCAGGCGGTACACGAAGGCCTCCCCGAGGCCGCCCTGTGGGCTGGCGATGACGTCCTCGTCGTGCCCGGGCGGCTCGGGGACCCAGAAGAGGTAGAGTTCCTCATCCGGAATCGACGCGAAGGCCGACTCGGGCACCCCGAAGTTCTTCGCGAGGACCGCGCGGGGGGTGTGCGCGAACCAGTCGCTGACGCTGAAGGTGCTGTTCTCGGTGAAGTTGCCGTCGTCGAAGACCAGCACGAACTCGCAGCCGTCCTCCAGCGCCTGGATGGAGTGCGGGATCCCGGCGGGGAAGAACCACAGGTCGCCCGGGCCGACGTCCGCCATGAAGTTCCGACCGTCGGCGTCCACGGCCGTGACGCTCGCGTGCCCGGACAGCATGTACGACCACTCGGACTGCTTGTGCCAGTGCAGCTCACGCACGCCGGTCTCGCCGCGCTCGTTGCGCGCGTCGAGCTTCATGTTCACCCCGGCGAGCGTCGTCGCGACGGGCAGCTCGCGCACGGTGACCTCGCGGCTCCACCCGCCGGGCTGCAGCCGGACGTGCACGTCCGAGAAGGAGAACCGCATGTTGGGAAGGGTGCCGCGGTCCGTGCTGGGCGCGTGAGTGTTGTCCGGTGCCTGCTGATCTCTGAGCACGTCTCGGGGGCCGGTGTCGGGTCCGCCTCGGCCTGCCACGATCGGCTGGGGTACGTCGGGGTTGGACATGATGAACCTCCTGGAAGTGCCTTCGTTGACGAGAACGCCTGATGACGAACGCTGAGATTGAAGGGTGAGCGCGACACCGGAGTGCTTGGAGGGCCTGGTGTTGCGTGTCCCAGGGTGGCGTGCGGCTTCTTGCGCTGCGTGGTTCGGCGAAACGTCAAGGGAACGTGACGGCGGTGGTGGCCATCGGATGGTCCTGTTCCGGCGGTCAGGCCGCGCTGGTGGCGGACGGGTGCAGGGCCATGTAGCGGGCGGCGCCGGTCAGCGCGAGCATGGGGAGCACAAGAGCCCATGAGGTCCAATGATGAGCGACGTAACTGCCGAGAATCGCGCCTCCTGCGAAGCAGCACCAGAGCGAGGCGACGAGACGAGCGTCCGACGTGGCCGCATGGTCCTGACGGGTCAGCCACGCGGCCAGGTGCTCGCCCAGCGCGGCGAGGGTGCCGGTCACGTACGTGAGGCCGACCGATTGGCTGCCGACGCGCCGCAACGCAGCGTTCTGCATGCCCATCGGCAGGACCAGCAACGCGACCATGACTGCCCACGTCCAGCCGTCGTGCCGTTCGGTCGGGCTGGACCAGAAGGACGACGCGATCAAAAAGCCGAGCAGCAGGAGCGCCGCCGTGATCAGTGTGAGCGCTGGCCCGCGGCGAGACGAGCGGGTGATCAACGCGCCGAGCAGGACACCCAGCACGAACAGCGGGATGGGCAGCGCGGCCTGCGCGCCCGCGCGCCACTGGCCTTGCCCGAGCAGCACTCCGGTGGTGCTGGTGTTGCCGCTCATGAAGGACACGAAGAGTCCGGAGAGGGTCACGAAGCCCACGGCGTCCACGTATCCGGCGACGCTCGCCAGGAGCAGCGCGAGCGTGGTGGTGGCCCGCGCGGGAGCGGCAGGTCGAATCGAAGGCGTCGGTGACGATGCCACGGTTGCCCTCCTCAGGACGCATGCGGGCCGTTCAGGGTGACGCCGACGTGCGTGTGGTCAACTTCCGGACGATCAAGGTGAGTTCATGCGCGGTTCCTCCTCTGACGTGACGTCCGAGTGTCGACGTGACGATCATGCTGACGCGGTCACTTGACAGGTCTGCCCTGTCCGTCTTGACAACATCCGACTCCTGACCGCGTTTGAGCTGCAGCGGGTAGCGTCCGCAGCACACCTGTCATGTTGGGCCTCGCTGGCTTGATCGTCCAATGCCTTGTCGTCCGGTCGATTCCATTGAGGCAGGATGGGGGACCTCGCGGGGCACGCTTGGTCGTCGCGCGCGTCGGTCCGCTCAGGCTGGGCTTCGGCGTTCGCTCGAGGTCGGCGGGCGCAGTGATGACTTGATGGAATGCGGCGGTTTCGACATGTATTGGACGGCGGTGAGGAACGAGCGCATCATGGACCGCGTCGCCGAGCTCGTAGCGTTCACGGGTGTGAACGTTACACCTGAATGTCGGAGGGAGGTGCGCGCAGATGAAGGCCGCGACGCGACTACGGTTCGCTTCTCCCGTTCAACTGACGTCCGGGGACGCTGTGGACCTGCGTCCGAACTGGACTCCTGACGGGCGAAGCGTGGTGTTTGAACGCGTCGAAGGCAGGGACCGCCGACTGTACCGCGTCCCGCTCGGTGGTGGGGCTGCCGAGCCGCTCGATCTGTGCAATCTGCCGGGAACGAACACCACCGGTCGAGCGGCGTTTTTCGGGCAGGACGATTTCGCCTTCGTGAGCGACCGCTCGGGTGTCGAGGCGATCTGGCGTTGCCGTCTCGCCACGCGTTCGGTCACGCCGCTCACGACGGAGGACGCGGCCTGCTACGGCCCCGCCGCGGTCGTCGGCGTCACGGATCGGTTGTGGTTCTTCAAGATCAAGGACGACGCGTGTCATGTTCGGTTGTTGCGAGGCGCGACGTCCTCGCGACTCACGCGTCAGCCGGGACTGCAGGATCAGCCGTGGCCGCGGCTTCAAGGAGACAGCTTTGTGTTTCATGCTGAGCGCGAAGGCCGACACGAAGTCCGTCTCTCCGTCACTGACGACGTGACGCGGAGCGTGTGTTTGAGTGACGGCGACGAACGCACCTCCTACGTCACGCCCTTCCCGTCCCCTGATGGACGTTGGGTTGCGTTCAGCAGCGCCCGCAACGGCGCGTCACAGGTCGTTGTGACGCGGGTGGACGGGACGGGACGTCAACAGGTCACGTCCGGCGCCCCGCACTGCTTCCCCGCGTGGAGGGCTGACGGTCGCGCGCTGGTCGTCGTGCAAGGAGACCCGAACGGTGAACCGCCCACAGGCAACCTCTGGGTGATCGGCGTTCGCGCCGGCGGTGAGGTGACCTGATCACCGCGTCTCAAACGTGTCGAGCCAACAGGGAGGGTGATGATGAACCGAGTGTGTCGTGTGCGCGCGCGAGGTCTGGTGCGTTCGGCCCGGACGCCAGCCAGGCTGATCTTTCGGCGGGTGATGGCTTCGGCCGCGCTGGTGTTGCTGACGGCGGCAGGGTCGAGCTTGGCGGTGCCCGCGCCGCTGCTGGGCATCTGGGCGTTGGCGCCCGCCACGCGAGGAGTTGATGACCGACCGTCACCTGAAGTGCGCGTGGTCATCAGCAACGGCGCGGTGCGCGGCACGTACGGATGCGGCCGCTTCGACGGGACGATCAGTGCGGAGGCGAATCGCGTGCGGATCGTCGTGCGGCCGCTTCCGCCCGCACCCAACGAGCGCTGCGTGTACGTCAACGATCAACCGATCGTCCGGCAGCTCAATCTCGTGTCACATTACGCCGTGTCGAGCCAACGACTGGTCTTGTTTCTCAAAGGACAGCGGCTGCAGTTCGACCGGATCGGATTCGTCACCCCTGCGGAGAAGTGACGCGGTCGTGGCTCATCATGACGGACTCGACGCGGCTTCATGCCCTGGCGCTGGTACGGTTCGCGTCCCACCTGCCGGGCGCAAGCCGCGTCGAGAATAGTGACGCGAAGCTGAGCGGGAGGACACCAGGTCGGCAAGGGCTGCCCGGGGTCGGTTGAGGTCATGTGTTTGGCTTCGCCTTGGTCGCGGTGGTCAGCGTTTCGCGGACAGGGCCGCAGCACGGACGGGTCGAGCTCGTCCGCGGTCCTGTCGACGAGCAGGTGTAGCTGGCTGACGTCCATTGTTCCGAACGGCGTTGGTTGGTCTATGACGTGCGGGCATGAGCAGGTGAGGCGAGGAATTTGACCTGTGTCAACGCAGGTTGCACGATGCAGTGAGCCGAGCGCCTTGAGTCGGCCGGCGCCGTCGAAGTGACGGACGCAGCTCGTGCGGCGCGTTCTGATCGGGTGCGGCGGCCGAACGTGACGTCTTGGCGGGCAGGCAGGGCGTCCGGTTGCGTCGAGGCGTCCGGAGGTGGACGGCGCGTCGGACTTCACCGTTTGGAAAGGAGCACCTCGACATGATCGAGTTGAACCATGGCGCGTTCCATTACAGCTTCAGGCACCACCTGATCGGGGCCGTTCCTGACGTCGAAGCCTTACAGCGGCTGCTTGAGGTGGCGCGCGCGTTCGGGGTTCCTGACGAGAACGTCACGGTGTTGTTCGGGGAGGCAGGCGAGCGCTGGCTGGACATGGACGGTGAGCGACATGGCGTCGTCGGCCGGTTCGTCCGTTTGACGCAGGGAATGACGGACGAGCACGCTGAGCTTCGTCGGTACTGCGAGTACCTCGCCACCAGTTACTTCGTCGTGGCCATCCAGGTGCCGCGGACCAGTCTCCCCTTTGACGACCTGGTCGGCGCGTTTCGTACGGTCGGCGCGCGTGACGTGCAGTACTTCGGGCCTTGGGTCATCGAGCAGGAGCGCTGAGCCGCCCGTGGCAACCCGCGCACTCGGGTGAGGGCACGCCGCGGGCCCGGTAGGGCGCGAGACACGCGCAGGGGGACGGAGCGGAACCTTCCCCTTCCGGTGCGACCGGTGACGCAGGACCTCACTTGATTTCCAACCGGTCGCTCAGGTCGCCGTTCCACGCGGCGGACGCTCCCCGGACGTACGCCGTGACCTGTTGGGCTGCCGACGTTCACGAGGAGCTCGTGACGGCGGCCGACCGGTGAATCGGATCCTACCTGGCGTCGAGCTGCGCGGTACACTGGGGCACTCAAGCTCGGAGGTCACCGTGGTGCGCGTCCGCGTGAACGTTGCGGTGGGATGTGTCCGTCTCAGCATTCGATGTCCGTGGTCGGCACCGTGCTCGACGGCTCGGGCCGATGAAGTCCGGCGCGCCGGCAGGACGAAGCCATGAAGCTTCGGCAGCTTCGCGCGGCGATTATCGTGGCTGAAGAATTGAACTTCACACGAGCGGCGCGGCGATGCAATCTGAGTCAACCGTCGCTGAGTCGATTGATCGCCGAACTCGAACAGGAACTTGGAACGGCGTTGTTTCGTCGGGGGTATCACCGGATCGAGCTGACGGCAGAAGCGGAAGTGTTCTTGACAAACGCCCGCGCCGCGGTGAGCGTGCTTGATGGGGGCATCAAGACGCTGCAGCGGATTCGCGTGGGAACTGAATTGAGAATCGCGGTCGGTGAGTTTATGTTCGGTACGCCGTTTGTCCGGTTGTTGCGTGCCGTCCGGCTGGCGCACCCGGACCTTCGACTGCTTCCCGTGCAGGTGCAGGGTACGGAGGGCCGCGCGCTTCTGCTGTCGGGAGAAGTGGACCTCGCGGTCCTCCCGGTGCCTGCCGACCTTACGAGCCTGACGAGCGTTCCGTTGTGGGCGGAAGCTGCGCATGTATTCATGTCCGCCGCGCACGAATTGACGTCGCGTGACGCCGTTCCCCTCTCGGCGTTGCGCGGCGAGCGGCTTTTG
This sequence comes from Deinococcus pimensis DSM 21231, assembly GCF_000519345.1. GTDB lineage: Bacteria > Deinococcota > Deinococci > Deinococcales > Deinococcaceae > Deinococcus_A > Deinococcus_A pimensis. The sequence goes on from NZ_KI912675.1 coordinate 198,150, forward strand.
AGGTGGTCGTCAGACGCCGCTGGTCGTCCTGAGAAGCTCGGTCGTCTTTGCGGCCTGCTCGACGGTCAGGTGGGTTGGCATTGGCTTCCCGGACCTGCGCCGACGGCGCGGCAGGTCTGGAGTCTGCTGAGCGAAAGTGCCCGGCTGCACATCACGCTCGGCGCGATGGGTCACGCTTACCCGCTTCCACCGTCGGTGGTTTCACGACCGTTGCGGACGGCTCTGGCGAGCGTACCGCTCGTCTTGGCCGGTCGTGTGTCCAGTCCCGCGGCGCAGCGGTTCCTGGAGGTCCTGGACGCTTGGCGTTCAACGTCCGAGTGGCCGGAGCGCCGATGACCCACGGGTTCGTGGTGTGCGCTTGGCCTGTTGGATGGGAACTGTGAACGTCGAGCTTGTCGGTCACGTGACGACCGTGGACGATGAGGCATGGAGTTCCGGCAGCTGCGCGCGTTCGTTGCCGTGGCGGACGAGTTGAGCTTCGGGCAGGCGGCGAGGCAGTGCGGCACGACGCAGTCTCAGGTGAGCCGGCTTGTTCGCGATCTCGAGGTGCGGCTCGGGGTCGTGCTGGTCTTGCGCGGGCGGGGCCGTCGGCAAGTTCAGTTGACCGAGGCGGGGTTGGCATTCGCGGCGCGTGCGCGGCAAGTGCTGGCCCTGCTCGATCAGGCAGAGCGGGACGCACGCGGTGACGCGGAACCCGGCGAGTTCGAGTTCCGGGTGGGCTTGAGCGCGTACGGTCGGTATGGACCGTGGCAGGAGGTGATCCGTGACATCAAGGCGCGTCATCCTGGCGCGCACATCGTGTGGGATGAACGGCCCGCCTCCGCTGACCATGCCGCCGCATTGCTCGACGGGCGACTCGACGCGGCGTTCATCGCTCCGTACGGCTTCGAGGGACGCCTGGGGTTGCGGGTGATCTGGACGACACACTGCGTGGCGCTGCTTCCGGATGACCACCCGCTGGCGCAGCTGGAGGAGCTGCCGTTGGCAGCGTTGCGCGACGAGCTGCTGTACCCGGTGGATCCCGGGTTGAATCGAGGTTTGTACGGGCACATCGACCGATTGACGCGTTCGGTGGGGTACGAGTTGCGTGTCGCGCCCGGCGTTCATGGCTTCAGCAGTCTGCTCAGCAAGCTGCATCTCGTGACGCTCAACCGTTGGGTGCTGCTGGGTCTGCCTGAATTTCAGGTGGATCTGCCTGAGGGGGTCGTGGCGAGACCGATCGTGACGCCTTGTGTGCCGTTTGAGATCGCGGTCGCGTGGAACGAGAACAATCGACATCCTGTCCTGCTCGATGACAAGGTGTTTCATCAGGCGAGCCTTGGTCTTCTCGACGCGGGCCGTGATGACGCGTGATCGCTGTCGTCGTGGCGTGGGAGCAGCGCCGCGCACTTCAGCATCCCGGACTGGCCGCATTGGCGGTGGGCGTGCACGGCGTCCTGAAAGGTGAACAGGTCGGCCGGTGGGACGGGCAGGTGCCCCTGCTCGATCAGGTACGTGAGACGCTCGAGTTGCAGACCGCTGGGGTGCACTTGTGGACGTGGAGTCTGACCGTCGACCAGCATCATCCCGAGGAACGGAAAGATCATCAGGTGGTGTCCTGCGGGTTTGAGCCGCTTGAGGACGTCGAGGTTGTCGTGTGTGCCGATGAGGATGACACCGTCCACCGGTGACGACGTGTCGAGCTCATCGGTGACGATGACGTGACGACGTCTTGCCAGATGACCTGCGAAGGTGCTGATCCGGCAGTTGCCAGGATGCAGCAGCAGGGAATGTCCGGCCGGCATGGACAGCGTTTCAAGCGCTTGAAGTGCGGTCAACGCGTCAATCGGGACGGTCGACGCGTCCGCGTGGGTCAGCGTGGTGGGTTTGAACGCGAGATGCTGCGCGGGTACCGTGAGGTACTCTGCGTACGCGCCGCCGTGTTGAGGGTAACCTGCGAGCCCGTACACGTAGTCACCCGGTCGGAAGCGAGGGGCTTGGTGTCCGACCGCTTCGACCGTGCCGGCGAATTCCCATCCCAGCACGGCAGGAAGCGTCAGGTGCCGCGCGGCGGGACCAAGTCCCTGGCGCGCGGCGGTGTCGATGGCGTTCACGCCGCATGCGTGCACGCGGACCAGCACTTCATGCGGAAGGGGACGAGGTTTGGGGATCCGGGTGAGGTGAAGGACCGAAGGGTCCCCGAATGAGCTGAGCGCTACCGCCTTCATCCTGGCCTCCACGGAGGCTGCGACCATGCAGGTGCGTTGCTCCTGCTTTCAGCATGCACCTCACGAGGATGACTGGACATCCGACGAAAGAACGATCGGACGGCCAAGTCGTGTGCGTCCGAACGTGGTGAGCGAGTCCGGATCAAAGGTACCCCAGGGTGCGTGCCCGCTCGACGGACTGCGTTCGATTTCGGGTCTGGAGCTTCTTCATGAGGTTCCGAACGTGACTTTTGACGGTGGGGAGACTCACGCCGAGGTGACGTGCGATGTCGTCGTTGGACAATCCACGTGCCAGCAGTTGCAGCACCTGCCGTTCCCGCACACTCAGCGCTGCGCCCGTGGTTTCCGCGGGGACCGTCGAGCTGGCCGTCGGGTGTCCGGTTGCGGTGTGCCCGTCAAAGGCGTTGAGCAGATCGTGCACGAAGGCGTGGTGGGGTGCGGCGGCGCCGCCGGCATGGCCGCGCAGCAACTCACGCATGATGGGGCCTTCGTCGATGAAATGCCGGAGGTAACCCCAGCGTCGACCCAGGTGGAGGGCGCTGGTGAGGTGCCGGTGCGCGTTCACGGTGTCCCCAAGTTCATGGTGGGCGACGCTGAGCAGCAGGTGGGCTTCAAGCTGATGTTCGCCGCGGCCTTGCCGTTCGGCGTCGGGAAGCAACGCCGCGAGCGTGTCGACCACCAGGTGCGGTTGATGTACCGCGAGGTGAACGCGTGCCCGAGCGAGGTCCTGACGCTCACGTAGAAAGATCGACGAGGGTCGCGGATGACGGTCAAGGTGTTGCGCCCATGTGAGCGCCGTTGACCATTGATCGGTCGTGATCCAGACGCGAACTTGGATCGGGGTGATCCACACGGCTCGCGTGAACGTGTCCTCGCTCGCGTGAGGCAGATGACGATGCGCGTCGAGGGCGTTGTTGGCCTGCTCGACGTCGCCGCGGCTCCAGCAGACCAGGCAGAGCACACCCAAGGCCATGTCCAGCAAGCGCCGCTGACCCTGCTGCCAGGCCAGCTGGAGTCCATGCTCGATTTCACGCTGGGCGGCGTCCAGGTCGTTCTGCTCGCGAAACAGCAACGCCTGAAGGATAGGGGCGTAGCCGCCGGACGCTGCCGCGAGGTCCGCGTGAGGTGTGTTGATCGCCGCGAGATAGGCTGGCCACACGTCACGAACCTGTCCGCAGAAGTAGTGGTACAGCGCGGCCGTGGAATGGAACAGCAGGGCAGTGTCATACATGCCCTGGTCGTGCGCATGACGCGCGGCGCTCGTGGCCAGGTCGCGTGCGAGTGGAAGTTCGCCCTCGATCAGGGCGGCCACGCTCCGCGCGGCCATGATCAGCGGTCGGGTGGGGCTGTCGGCGTGAGCGTCGTGACGTGACGCGTCGTCCGCGAGAGCGACGGCGCGCGGTGCGTTCACGAAGAACCCGGCGATGATGGCGCGTTGCGCCGCGATGAACGCTCGAATCGCCGGGCGTTCCAGGTGGGGTACGGGCAACGTCAGGGGGTCACCTTCGGGCAGGGTGAGCCGCCGTTCGAGTTCCGCCAGCCACGATTCGACCGCGTGGTCACGGTTGTTGAGCAGCAGTCGAGCCACGTACACCCACCAGAGTGACGGGTGTTGGTAGACGAGATCGGCAGGAATTCGCTCGAACCAGGCGATGATCTTCGGCGCCAGTTCAGGGTTGAGCAGCCGTTCCATCGAAATGGACGCCATCCAGGTCACGGCGCGCTGCGGTGTGTTGGCCTGCAAGGCGTGTTCGATGGCCGTGAGCAGATCGTCATGCGCCGCGAACCACTGGCTGGCACGTTCGTGAAGCGCGAGCCGCGCGTCAAACGGGTGCCTTGCGAAGCGGTCCAGCAACGCGTCGCGAAACAAGGTGTGATACCGGTACCAGGAGTGCGGCGCGTCAAGGCTGATCACGAACAACTGGTGGCGTTCCAGCATGGCCAGCATCTCGCTGCTGTCGTGGCGTTCGAGCACCGCGTCGCAGAGCGGGCCACTGAGGCGCTCGAGCACCGCGCTCTGCAACAGGAAGTGACGAACGTCGCCGGGCAACTGCCGAAGCACCTCGTCCATCAGGTAGTCCGTCACAAGCCGGTGGTTGCCGCGCAGCTCGTGGAGAAGTGCGCGGGCGTCGCGCCGCCCTTGCAGGGAGATCGCGAGCAGTTGCAGACCGACCAGCCAGCCTTCACAACGGAGGTGCAGTTCATGAGCGACGTCCGGCGCGACGGGCCGTCCGGCGACGTGGCCAAGAAACGCCTGGGACTCCTCGAAGGTGCAGCGCAGGTCGTCCGCCTTGAGTTCGAGCATGCCGCCGTTCGCGCGAAGCCGCGCCAGCGGCAAGGGCGGCTCGGTGCGGGTCAGCATGGTGACGTGCAGCTGCTCGGGAAGGTGGTCGATCAGGTACGCCACGGACTGATGAATGACCTGATCGTTGACGTCGTGGTAGTCGTCGAGGATCAGCACGAGTGGGCGCGTCATTTCGACCATGCGGTTCAGGAGGTGGGTCAGCACATCCCTGAGCAGCGGCTGGGCAGGTTGCATCAACGCTTCGAGCGCGGACCGGGCCATGCCGGGTCGTTGACGTTCGATGGAGGTCAACACGTACCGCCAGAACCGCGTCGGATTGTCGTCTTCGGCCTCGAGGGCCACCCACGCGACGTCCAGGTCGGGCGACGCCTGAACCGCGGTTCGGTCCTGCACCCAGGCTGCGACCAGCGTGCTCTTGCCGTAGCCGGCCGGCGCCGACACCAGCGTGAACGGCCGTTGAAGTCCCTGATCCAGACGGCTCGTCAGCCGTGGTCGGTGCAGCAACGACGTCCCGACCTGCGGCGCCTGAAGTTTGATGTCGATCAGTGGTTCGAGGTTGTTCACGGGCCCTTTCGAGCGCTGCCTCGGGCGGCCGGTGACGTACGGCCCCGAGGGGTTGCCGCGTCCCTACAGGTCTGAACTCAGCAGGCCAAGCGCGCGCGCGCGCGCGACGGCCTGGGTGCGGTTGCGGGCCTCCAGTTTCGCGAGGATGTTGCCAACGTGGCTCTTGACGGTCGGGATGCTGATCATGAGGCGCCGGGCGATGTCGTCGTTTGTCTGGCCGCGTGCGAGGAGAGTCAGTACTTCAACCTCGCGTGAGCTGAGCGGGTTCTGGTCAACGTGATGTTCACGACGCTGCGCGGGGGCCGGGGTGGGGTTAATGCTCGCGACGGGACTGACCTGCGAATGCAGGTGACGTACGAACGGTTCGTGGGCAGGCACGCGAGGCTGGCTGCGGAGCCGCAGCAGCAACGGCTCCAGCGCGGGTCCTTCGTCAAGGAAGGGACGCGCGAACCGCTCGGGCGCGCCTCGCTGTACCGCGCGGCGGAACGCGTCGAGCGCGGCCGCGTCGAACCCGAGGATGTGCAGGGTTCTCGCTTCGAGGATGGTGAGCTCGAGTTCGTGCTCGCCACGGCGTTGCCGTCGGGCGTCTGCGAGGAGCTCACGAATCCTGCTCAGCGCGCGGTCGGGTTGCTCCGCGGCGAGCAGCACCCTGACGTGCGCGATGTCCTCGAAGGCGCGTCCGAACGCGGACGCCTGGCGTGGTCGGGCGAGGAGTTGATCCACGTGCAGTTTCGCGCGTGACACCTGCCCGGTGTCAAGCCAGAGCCGCACCTGAACCGGGGTGTGCCACATGGCCAGCGTGAAGCGGTTGTCCTGATGAAGCGGCAGCTTCGCGGCCGTGTCGAGCGCCGCTTGCGCTTGTGGGTACGCGCCGCGCGCGAGGTGGATGGGCGCGAGGAGACTCACGCTCTGCTCCACCGCCACACGGAAGCCGGCCTGTTCGGCCATGGTGACGCCCTGCTCGGCCATCTCCAGCGCCTGATCCAACTGGTTGCGTTGCAGCAGGGTGAACGCCTGCATCGCGTAGTTGAACGCTGCGAGCGCGAAGGGAGGGTCATGCGGACGCACCACGGCGCCCAGTGCGTCCATCAGGGTCGTCCAAGCGTCCTCCAGACGTCCCTGCCGAATCAGGTACATCCCGGCGATGGACCGCAGGTTGAGCGCCGTGATGGTCTGATCGGCTTTTTCGGCCATGGTGGCGGCGTCAAGGACGAGGTCGTGCGCGGCGACGAGATCGCCGTCGATCAGCGCGGCTGTGCTTTCCGCCGCCACCGCGAGGATGCGTTCGAACACGTGGTCGGGCGCGAGGTGGTGCGCGTCGCGGGCGAGCGAGCGGGCCAGCGGGGCGTTCCCGAAGGTGCCGGCGATGGTGGCGCGCTGCGCGGCGAGGTAGCCGAGCAGTTGACGCTGCTGGTCCGGAGCGAGGTCCGCCGAGGCGCTCACCCGTTCCGCGAGCCCTCTGAGCCAGGCGTCGGTCTTGAGGTCGGGCCGGTTGAAGCTCAGCAGGTTGATGTACGGCAACCACAACGCGGGGTAGTCGTAGATGACGTCGGGTGGGAACTTCTCGAACCCGGTGAGCAGGGCCGCCGCGAAGGTGGGGGACATCAGGTCCGCGAGTGGGACGGCGGCGAGCAGTTCTGCCGCGCGTGACCAGTCCTGAGCGAGTTCGGCATGCTCGACGGCGGAGATCACGTCACCCGCCTGCGCGAACCAGTCGCTCGCGCGGCGGTGAAGCTCGAGGGTCGCTTGTTGCCCCTGCTGTTGCTGCAGCTTCTGCAACGCGTCCCGGAACAGCGCGTGGTAGCGATACCAGGAACGCACCTCGTCCATGGGAATCAGGAACAACAGTGACTTCTCGATCCGTTCGAGCATGTCCTGACTGCCGTTCACTCCGACGACCGCGTCACACAGGGGCGCGCAGAGCCGATCGAGGATCGAGGTGGACACCAGAAAAAGCTGAACGTCCTCGGGTTGCTGACGCATCACCTCGTCCATCACGTAGGAAAACACGAACTTCTGCGAGCCGCGCATGTCGTCGAGCAGCGCCTGCGTTTCCCGCCGGCCCTGCATGGACAGGGCGAGCAACTGCAGTCCGGCCAACCAGCCTTCGGTGCGGAGGTTCAGTTCCGAGATCAGCGCCGAGTCGAGGGTGCGGCCCACGGCATGATCGAGGACGTCGCGCGCCTCCTCCGAAGTGCAGCGCAACTCGTCCATCCCGATCTCCGTGACCAGCCGGTTGGCGCGAAGTCGCGCGAGCGGCAGGTCAGGTTCGTGCCGGCTGAGCAGCAGCACGTGCATCGACGGCGGCAGGTGATCGAGCAGAAACACCACCGACCGCAGCACCGCCGGATTGGACACCACGTGAAAGTCGTCCAGGACCAGCGTGAGCGGCCGTTGCTCATTCAGCAGGACGTTGAGCAGCGACGTCAGGACGAACTCCAGGGGTGGCTGCGAGGGCGCGCGAAGCGCGTCTGCCGCGCCGTCGGTACAGCCCGGTACCACGTGCTCAAGCGCGTTGAACACGTACGCCCAGAACTGCTCGGGTTGATCGTCACCCGGGTCGAGGGACACCCAGGCGCTCCGCATCGGTACGTCCGTCGCGAGCGTCCGTTTCAACCAGGCCGCCGCGAGGGTCGTTTTTCCGAACCCCGCGGGCGCCACGATCAGCGTGAGTTTCCCCTGCAGGGCGGCGCTCAGTCGTTGATCGAGGCGAGGGCGCTCCACCAGCTCGGCGGCGATGCGAGGAAGACGCGTTTTCGTGGCCAGCAGGTGGCTGGTGTCGTACATCCCACCCTCTTTTCATCAGTACGGACGCCACGTTCTGACACTTCGGGAAGTGCAAAGAACGGCGTCACCGGAGCCAGGCTGCTCGGGGACTTCACGCATGGACACCCGCGTTGCTGAAACCAAGAAGGAAAGGACGTGCTGGGCGACCCACCACGCTGAACAACACCAGCCTACTCCTTTGGTATGAACAGGTCCACGCCGCTGACATTCAAGTTCAGGATGATTCGCTCGCCTTGCGTTCGTCCTCGGCGCGCGACCGCCCGGGTTCGCGCGTACCCAACGAACGTGTCCAGAGGAGGAGTCAAAGGAACCCGTGATCACGTGCTCTCGTCCTCAACGATGAAATCAATGGCTTCTTCCGAACGGCATGAGCGCATGATCTTGACGCCGGCGTCGTTTGAAGCGGCCTGCCAAACGCGTTCATCGTCGACGCCGCGTCGGTCGTTCAAAGAAAACATGCACGACGTGCATGTTCCGTCTGGAGCTCAAGGCGGCGTCGTACCGGCGCGAGGCGCGGAACGCTTGTCGTGGATGACGCGTCCGCCAGGCGCGACGATCCACACGGTCACACCTGCCCCAAACGCGAGCGCCTGTACGCCGTTCTCACCGACACCTGAGGGATACGCGCGGATGACGGTACCGTCGACGAAGTGCGTGGACCGGTCGAGCTGTCCGGCACAGCCGGCGAGTTCAAGCAGCCGAGCCGACACGCGTCGCCAGAGGCCTCATGCGGTCCCACGACGGAACCGGCTGTCGATGGTGGTCCACTTGCCGAAGGGGCCGGAGACGTCTCGCCAGCGGTCAAGGCCCCGAACCGCTTCAGGGCCTGTTCTGCCCAAGACAGGGGCGCCCGTCCGGTCGACCAGAGGATGCCGCCGAAGACGGGTTGGGTGGCGGGATATGGACGGCCCCGTCCCGCCAGGACGGGCACGCGCGGTGACAGGTCGGCCCGTTGCGCGTCGGTGAGTTCTTCGCGGCACAGCGTGCGAGGGGAGCGTCCCTTCGTGAGTCGCTCCCCTTGCTCCGCAAGACATAGGCAGGATGACGCATACGACGGCGAATCCGCTCGCCTATGCTGACGTCACGTTCCCACAGCCGCAAAGGAGCCGCACATGCCTCACCACGAACCCGCCAGCAACCATACCCACCCCCTCACCGCTGAGCGTCCGTCCGTGTCACGCGTGTCCTCCGCCCTGCGCCGCCCACCCTGCTAAGCGTTCACCGTCACCCCGAACGACCGACGGAAGCGACGCCGGGCGCGCCACCTGAACGGACACCACACGGACCGGACGCCGGACCCGACAGGAGCTCCGCTTGCCGTCACGTGTCCGCACGTTCCTTTCGTACTACCGACCGTACCGTCACATCCTCAGCCTCGACCTGCTGTGCGCGCTGGTCGTGTCCGGCGTCACGCTGGCCTTCCCCCTCGCCGCCGGGTACGTCACCCGCATCGTCCTGCGTGACCCCGCGCCCCACGCGGCGACCGAACTGATGCGTGTCGCGGGCATCCTGCTCGCCCTGATGGCCCTGCACGCCGCCGCCAACACGTTCGTGGATTACCGGGGGCACGTCATGGGCACCCTGATCGAGCGTGACATGCGCCGCGACCTGTTCCGGCACCTGCTGTCCCAACCGTTCTCGTTCTTCGACCGTGAACGCACCGGACAGCTGATGAGCCGCGTCACCCACGACCTGTACGCCGTCGGGGAGCTCGCGCATCACGGCCCCGAGGACCTGCTGATCGCCACGTTGAAGTTCGGCGGGGTGTTCCTCATCCTCCTGACGATCAACCCGGCGCTCACGCTGCTGCTGTTCGCGTTCGTGCCGTTCATGGCGCTCTACGCCCTCGTGTGTCACCGCCATCTCCACCGCGCGATGCTGCGCGCCGCCGCCCGGATCGGAGACGTGAATGCGCAGGTGGAGGACTCCCTCAGTGGCATCCGCGCAGTGCAGTCCTTCACGGGTGAGCGCGCGGAACTCCACCGGTTCGATACCGCCAACGCCTTGTTCGTCCGCAGCCGCGAAGACGGCTACCGCGCGGAAGCGTATTTCTATCAGGGCATGACGGCCTTCACGCAACTGATGACCGTGGCGGTGCTGATTCTGGGTGGGCTCAGCATCCTGCGAGGCGACCTGGCGCTCGACGAGCTCGTCACGTACCTGCTGTGCGTGGGCCTTTTGATCGAGCCGATCGGACGGTTCGTGAACATCTCGCGGCTTCTTCAGGAAGGCCTGAGCGGCTTCATCCGCGTCCGGGAGCTGATGGACGTCGAGCCGGAACTGCGTGACGCGCCCGGCGCGCGTGAGCTGAGTCGCGTGCGGGGCGACGTCCGGCTCGAAGGGGTGTCCTTCGCGTACCCACACGGCAGGGAGGTGCTGCATGACCTCGACCTGCACATTCGTCCTGGTGAGTTCGTCGCGCTGGTCGGTGCGTCCGGGGTCGGCAAATCGACCCTGTGCCAGCTGATTCCGCGCTTTCACGACGTCACGAAGGGACAGGTGCTGATCGACGACACACCCGTTCGTGAGGTGACGCTGGAGTCCCTGCGACGTCAGATCGGTGTGGTGCAGCAGGACGTGTACCTCTTCGCCGCGAGCGTCCGTGACAACCTTCGTCTGGGCGACGTGAACGCGACGGACGCGCAGATCGAGGCGGCCGCCCGGCAGGCGGGCGCGCACGAGTTCATCACGCAGTTGCCGCGAGGGTACGACACGCAGGTCGGGCAGCGAGGCGTGCGGTTGTCGGGCGGTCAGCGGCAACGGTTGAGTCTCGCCCGGGTGTTTCTGAAGGATCCGCCGGTGCTGATTCTCGACGAAGCGACGAGCGCCCTGGACGTGGAGAGCGAGGCCAGGGTGCAGCAGGCACTGGTGCGGCTCGCGCGGAACCGCACGACGATCGTGATCGCGCATCGCCTCTCGACCGTGCGGCAGGCGCAGCGGATCGTGGTGCTGACCGAGCGGGGAATCGCGGAGCAGGGCACGCACGAGGAGTTGCTGCGGTCCGGTGGGGTGTACGCCCGCTGGCATGAGGTGACGCCGCACGTGTGACCCAGACGCGCGACGGGATGACCGACTGACGGTCTCGAGGCCCGTTTCGTCGCACGCGACTCGGTCGGGGTCGAGCAGCGTGGAGATGGCCTCCCCGAATTCCAGGGCGATGCAGGGTGCGCCGTACGTGCTGGAGTGTTCTTCACGGCACAGCCGTCGAAGGGGAGCGGCTCTTCATGAGCCGCTCCCCTTCGCCTACACGCCCTCGACACAACCGCGCTTGAGGCACTTCAAGCCGTGTCGAGGACCTTCGGACGCTTTAGCGCCTGACGTTCACGCACACGTGAATCGCGCGCGGCGACACGACGACAACAGAGATCCCCAGCGCACCCGCTGAGGATCTCCAGACGCCGCGTCACCCGCGGTCCGACCGCACTCTTGCCACGTGATCAGAACGACTGATACGCGACGACGGCGGCCAGTGCCGCCACGGCGTTCGGAACCTGACCCTCCACGGTCAACACGACGTCGTTGCCCGTCGCGCTGCCTCCGATACGGCCCAGGATCTGACCGTCGTGCACGTCAAGGCTGACCGCGCGTCCCGTAACGTGGCCGCCGTAATGACCCGTCACGTGTCCCTGCACGAGATTGAGGTCAAGAGTTTCACCCTGGACGGCTCCTCCGAAACGCACCATCACATGGTCAGGTTTGGCTTCACCACGAACGTCGAACCCACCGACGGAACCGCCGACGCGACCTTCGATGGCGTCGCCACGCACGTTGATCGCGACGTCGGCACCGACCACCGTGCCGCCGATCCGGCCGCTCAGCGCGTGTCCGTCCCAGTCGAGGTGTACGTCCCGACCCAGGTCAGGACCGCCGATCCGTCCACGAATGCTGCTGTTCATGCTCCTCGCTCCTTTCGTCCGGTGGCCGCGTTCACCGCGGACGCCCGTCGCCGTTCCTTCCGCGCCGCGAACGTGTGGTCGACGCGTCCTCCGTACTATCGTCGAGCGGCCCGCGCCAACGCCAATTCATCCTCGTGCGTGCCGATGCCCTCCGGGCATACCGAGGTGCGGATGTGCGGCCCCTTCACAGGGTCGCGCCACCGTTGACCGACACGACGCTTCCCGTGACGAAAGGGTTGAGCATCAGCATGGTGATGACTTGTGCGACGTCCTCCGGCCGGCCGACGCGACCGACGGGAAGGGTGGCGGCGGCGCGTTGGTACATGGCGTCTCGAGCTTCGGCCGTCATCGACGCGTACGCTTCGGTCGCGATCAACCCCGGAGAGACCGCGTTGACCCGTAACGGCGCGAGCTCAAGCGCCAAGGTCTTGACGAGCGCATTGACGGCCGCGTTCGCGGCGGACGTGATGCCCGCACCTCCGGCGGGACGTTCGCCCAACGTGCCCGAGACGAAGGTGATGGAGCCTCCGGTGGGCAGTTTGGACGCCGCGTACTTGGCGAGAAACACCTTGCTCCAGAACTTCCCGTCGAACGCCGCGCGGGCCGCGTGGGTGTGGACACTGCTGATCTGACCGGACCAGCCTGCGCCCGCGGTGCTGACCAGGTGATCGAATCGTGGAAGCAGCAGCAGCAGGTCGCGGACGTCGGGTTCGGCGGTCACGTCCACCGAGAAGATGTGCACCTCGTTGCCTTCGGCGTTCAGACGGAACTGGGCCGCCCTGAGGCGTTCCTGGTCACGACCGGCGAGCAGCACGTGGCCGCCCTGAAGTTGCACGGCGAGCGCGGTGGCGAGGCCGATCCCGCTGCTGCCGCCGACGACGAGCGTGGTAGTTCCCTGCAGGGTCATGATGAGTCCTTTCACGGGGCGAGTGGGTGACGTTGGCCGGGACAGGGTCGGCGCTTGATGGCGGTTGCCCGGGAGCGGCGCGCGCCATTCCCGTCCGTGTGCGGGCGTCGTCACCTCGAAGGGCCCACCGGAGCGAACCGTGCGACGTCAACGTTCCCCGTCCGGTCCTATTGTATTCAACATCGTGTCGACTTTTAAATATTGCAGTTTGGAATAATGAAAAACACCGCATCATTTCAATAGAACAAGGTGTGATGGAAAAATATTGGAACCTGATCACTTGAGCAGGTCCATCCAGAAGCGTTCCACCCCGCCGTCCGTCCACCCGAGCCAGCACGCGCCCCCGGACCTCAGGCGTGCAGCACAACGAACCGCGCGGATCATGCCAACCGCCGGAACGGACCCACCAAAGAGGTGTGAAATGACCAAGTTCAGCAGCGTCGACCCTGACCTTGACCGCCGCCGATTCGTGCACGCCGCGCTCGGCGTCACCGTCGGCGTCAGCGGCCTGAGCTTCCTGACGATCATCGGGAGCGCCCGCCCGGTCACTCGTGAAACACCCGACCGGCTCCCTCCCACCTCGGGCGATGTACTGGTCCACGCCGAAGGCGACCAGACCGGCATGCCCGTCGACCCCGGCACGCTGACCCCGCAACCTACCCGTGCCTACCCCCAGGGCGTCGTCGCGGGTCAGCCGGTCGTCAAGAGTGGCGATCCGGACAACCTGCTCCTGATCTCGCGGTTTCCCGTCGCGGCCCTGCGCCCCCCCACCGACCTTCAGGCGGCGCCCGAAGGCATCGTCGTGTACAGCGCCGCCTGTCAGCACCTCGGGTGCCCGGTCGGCTGGAAGAACCAGGACGAGACGTACCTGTGCCCCTGCCATTCCGGGAACTACGACCCCAAACGAGGCTGCACCGTGATCGGCGGGCCGCCGCCACGTCCACTCCCGCAACTGCCGGTCACGCTGCGCGGCGGTCAGTTGATCGCGACGGCCACGTTCCTGACGCCGCCCTACGGGGTGAGCGACCAGGACTTCGACACGTACATTCGACGCTCGGAGATGACGGAGAAACCGTGATCATCGGTCCCGCTTCCGCAGAGGGGCGCGCAGCGCCTCAGGGCGGCCACCGGACCGCGGCCGATGACACGACGCCCTGACGTCACGCCTGGTGGCGTCCGGGCGTCCGACGTGATCTCGCCGCGACACACCACGACGAACGGACCCTGACGCGACCCGCCGTCAGCGGCGCAGCAGGCCGCGCAGTTCGTCGAGTGGCAGCAGCACGTCCTGATTGCCGTAGGCGTTGGCGAAGACGGCACGCCCGACCAGCGCGCCGAACGCGTTGGCGCACGGCAGGAACCGGTATCCTTCACCGCCCGACGTCGGTTCGAGCGCCATGATCCACGTCGAACCGTCCGGAAGCGCCGTCGCCGGCTGCACCGGCTCACTGGTCGCGGCGTCAAAGACACGCAACGTCATCGAGGTGGGCGCGCCACGGTACACCGCCTTGACCCGCACTTCGACGAAGCCGGGCGGCAGCAGCGTCGGCACGTGACGCAGCACCGTCGCCTGCACGACCAGCGGCGCCGCCTGCGCCGTCTCGACGAACGGCCGGACCACCGCGCACTTTCCCGCAAGGGCGGTGGAGCAGCTCATCAGGGTCAGGGCGGCCAGCAACACGATCTTCATGTCTTCTTGTACCTCGCGAACCTGACGCGGCACTGTCCGGACGTCCGTGCACAAGGACCAACAGGCGCCCGCAGGCCGCGCACCTGATCGGCGTCCGCCCCACGTCACCACGAACGCCACGCCTCCTGCGGAAGATCGGCGCCCTGACCGAACGTCACGGCAGACCCTTCGCTGGCGCCGACGCGACACGAGCCGGGTCGCTGGTCCTCGTCGCCGCGCGGAGTTACGACCGCCAAGTCACTGCGACCCGCACGGACGTGGCATCACGTCACCTTGGTTCACGGTGGCGTCCACGAACGCCCGGAAGCCGCTGGGCTGGACCTGGATCGGGCCGCCAAACGGGCGGTCCAGCGCGACCGCCAGAAACAGAATCAGGGCGATGGTGCCGGACAACGCGCCCACCATCAACGCCTGCGCGGCCACGTTGCGGGTCCCGAAGAAGAACGAGAAGGCGATGGTGACGGCGCTCGTCAACCACAACACCGACCACATCAAGGGCGGGATGGTCGACGCGGCGCTCATCAGGCGCAGACGTCGGTTGTCCTCCAGCCGGGTGAGTCGGTCAAGCGTCGTCCGATACCACGCCTCCTCCGCCGTGGAGGTCGGACGCACGTGCTGATACCGGCAGACCAACGTCGTGAAGCGCCGCTCGGTCGCCGGGCTGCGCCGTCCGCTTGCCAGCGCCGGCCATTCCGCGTTTAGCACGGACAAGGCGTAGGCCCGAAGGTCCGCGCGCAGCATGCTTCTCGTCTCAGGCGCAAAGGCCTGCGCGTCACGATACAGCCCGACGAGGTCGTTGGTTTCCTGCTCGACACGGGCGTGCACGTCCACCTGCTGCTGCCAGACGGCCACGACGACGAAGGTCAGCAGCACCGACGAACACACGCCCACCACCGCGTAGATGAAGCCCGCGACCTGATTGTGCTCTTCGAGGCGCGCGAGCGTCACGAAACGCCGCAGGCTCAGCATGCCAAGCAGCGACAACGTCACGATGACCACGACAACCAGTACGCACAACACAGCGGTCAGCACGCTTGATCCTCCCGTGGAGCGCCGCACTCACGCCTCGTGATCCTCGGCGGTCGTGTCGGCCCCGCTGCGCTCACGACACGCCGTTCGCAAGCCACGACGACACGAGCCCGCCGAACCTGACCGAGCCGTGGCTGCGGGGACGCCTGCAGGTCGGGCGCGTGTCAGCCGGCACGTCCGGCGCGTCCGGTCTCCTGACGCGCCGACCGCGTACCTGATCGGCGGGTCGAGGCGAAGCACGCGCATTGACGCGTGCCGTCCTGCTGGACCGCCGCGTGGTCCCGCGCCGCTCGACGTTCAGGGGCACACCATAAGGGCGCCGCGGGCGCCCTCAAGCACGACGTCGACCGTATGACCACGCCCAAAACCCAGAACGCTGCCGTGACGGTGCCCTCCAAGGACGAGCAGTGTGTCCGGACGGGCGTAGGTCGCGAGGATCTCCCCGGGCGTGCCGAGCGTGAGATGCGTCGCGACGGCGGGCACACCCAGCTCGCGCAGGGACGTTTGGGCTTCGAGGATCGTCTCGGCACCGTCTTGCCCTGCGTCTTCTCGCTGCACGACCAGCAGTTCGACGGGCAGGCTCCAGTCGAGGGCCAGCTCCGCACCCTGCCGGAGGGCGTCCTTCGCGTGGCGTGAGGCGTCGTAGGCCACCACGAGGCGGCGCGGCGCGACCGCGTCGGCGGATGGAACCCAGACGGGGATGGGACTGCGGCGCAGCAACTGATCGAACACGGAACTCCTCATGAATCGGCGGTGACGATGACCACGCGCGGCGAGCAGCAGCAGGTCCGCGTCCGCGGTCAGCCGGAGCAGTCCGTCGACGTCGTTGTCCACGTCCTGCCGGGTTTCGCAGGCGACACCGGCGGACCAGCAGCGATCGGCGAACGCAGCGAGCAGGGCCTGCCCGCCGCGCAGACGGTCCTGTTCGAGTTCCTCCTGCGTTTCGAGTACCGTCGGGTCGATCCACTCGCCAGGAGCGGCGACCACGGCCAGTTCGACGTCAGGGACGAGCATGTGCGCGGCGTGCAGCGTCAGCTGGAACGCCCGCGCCACCGGAAGGATGTAGTCCTCCAGCAGGTCCTCGTCGAACTGACCGCCGAGGGGAAGCAGAACCCGGCGCGGGTGCGGTCGTAGCCGGGACAGGTCGGGCGCGCTGCGGTGGTCGAGCATGATGATCCTCCGGAAGTACGGATGTTGAGCGTCATACGGTAACGAAGAGCACGGCGCCCGGGCGTGCGAAGCGCTGCGGAACCTCGAACGGTTCGGGGTGCCCGAGGACCGAACGGACGGCCCGACGGCACGTTCGTGGCGTCCTCCTCACCGCGCGGTGGCCTGGCCGCGCGCAGGGGACGGTCGAGCGTTGCGGGACGCGAGCAGGTCGGTCACGGTGGAGAGCCGCACGCCGCGCGCGCTGGCGACGCGGGTGAAGGGTTCGAGCACCTCGAGCGCTTCACGCGCGTTGTCGTGCAGAAGCACGATCCCTCCCTGGCGCAGGTGCCGCGTGAGCCGCGCCTCGACGGTGCCGTCTCCCGGGTTGGCGAAGTCGCCCGGGTCGTCGGTCCAGAAGGTCGTGGTGAGTCCCGCTCGCGCCGTGAGGCGGAGGGTGCGCGCGTCGTACTCCCCACCAGGCGGACGGAAGAAACGGACGGTCCTGCCGGTGATGGCCCTGAGGGTGTCGTTGGTGCGGCGCAGCTCGTCGCGGATCTGGGTTTCGCTGAGGCCGGGCAGGCGGACGTGATGGTAGGTGTGGTTGCCGACCTCGTGCCCCTGCTCCGCCATGTCACGCACGAAGTACGGGTACGCGGCGGCGTTGCGGCCGATCACGAAGAACGTGGCCTTCACGTCCGCGCGGCGCAGCAGGTCCAGCAGCAGCGGCATGTACAGCGGGTGCGGCGCGTCGTCGAAGGTCAGCGCGGCGACGGAGGCGCGTGGGTTGCCGTGGAAGAGCTGTCCGCCCTGCACGCCACCGTGAAGTTGCGCGTAGGCCTGAAGGGCCCGCTGTTCGACGAGGTCGGCGAACGAACCGAGAAACCGCAGGGCGCGCTCCTTGTCGTTGACGATCGTCCGCGCGGCGAACGGCGCGTCCGTCACCCGCGTGGCGCTCCCGGTCGGCCAGACCCGCTCGTACGGCGTTCCCTGCGTCACGAACCGCTCAAAGTCACGCAGGCGGTCTTTGGGAACGGAGCTGGTGAACAGCGGCGGTGGACCGCCGAACCCCTGGTAGCCGGACCTGGCGTACACGCTGACGTCCACCTCGGCGAGATCGGACGCCTGCGCGAAGGCGCGCCGGACGACGTCGAGGGCCGTCGCGCGCGCCTTTGCGAGGTCGGCCTGTCGTGCACCGAGCAAGACCACGGCGTGCGCGACGCGGATGTAGCCGTTGTCGAGCACGTCGAACTGGTGAACTTCCGGCACGGGTGGCACGAGGTTGAGCTGAGGGACGGCCGCGGCAGGGCGGGTGCCCGGCGCGGCGGGTTGCGCCGCGCCCAGTGGCTCCACCCGTGGGAGGGGCGCGGTGGTCGGTGCGGCGCTCACCCCGAGCAACAAGGCCACCAGCGCCGCGCCGCGCGCTCGTCGGTGGGCAAGAACCATTGAAGGGCGTGGTCCTGCGGATACAAGGGGACGCTGCTCACCGTTGGCGGCGTCGTCCGGCGTGTGGAACGTGGTCACGGAGGCACCTCGCTTGAAGGCCCGGTGCCGTCCAGCCGCTCCGCGAGGGGCGGTGGAGGCGTGCGGGCGCGCCGTGAGGGCGGCACCGCACGAAGCAGGGCCGGGAAAGGCAGACGTGGACGTTCTGAGCGCCATCCTCAACATGCACGTCACGAACCGCAATCAGATGGCGCCGACCTGAAGGACGCCTCATGGCGTCCTCACTGAACGCTCAACGGATGTGGTGATGCCCGTCGACGTGCGGCAGCGCGTGAAAGCGGACATGCCGCTCCACTGATGCCTCAACAGAATGAGCTGGACACGCAGGTATTGGCGCGCGCGTCAGTCGGCGGTTCAGGATGACGTTGCGCGCTCCGTCGCGCGACCTTCCAGACCGGCCCATCCGTTTTCGTCCATCCGTCCCCCTCTGAGCGCCACTCGAGGAGCACCATGACCGACCACCCACGCCACAACGACGCGTCCAACCGTCCGTCCTCGACCCGTCCCGGTGACAACAGCGTCGCCGCCGTGTACGACTCACTCGCCAAAGCCGAACGTGCCGTCCGGACTCTCGACGCGGCCGGCTTCCCCATCCGGCAGGTCTCCATCGTCGCCCGCAACTTCGAGAACGAACGTGAAGTGCAGGGCTACGTCACCACCGGGGACGTCGCCCGAGACGGCGCCGTCTCCGGCGCCTGGACGGGGGGGATTTTCGGGCTGCTCCTGGGCTCCGCCTTCCTGTGGGTCCCGGCCTTCGGTCCGCTCGTCGTGCTCGGCGCGCTCGCCACCACCCTCGTCGGCGGGATCGGCGGCGCCGCGGTAGGCGCCGCGACGGGCGGCGTGCTCGGCGCCCTGGCCGGTCTCGGCATCTCCCGGCAGCACATCGTCAAGTACGAGCGCGCCGTGCAGGCCGGTCAGTTCCTGCTGATCGCGCACGGCGACGCCCTCAGCGTCCAGGACGCCTACCGCGTCCTGGAGGGCACACACGCTGCGGAACTCACCCTGCACGCCGACGTCACCGTCTAAGCAGGGCGCGCCACGCCCGCAGGCGTGGCGCGTCTCCAGGAACGTCACGTGTTCCCTTCAGGAGAAGACATGACCAGATTCCGCCTCGCGCACGTCACCTCCCTGCTCGCTCTCAGCGCGCTCGGTCCCGCTTCCCACGGCTGGACCGCTCAAGTTCAGACCGTCGGCCCCACCCAGCAGGAACTGAACGCGTCCGCGTCCCGTGAAGGTGACTGGCTGATGTACAACAAGGACTACCTCGGGCAGCGCTTCTCCACCCTGAGGCAGATCACCCCGCAGAACGCCGCGCGGCTCACGCCCGTCTGCCAGTACCACACCGGCGAGGTCGGCAGCTTCCAGCCCGGCCCCGTCGTGTACCAGGGCCGCATGATCATCACCACGCCCCACAGCACCTACGCCCTCTCCGCCACCACCTGCAAGACGCTCTGGACGCACACCTACACCCCCACCAATCTCGAACCCTTCCCCGCCAACCGTGGCGTGGCGATCATGCAGGGCCGCGTGTACCGCGGCACCACCGACGGGCACCTCCTCGCCCTCGACGCGCAGAGTGGCAAGCTCGTCTGGGACGTCAAGGTCGCCGACAGCAGCCAGGGGTACTTCCTTTCGGCCGCGCCCATCGCCTGGAACGGCAAGGTCTTCATCGGCGAGGCCGGCGCGGACTGGGGCGCCAAAGGACACCTGTACGCCTTCGACGCCAGGACCGGCAGGAAAATCTGGACTTTCGACGTGATTCCGACGGGCACGCAGGAAGGCGCGGACACCTGGGACAAGCCCACCACCGCCGCGCATGGCGGCGGCAGCATGTGGACGTCGTTCACCCTCGACCCGATGAAGAAGCAGCTGTACGTCTCGGTGGGCAACCCGGCCCCGGATTTCGCCGCGTCGTACCGGCCCGGCAGGAACCTCTTCACCAACTCCCTGGTGGTACTGAACGCGGACAGCGGCAAGCTCGCGTGGTACGCGCAGCAGGTCCAGAGTGACTATCACGACTGGGACACGTCCGCCGCACCCACCGTGTATGACGCGGGTGGACGTGGGTACGTGGCGGTGCCCAGCAAGAGCGGCTACCTGTACCTGTACGACCGCGCTTCGCGCGCCCTGATGCACAAAGTCAAGGTCACCACCGTCGAGAACGAGTCGGCGCCCCTCACCACCGAGGGCACGCGGTTCTGCCCGGGCACGCTGGGCGGCGTCGAGTGGAACGGCGCGGCCTTCGACCCGGCGGGCGGCACGCTGTTCGTCAACTCGGTCGACTGGTGCTCCACCCTGCAACTCGGACAGGTGAGGTACGTCGCCGGAAGCATCTACACCGGCAGCCTCAACGGCTTTGGCGCGTACGACCCGATCGAGAAGGCCAAGGGTTGGGTGCACGCCGTCAACGCCCGCACCGGAAGCGTGAAATGGAAGGTGCAGATGCCCACCCCGATGGTCGCGGCGGTCACGCCCACCGCGGGCGGCGTGATCTTCACCGGGGACCTCAACGGGGACTTCCTGACGCTCGACGCCCGCACCGGCAAGACGCTGTACCGCTTCCCGACGGGCGCCGCGATCGGCGGGGGCGTCGTCACGTACGAGGTCGGCGGGAAACAGTACGTCGCGGTGGCTGCCGGGAACGCTTCACGCACCCTGTGGCGCACCACGGGCGCCGCGACGGTCGTGATCTTCGCGCTCGACGGAGGGCGATAACCATGCGCGCCCAGCACGTCGTCATCGAACCCCGCACCGCCCGAGCGCTTCGCGGCAGCACCGTGCGGGCACTCGCGCTGATCGCCCTCGGAAGCAGCGCGGGCGCGACCTCACCGCTCGACGCGCACGACGTGCGTGACGCGCTCGCCTCCGGACGCGCCCTCGCCGCGGCCTTGCGCGGATACCCCGTCCGAGAGTACCTGCTGTACAGCGTCCCGGACGCGTTCACGGTCAAGCGAGGCGAAGCGGCCGTGGAGGCCGTGCAGATCGGTACGCCCTTCGAACGGGCCCGATGGTCCGCGTACTTCCTCGCGTTGCAGGGCAAGGCCTTCTCGGAGCGGGACCTCTCGACGCGTGACGATCAGCTGGAGTTCATCGTGTACGCGCACAGCCGCGGCCCTGAAGACCAGACGTTCATGTCACGCTTCACCACCGCGAGCCTGACCTTCGAGGGTGGCCGTGAAGTTCACGCGGCCAGCGTGGCGCGCTCACCCGCTTCGCTCGATCACTACCGTGACGCGCAAGGACGGGTGGAGTTCCGCTGGGTCGGCACCGTCACGTACCGTTTCGATCTGCGTGGTCGTCACGCGGCGGACGTCGCGACGCTGCGCTTCACGGACGCAGACGGGCACACGTTCAGGTTGCCGTTCGATCGACAACGGTACCGTTAGAAAGGAACACCCTCATGCTGCAGGGCAAGCTCATCCTCGGCGCGCTTGGCCTCACCGCGACCGCCGTCGCCATGCTGAGCGTCACATCCGTTCCCACCACCCGCGTGGAACGTGCCGCTGCCACGCCCAACGGCGAGACCGTGTACAACCAGAGCTGCGCCAGCTGTCATCAATCGAACGGGCAGGGCGTTCCCGGTGTCTTCCCCCCGCTGGTCGGGGTGGTGCCGCAAGTCCTCAAGAACGGCTGCGTGGGCCGCGCGACCCTCACGCAGGTCGTCGCGCATGGCATGCAGGGGTCCATCACGGTCAAGGGCGTGACGTACAACGGCGTGATGCCGCCTTGGCAGGGTCAGCTGAGTGACGCGCAGATCGTGAACGTCCTGAACTACGTCTCGACCGCGTGGGGTCATCGCGCGCTTCTGCCCAAGACCTTCAAACCGTTCACCTTGACGGACGTGCACAACGTTTCGGGCAAGGCCGCCCTCACCCCGCAACAGGTGCACGCGGCATGGCTCAAGCTCAACCTGAAGTGACGCCCGCGGAGCGTACGTGACGGAACCAGGGCGAAAACGTGACGTTCACCTTCAGCGCGTGCTGAGCCCCGGGAAGCCTCGCCGCTCGCACCTCACTTTTCGAGGCAGGAGGACCGTGATGACACCGAACGCCACCCTGACCCTGGGACGCTGCTCGACGGCGGCCAGTGGCGTGTCGAGACCGACTCGATGGGCGCCGTCAAGGTTCCCGCCGCGCGCCTGTGGGGCGCGCAGACCCAGCGATCCCTGCTGCACTTCACCATCGGCAACGACCGGATGCCCATCGAGGTGTACCACGCGTACGGTCTCGTCAAGAAAGCCGCGGCGCAGGTCAACCTCGACGCCGGAAAACTCGATGCCGAGCGTGCCCGGCTGATCATGCGGGTCGCGGACGAGGTCATCGCCGGAAAGCTCGACGCGGAATTCCCGCTGTTCGTCTGGCAGACGGGCAGCGGCACGCAGAGCAACATGAACGTCAACGAGGTGATCAGCAACCGCGCGATTCAACTCGCGGGCGGCGTCGTCGGAAGCAAGACTCCCGTGCATCCCAACGATCACGTCAACATGTCGCAGTCGTCGAACGACACCTTTCCCACCGCGATGCACCTCGCGCTCGTTGAGGAACTGTGCGGACGCCTGATCCCGAACGTGCAGGCGCTGATCGACCGCTTGCACGAGAAGGCGTTGACGTGGGTGGACGTCGTGAAGATCGGCCGCACGCACCTGCAGGACGCCACGCCCCTCACGGTCGAGCAGGAATGGTCCGGGTACGTCACGCAGCTCACGGACGCGCTCGCACGAATCCACGCGGCCCTGCCGGGCCTGTACCAGCTCGCGGCCGGCGGGACGGCCGTGGGGACGGGACTCAACAGCCTGCCGGACTTCGGGGTGAAGATCGCGGCGGAACTGGCTCGCCTTACCGGGCGGCCGTTCCTGACCGCGCCGAACAAGTTCGCCGCGCAGGGCTCGCTCGACGCGATGGTCGCCGCGCCCGCTGCCCTGACAACCCCACGAAGAACAACCCCGGCACCGTCCGGCTCACCCCAAGCAGCTGGAGCAGGAACTCGCGTCGACTCACGTGCACATCACCCACCTGGAGGAGCGCGCGGCGCACGACGAGCAGGAGCTCGCCGGGATGGAAGCGCAGGCGCAGGCGGCACGGGCGCGTCTTGCTGAGCTGGAAGCGGCGGCGCGGGGAACGCAGGCGAAGATCGCTCGGCTGCGTGAGCAGCTCGACGGGCAGCATGACCGGGAGTGCGTGCTGGAACCACACGCGAAGGTCACGGAGAGGTTCGTCTCGACAGACAAGCGTCCGGATAGAGACGCGTCCTGACGCCACGCGAGCCGAGCGTGAAGACACGGCCCACTCTTCCACCCCAAGGAATCCGTTCGTTCTCGCGCGTCCTTTCTTCCCCGTGTGTTACGCTCCCCGTACCCTGCTGACTTTCAGCTCGATCCCCTGGTCCTGAGGACACCATCGGATTCGCCCTCTGGCTCCCGAGGTTCAGCTCATGACCAGCTCCCACGACGCGGCCACGTCGCCGTCCATCACCCGTACCACTGAAGAGACCGCTGAGCTGCTTGAGGCCCGTTTTCTTGACCTCCAGGCGCAGAACGACGCCCTCCGCCGCGATGCCCAGGAGTTCAGTGCACGTGCCGAAACCATGAAGGCGCGCTTCGAGGCCGCGCCCACGGCGCAGCTCGTGCTCGATCCCAAGGGCCTCATCCGTGAAGTGAACGCCGCGGCACGCGTCCTGCTCGGCCGACCCGTGGAGCGACTCCTGAACAAGGCGCTGAGCGTGTTCATCGCGGGGTCCTCGCTCACGTCCTACCACGCGCTGCTCAAGGGCGCTGCCTCCAACATGCCCGGCGCGCCAGGCGTGAATCTTCAGCTCCAGCCGCCCCAAGGCCCTGCCCTGCCGGTCTGTCTGAGCGTGTCCGCCCGGGGTGAGGACACGAAGGTCGTGGAGTACCTCGTGACGCTGATGGACATGAAGGCCCAGCATGACGCCGTCGAGCTGCTGACGCTCCAGCGCGACCAGGTGGAAGGACAGGTGCGGGACGTCTCCGCGCGGCTCGTGTCGCAGCGCGACGAGGTGGAGGAGATCGTCCGGGCGCTCAGTGGGGAGGTGCAGACCGCTGTGCACCGCGCGTCGGGCTTCCTCGATCTGCTGCACCGCGAGGTGGGCGTGCACAGCGACGGCGTCGAGCAGCACTTCGGGTCCGCCCGACGCGCGCTTTCCCAGGCGACGTCGATGATGGCGGCGCTCGTCGGGTACGTCCGCACCACCCGCGCGCGGGTCAGGTTGCGGGAAGTGAACCTCGGGCTGGTGCTGAACGCCGTCCGCCGGGACCTCGACCCTCAGTGCGTGGGACGCCAGGTGAAGTGGAGCGCGGACGCCCTTCCGGTCGTGCAGGGCGACAGTCAGACCTTACAGGTCGTGCTGACCGAACTCCTGTCGAACGCCCTGAAGTTTACGAGTACGCGCGAGGAAGCGCGGATTCGAGTGCGAGTGCAGGAAACCGCTGGTGAGGTGTGTCTCGGGGTGGAGGACAACGGCGTCGGACTCAACATGCGTTTCAAGGATGAGGTGTTCCGGGTGTTCCGACGGCTGCACCCCAGTGGGACATTCGAGGGCGCTGGGGTAGGGCTCGCGGTGGTGCGGCGGGTGTGCGAGCGGTTCGGGGCGCGGGTGTGGGCGGAGGGGAAGCCGGAGGTGGGCGCGACGTTCTGGGTGGCGTGGCCCAAGCAGCCCGTCGTGCTGGCGTAGAAGAGGTCCGTGCGTGGGGCCTGGTCCTCGGCGAGTCCTTCCAACGCGTGGAGCTGCGATTTCTGGTCACGCGCCATGAGCGCGGCGGCCAGCGCGAGCGCGCCGCCGGCACTGCCACCGTACACGCCGAGCCGTGTGGGGTCCACCCCGAGTTCCTCGGCGTTCGCCTCCGTCCACGTCAGGGCGGCGTAGCAGTTACGCAGCCCCGCCGGGTACGGGTGTTCGGGCGCGAGGCGGTACTCGACCGTCACGACGACGAGGAATTCCTCGTTGTAGGGGCCAGGGCTGGGGGCCGGTCGGTGCGAGAGGCGCCCTCAGGGATGATGCGCGACGGATGGTGAACCAGCACCTGAGATCTTCGTCCCCGTCCAAGGGGCAGCCAGGTTTGTGACAGTGCTGAAAGAGAAGCGTCTTTAGCTTATCTTCATGAAGATGTTGTCTCGGCAACGCCCCGCGCTGCTCCTCACCGGGATCCTGCTCCTCACCGGCTGCGGCCACCTCTACCCCAACACCACCCCCACGGTCACCCCCACCACCATCACCATCACCACCCCCGACGGCCACACCCCCACCATCACCGCCACCGCCACCGACGGCACCACTTACCACGTCGACGCGCAGGGCCGCCTCAACCTCCCCCCCGGCACCTACACCATCACCGCCGCCCCCTACGCCAGCGGCCGCTACGACTACGCCGCCCCCACACAGACGGTCACCGTCCACCCCGGCGAAACACCCACCCTCAACATCACCTACGTCCCCATCACCGGCGCGCTCGAAGTCATCGTCGGCGACCTCGACCCCACCCCCGACGCAAACGCCGTCCACGCCGCCGCCGTCGTCACCACCGTCACCGTCACCGGCCCGAACGGCTATGAAAAGACCTTCAACGGCAACGGCACCTACGTCCTGACCAACCTCACCCCCGGAACGTACGTCGTCACCGGCCCGAACGGGCAGAGCAGCACCTTCACCGTCACCGCCGGACAGACCGCCGGCGGCGGCGCCTTCACCCTCAGCGGCAACGCCCAGATCGCCTGGACCGGCCTGCCCAGCGGCGTCAAACCCACCCTGCGCCTCCAGAGCGACACGGGCGCCACCTACAAGATCCCCGCCGACCTGCTCGCCACCAACCTCAAACCCGGCACGTACACCCTCAAGACCACCACCGACGTCAAGACCGGCGGCCTCACCTACCACGCCGACCCCGTCACCTTTGACGTCACGCTCGGCATGACCAGCACCCCCACCCTGACCTTCGCGCCCATCACCGGCCGCGCGAAGGTCAACGTCCTCACCAGGGCGGGCGTGACGCCCGACGTCACCCTCGACGGTCCCGGCGGCTTCACCCGCACGTTCACCAGCGCGGAAGACGTCACCCTCGACGACCTCACCCCCGGCGCGTACACGCTCACCGCGCGTGACGTCACGTGGGGCGGCGACACGTACGCGCCGACCATCACCCCCGCCGCCCTCACCGTCACCGCCGGGCAGACCGCGAACGCCACCGTCTCGTACGGCGTCAGCACCGCCACCCTCGACGTCACCGTCACTGGCCTCCCCACGGGCGTCACGCCCACCCTGACCCTGCGTGACCCCCAGGACGCCACCACGACCGTCACGGCCGGCGCACCCACGCCGGGCCTCAAGCCCGGCACGTACACCCTGGTGAGCGCCGACGTGAACGCCGGGGGCTTCACGTACCGCGCGCCCGACACGACCGTCACCCTCACCGCCGGTCAGACCACGACCATCACGAGCGCGTACGCCGCGATCGACGGGCGCGTCACCGTCAACGTGCAGGCCCCACAGGACGCGCCCATCCACCTCACCCTCACCGACACGCACGGGCACGCGACCGACGTCACGAGCAGCGCCGCCGACCACCTCACCCCCGACGCGTACACCCTGAACGGCACGCCCCTCACCGTGGGCGACTACGACTTCGAAGCTCCGCCCACGCCCGTCACCGTCACGGCGGGTCAGACGACGAGCGCCTCGCTCACGTACGCCGCCACGACCGGCGCGCTGGACGTCCACTTCACGGGTGTCCCCCTGAACGCGGCCCTCACCCTCCGCCGACCCGACGGCGGGACAGTCACCGTTCCGGACGGCGCGCACCTTTCGCGCCTCACACCCGGCCGCTACGAACTCACCGCGACCCTCACGCCCGGTGACGGCTACACCTACACCGCGTCCGGCGGCACGGCCGTCACCGTCACCGCCGGCCAGACCGCCACGCTCGACGCGACCTTCACCGCCCGCGACGTCGAGAACCCCAAGGACGTCACGCTCGTCGCGTCCGACATCACCCTGACCGCGCCGGGCCACGTGACCCTCACGGCCGGCGCGCGGGACAACGTCGCCGTGACGGCCTTCCGCCTGAAGCGTGGTGACGACACGGTCGTCACGAAGGACGCGACGCTCCTCGGGGACGGCGCGTTCGGCGTGACGTTCGACCTGACGGACCTTCCGGTGGGCGCGCACACGTACCGCGTGACGGCCCTCGACGCGGAGGGCAACGCCACGGTCAGCGACGCCGTGACCGTCACGGTCCAGGCGGCCAACCGCGCGCCCACCGTGACGAACGCCCTGGGCGACCTGACTGTCACGGCGGGCACCAGCAAGTTCGTCGACCTCAGCGGCGTGTTCGGCGACGCGGACGGCGACCCGCTCACCTTTACCGCCGAGAGCAGCGACCCCGGTCTGATTCCCGTGGTTGTCAGCGGCTCGTCGCTGGAGATCATGGCGCCTACCCCGAGCGCCGGGGCCGCCACCGTCACCATTCACGCGGCGGACGGGCGGGGCGGGACGGTCAGCACGTCCTTCATGGTGACGGCCACCGAGGCCGCCCCGAACCGCGCGCCGGTCATCGCGTCGCTCGCGGACGTGAAGTTCACCCGCGGAGGAAGCGCGGTCCTCGCGGGAAGTTCGGCGTTCAGCGATCCGGACGGGGACGCGCTGACCATCACCGCCACGAGCGACGCGCCCGGCGTGACCGCGAGCGTCTCCGGGCAGACCGTGAACGTGAGCGGCAGTGGCTGGGCGAACGTCACCGTCACCGCCACGGACACGCGCGGCGCGAGCGTCTCGCAGACGGTCCGGGCCATCAGCGGTGTGCGGCAGGCGTTCATCAGCGACTACGTCGAGGGCAGCAACGGTCGTGCCGCCATCCAGGTGTACTACCCGGATGACGGCGCGAGCGGCATGCAGTCCGGGTACGAGCTGTTCTTCTACCAGTACGTCAAGGCGACCGGTCAGGTGCGGGTGTTCAGCCTTCCCTTCCTGCCGTTCTACCCGGGGATGCCGTACATCATCCTCAACAGCAACTTCTACGACTTCTTCGACATCACCAGCGCGTACTACTACAACGAGGAGGCGTACTTCAGCCTCGCGGGGTACAGCCTGAACGCGCTGGTCCTGAAGAAGGACGGGGTGATCGTGGACGTCCTCGGTGACCCGACCGCGACCACGGACAAGCCAATCCTCCCTTCGGGCGGCACACTGGTGCGCAAGTCGGGCATGCTGTTCGGCTCACCTGCGTCGGAGCGCAACCTGCTGGAGTACGACGCGTACCCGAAGGACACCTTCATGTTCCTCGGTCGTCACCAACCCTGAGCGAACGCGGCGACAGACACGAGGGGACGGTCAGGGCTGTGACCGTCCCCTCGCGGTCTTGAGGAGCTCAAGCGGGCTCACAAAGCGGTACGGTTCTCGGATGGGCCGGTCTGTCGTGACGGGCCGAGGCGAGCGAACCATGAGGGTCAGCTTACGTGGCGTGGGTGCCGTCCGCTGCGGGTAAGCCAGTTGTCGTGAGCGGTCAGGGTGCGGCGCGTTGTCCTGCCCGCACTGACGATCAGGCTCCGGAGTTCCGCATCATCAAAAGAATCCCCTGACTCTGGGCACTCGCGTCGGGCCTCCGAACTCCTTACGAGCGCTCAACGACGCAGCTTACGAGCGCTCAACGACGCAGCCACCGATCGAGCTTCAGGACCTCGTGTGTCTTGACGCCGAACGTCTTCGGCGGCGTCACGTCAAACACCTGGAAGCCCTGACGTTCCCAGAAGGCGAGCGCCCGCACGTTCTCCCGCACCACGCCCAACTCGACACGCTCCGCGCCCAGCGAGACCGCCCACCGCTCGAACGCTGCGTACACCGCCCGTCCCGTCGCGTGCCCCCGCGCCTCGGGAGAGAGCAGCAGCAGCCCCAGGTAGAACGTCCGGTCGTCCGGATACCCGACCAGCACGTCCAGCACGCCACGCAACTCCGAGTCCGACAGACCGAGCAGCACCTTCCGCTCCGAAGGCAGGCTTGTGGGTCTGCCCGTCAGGAGGTCCTGCGCCGCCCCAGGGGCAACGACCGTCCCCTCGACGAGCGCGTGGTAGTCCGCGCACGCCTCAAGGAGCCGTTGAAGCCGAGGAGCGTCCTGCACTTCGAGCGCACCAGCCCGGAGTGACCAACGCTCTGACACAGGGATGGGAAAGGACGTCATCACGACACGACACCTCGCACTTCTGAGGGAACCAGCGGTGGGGACGCGTCCGACGTCGCTAAACAACCCGGCACCCGAACACTGTGCGTACTGACCATCGCGTCGAGCAGCCTCGTGTGCGCCGGGTTGCCCTGCACCACCCATACGTCCTCCGACCAGACCGGCCGCCGCCACGCCACGCTGCCCCGCGTGTCCACCGCGCCATCCATGCTCACCTCACCTCCGACGGCGTCACTCCGTCACGTTGATGCCGTCGTTCGTGGTGCTCAGCTTGACCGTCGCGGGCGCCACGCCCGGCACCTCCACCTCGGCGTGTCCACCGTCGACCCTGACCGTCGCGTCCGGCCAGGTCACGTGCGTGCGACCAGCCTCACCGTCCGCCGTGATCCGTACCCCCGACGGGACACGTAGCCCCGACATGCGGACAGGACCGTTGGTGCTTTCCACCGAGCTCAAGCTGGCAGCAGGGAGCGTGACGTCGAGGACGCTGGCGGCGCCGTTCGTGGTGCTCACCTCGACCGGGCCCGTCACGTCCCGCACCGTGACGTCCGCGTTGGTGCTCGCCACCTTCACGGTCGACGCGCCCACCCCCGCGACACTCACGGGACCGTTCGTGGTCCGCGCCGTCACCTCGGGCGCGCCACCCGTCACGACGACCGCGCCGTTCGTCGTGACGACGTCCTCGCCGATCCCCGCGGGAAGCGTCAACGTGACGTCCACCCCATGCCCCGGCACCCACGGGCCCACGTCGAACCCACGGACGAACAGCGTCCCATCCACCCGCTCCACCCGGTAACCCGTGTTCCCACGCAAGGTGAGGGCGACCGCTCCCGCGTTCGTCACGCGGGCGTCGTTGGTGATCCGTACGTTTCCGTCGAACGTGATCACGTTGACGCGCGTCACCCCCGTCAGGTCGAGCGGCTTGGTCGCGCCGCGCGTCGAGAGTGGCATCAAGGTGGAACAGCCGTTGAGGAGCAGCGCGGCAGCGAGGACGGTGAGGAGCTTGGACATGGGGTACCTCCGGGAGGAATCAGGAACGAGGACTTGGGAACGGCACGCGACCTTCTTGGGCGGTCCGGCGCGGGCGGACGGCAGGCCCAGCGGTTTCACGACGTTGACGTACGCGCCAGAGACGCTTGATCGCGCAGCTCGACAGGTTTGGGAAGGGACATCCGCTTCACGGGGACGTCACGAGGGGCGCGTCCCGCGTGACGTTCGCCCGCACCGCAATCAGCACGACCCGCGTCACGACCATCGCCAGGGCCATCAGCACGAACGCCGCGCGCCACGCGTCCGCCCCGGTGATCTGGTGCTGCACGCTGAACGTCGCCACGAGCCGTCCGAACGAAGGGTTCTGCGTCGCGAGCTGCGCGAACGCCACCCGCAACCCGATCGCCGCGAACCACACCAGCGCGTACGCCCGACCGGACTGCACGACCACGTCCGCCCCAGCGCGCCGCACCTTCGACGCGGCCGAAGCGAGCACCCCGAAGATCACGCCGAGCAGCACCCCGAAGAGTTCGAGCTGCACGTCATGCCCCGCCGTGGGCAGCCCCTGAAGGAAGAACACCCCGGCCGCGCCGACGATCACGAGGGGACGCAGGAACGTCGCGAGGGTGACTTTACGCGTGCCGATCACGGTGACGATCATCAGGACGAGGATGCTGACGTTCACGATCCAGTCGGTGGTGCTCATGCGTTCTCCTTTCGCCGGCCACCCGGCCGGTCGTGCCTTCAGGGTGCGGCGCGCGGCGTGCTCCTCGCGTCCTCCACGCGGGTCACCCCGAGGGGGCCCGAAAGGGCCAGACGCGCCCCTCCGGACGGACCGCGCGCCGACCAGCCCCGGGGGCGCACCCTGGCGGTGCGG
>NZ_KI912675.1:229332-230363 GCF_000519345.1 Deinococcus pimensis DSM 21231
ACGACCGTCACCGCCACGCTCCCCCTTCGCGCGCCCACCCCCCCGGAGGTGCCTTCCGTATGACTCATCCCATCACCGTCGCCATCGTCGACGACCAGCCCCTCATGCGCTTCGGTCTGCGCTCCCTGTTCGAAACCGACGACGACTTCCAGATCGTCGGGGAAGCCGCCAGCGGCGAGGACGCCGTGCGGCTCGCGCAGGACCTCACGCCGGACGTGCTGCTGATGGACGTGCAGATGCCCGGCATGGACGGCGTCACCGCGACCGCCCGGGTGCGCGAGCTGGGGCTGCGTTCACGCGTGTTGATCCTCACCACCTTCGACACGGAAAGCTACGTCCTCGACGGGATCCGCGCGGGCGCCAGCGGGTACCTGCTCAAGGACGTGCGTCCCGGTGAGCTCTTCGACGTCGTGCGCCGGGTCGCGGCGGGGGAGGTGTTCATCCAGCCGAGCGTCGCGGTGAAGTACCTGCATCTGCTCACCACGCGCAGCGTACCGGACGAACACCTCACCGCCCGTGAGGAGGACGTGCTGCGGCTGCTCGCGCGGGGGCTGAGCAACAAGCTGATCGCGCGGGAGCTCGACATCAGCGAGAGCACCGTGAAGAACCACGTGAAGTCCATCCTCGCGAAGATGCAGGTCCGTAACCGCACGGAGGCCGCGCTCAACGCACGGAAGTGGGTGGACGAAGCTTGACGCTCACTCCCGCCCTGAAGGAGGAACTGCGGCGGCACTACGGCCTCGCCGGGCTGTTCGAGGCCCTCGGGCTCGCGGGCGTGGGGCGCAACAACGTCCTCACGGCGTTCCGCACTCCGGCGGGGGCGTTCGTGCTCAAGCGTGGCGCGGTACCCCTGGGCGAGGTGCAGGCCCGGGAGTTCGAGCTGCTGGCGTGGCTCGCCGATCAGGACCTCGGGTTCGCGGTGCCGTCGCCCCTCAGGACGCTCGACGGCGCGTGGGGCTGGGAGGACGGCGGGCTGAACGTCCTGCTGCCCTTCCTCACGGGAGGCGCGCTGCCCGAGGAGACAGACGCGT
>NZ_KI912675.1:230463-231270 GCF_000519345.1 Deinococcus pimensis DSM 21231
CTGGGCGGCGTGACGCTGGGCGTGCTCGCGGTGACCTTCCTGCTCCAACTCTCCTGGACGGTCACGGGTCCGGTCCTGTTGATGCTGCTCGGCCTGATGAGCCTCACGGGGGTCCGCCGTCGTGACGTCCGCTGAGCGTGACCAGCCGACGAGGCGCGGTCCTCCCCGCCTCACCTGGTCGCGTAGCCCTTTGGGGACAGGCACGCCGCCTTCGTGCGGGCTACGCTGAGGCATGCCGTTCCCCCTCTGGGCGCTCGTTCCTCCCGTGCTGACGACGCTCCTCGCGCTGCGCTGGCCCTGGACGGTCCGCGAAGCGCGGCGAGCGTTCTGGTCACGCTTCGTGGTGGTCGCCGCGCTCGTCGTCACGCTCGTCGTCGGCGCGCTCTTCACCTCCCGAGGCGTGAGCGCGCTCGGCGCGGCGGTCGTGGTCGTCCTCGTCGCCGCCGCGTACGTCTACACCCTCGCACGGCTGGACGACATGGACGACAAGACCGAGGTGTTCCGCTGGTCCGCGCTGACGTGCCTCCTGTCGGGCGCCGCCACCCTCATCGTGCTGAGTCCCGCGCTGGGCTTCATCGTCTCCGTCTGTACGGTGCTGTTCCTCGGCGCGTGCATGCCCCTGCGGTGGCACCAGCGGGTCACGTTGCCGCTCGTCGCGGCGAACGTCTGGCTGCTTCAGGTGGTGTCCGCCACCCCCCCGACCGCTCCTCCAGGCGCTCAGCGACGGCATCGGCCTGCTGGTCATGGCGGTGTTCGGCTTCACCTTGCGGCGCACCACGCGGCTCGGGCAGGACCTCGCGCGTGCCA
>NZ_KI912675.1:231370-281556 GCF_000519345.1 Deinococcus pimensis DSM 21231
GCTCGCCCGGTACCCCACCGAGCGGGCGCCGTGGACGCTCGACTGGATGGACCTGCAAGGGTTGCACCCCCGCGTGCCCGACCCGCTCCAGGCGGCTCTCGCGCGCCCCGACCTGTGGGGTGGGGAGGGGAGCGCGAGGGCGTGGCGTGCCGCGTACGAGGAGACCACCCGCCGCGTGCGCGGCACGTACGCGAAGTTGCCGCGCACGCTCGTACATGGGGACTTCAACAGCGTCAACGTCCTGTACGAGCACCCCCGGGTGACGGCGGTGCTGGACTTCGAGTTCGCCTGCGTCGGCGCGCGCGTCTTGGACGTCGCGACGGCGCTGATGGAGGTGCTCGTCCACCCCGAGCCTCGATGGACGCTCGCGAAGGCGTTCCTGCGGGGGTACGGTCCGCTGTCTCAGGACGAGGTGGACGCGCTCGCGGCGGCGACGCTGCTGCGGCAGGCGGCGCTGGGTGTGTGGAGCGTCGGGCAGGTGGAGACGGGCGCGCTCGCGCCCGAGGCTGCTCGGGCGCGGCTGGTGGCGCTGCCGGAGCTCCTCGCGTGGCTGGGCGCGCACGAGGCGGACCTCACGCGGTTACCGCCCGTGGGGGCACGGCCGCTCGGGAGGTTCGAAGAGCATGAAGCAGGGTGACGTCGGGTTGGGCGCCTCAAAGGTGGAGAGCCGACGAAAGCCGACCTTCTCGTAGGCGCGAATCGCGCGGACGTTCGTGACCGCCGGGTCGATCAGGACGCGCGTCACCCCATGCCCGGCGACCAGCACGTCCCGGATGAAGTCGTTGATCGCGGCGCTCCCCACTCCCTGACCCAGCAGGGTCGGCTCACCGAGGAACACGTCGAGGCCCGCCGCGCCGTCCAGGTCACACCAGCCTGCGATGCCGGGCGGGTGGTCGCGCAGCCAGTACCACTGCACGTACCCGGCAGGACGGTCGTCGACGAGGACGATCCACGGCTGCACGCGTGACTCCGGATGCAGGCGCGGTTCGTACTTGCGGCGCACCTCCTCGGGCGTGACCCTCCGCTGCCCGTAGAATTCCAGCACGTGCGGACGGTTGAGCCACACGTGCAGGCGAGGCAGGTCCTCCATCAAGAGGCGGCGGAAGCGGACGTGGGGCACGCCCTCAAGGTACGACCGCCGCGCCGACCCGAGGGTAGCCCGAAAGGGCCACGCGCGGCGTCCGATCGGGTCAGGCGCCGCCGGGAAGGGACGGCGCACCCTGAAGGGGAGATCGAGCCGTCAGGGATGACGGCGAGGAGGACCTTATGATCCAGCCGTCAGGTCGCCCTACCACCGCCAGGTTCGCGTCCGTCTCGGGTACGCGCGTGGCGACGCTGCTCACCGCCCTCAACCTGCTCGTCGCCGCCGGCGCCGGGCTGATCGCTCTGAAGTTCACGTCCAGCACGAACGCGTCGCTCGTGGCGCTCGCCCTGATGAGCGTCCTCACGCCCGCCCTGGTGAAGACCCTCGGCTTCTGGAAGGACGTGGGGTTCAAGCGGCCCCACGCGTGGCGTCTGCTGGTCGTCCCGGCGGTGGTGGTGCTGGTCCTGCCGTTCCTGCGGGGCGCGCAGACCCCGCCCGCCGGGACGGTCCTGCTGCTTCTCGTGGGGTACCTGCTGACCGGCTGGTACGAGGAACTCTGGTCGCGCGGGCTGGTCCTGCGGCTGCTGAGCCCTTCGGGCGTGCGGCGCGCGGTGGTGGTGTCGTCGCTGCTGTTCGCGGCGCTGCACCTCGGGAACGTCCTGTACCGTGATCCCGTGATCGTGGCGGCGCAGGCGGTGGGTGCGCTCTGCTCGGGGATGGCGTACGCGGCGGTGCGGGTGCGGACGGGGTCGTTGTGGGCGGCGATGCTGGTGCACGCCCTGCATGACTTCACGCTGCACTTCACGACGTTCCCGGTGATCGCGCTGAACGTCACGCAGGACGTGCTGCTGCTGGCGTACGCGTTGGTGCTGCTGCGGGGCGTGCCGCGCGCGGGTGTCGACCCCCGCCCCTTCGACGCGCCTGACGCGCACGTCTGACCTCGCCCCACCCGGCGTCCGAGTGTCATGCGTGCGAGGAGGCCCCCGAGAACTCCTGACGGACCCGCCGGGACAGCAGCGTGTCCTGGCGAGTTCGCGCGTGCGTTGCCGTGCTCCGGATGGACGCGAGGGCGAATCACCACGCCCTCCCTCGGCCCACTCGTGAGTACCCCCTGCCCTCCCTGTTGTTGAGGTGACGACATGACTCCAGCTGACCTTCCTGGAACCCGTTCGGTGTGGACGACGGTGAAGTCCTTCATGACGCTGCTCGCGCGGGACGACGACGACGAACCCGACTGGCAGGCGCTGCTCGAAGCCGCGACGCTCAGCGTCCCGGGCGCGCAGGGCGGCTCGCTCAACGTTCGCGACGGTGACGCCTTCGTCCTGCGCGCCGTGGTCGGCTTCGATCCGGCCCTGCTCGGGCTGCGGCAGTCCGCCGCGTACATGCGCCGTTGGTACGGTGAGCACGACGTCCGCTGGCACGTTGGGCACCCCCGCGTGCTCGGCGGGGAAGTTTTGCGAGGTCACATCCGCGCGTTGCGGCCCGAGCCCGTCGAGATCCAGCCGGAGAGGCAGTACGAGGCCGCTGGGGTGCGGCAGGTGCTGCGCGCCAACCTGTGCCTGCCCATCCGGGTCGGTGAGGACGTCGTCGCGGAACTCAACCTCGACAACCTCGACGACCCCCACGCGTTCACCGGGGAGTCCGTGACGGTCGCGCAGGAATTCGGTCTGCTCGTCGCGGCCGCCCTCGCCGCGCAGGCACGCCGGACGCGGGAACGCGCGTCCCGCGATGGCATCCTGAAGGCCCTGAGTCTCGCGATCGAGGCGCGTGACCGGGACACGCACGGGCACACCCTGCGGGTGGTGGAGCTCGCCGGACTGCTGGGCGAGGCACTGGGTCTCTCATCGGCGGCGCTGGAGGACCTCGGGCAGGGCGCGACCCTGCATGACATCGGCAAGCTGAGCGTGCCCGACGCGGTGCTGCACAAACCCGGGAGGCTCGACGCGGACGAGGAGCGGCTGATGCACGAGCACACCGTCCGTGGGGAGGCGCTCGCGGCGAGGGTGCTGGGCGTCACGCCCGGCGCGCTGGCGGTGGTGCGGCATCATCACGAACGCTGGGACGGCGCGGGCTACCCGGACGGACTCGCGGGTGAGGCGATCCCGCTGCTCGCGCGGATCTTCACGGTGGTGGACGTGTTCGACGCGCTGACCAGCGAGCGGCCGTACAAGCACGCGTGGACGCCTCAGGAGGCACTCGCGGAGATCGAGGCGCAGGCCGGACGACGTTTCGACCCGCACGTGGTCTGCGCCCTGCACGACCTGATCAGGGGGGCCGCGCGACTGGAGGACACCTCCGCGTGACCTCTCACCTCGTCAGAAGGCCGTCAAACGCGAGAGAAAGGATCTACGGCATGCTTCACCTTCCATCACGACGGTGGTTCACGGCGCTGCTCGTCCCGCTGCTCTTCTCCTCCCCCGGGGTCGCGCAGGGCATCGCGCCTCAACTCGAACCGGAGCGGACCGTGACCTGCGCCGCCGCCCCCACGGACACGCCCTGCCGCTCGGCACGGCTCAACCCGACCGACCTCGCGTTGCTGCGTCGTGCGGCGAGCGGGCAGGTCCTGCCGTACCGCGCGTCCCTCTGGACGACCACCACGCGGGAGTACAAGCTCGTCGCGTCCGGCGGCACGCTCTACGTCAAGGTCGCGCGTGGCGGGGACGGCCCGTGGCAGGTGACGGGCGTCGCTACCACGCCGACCCCGCGGGTGTTCGTTCCCGCCGGATCGCTGAGCGGCAACGCGCCCGTGACCCTACGTGTCAGCGGCTTCCCGATGGGCGCGCGCGTGACGGCGCGGGTGACGACCCCTGACCCCCACGTCGGCGCGGTCGTGTCGGGCGGAACGGTGGCAGCGGACGGCACGCTGAGCGTGTCGTTCGTGATGCCCGCCGTGTGGCGCCTTCCAGCCGTGCGCGTCGTCACGCCCGGGGGGACGCGCGTCGTGCCCGCACAGGATCGGTTGATCACCGAGACGGACCTCGTGGTGCGCGTCAGCACGCCGGACGGTCGGGTGGAGGCGCGCACGCCGCCCCTGCCGTACCGCGCGAACGTCGCGGAGCGGGACCTGAGCGCCGTGCACGACGGTCAGTTGCGCTTCCGCCTCTTGGCGGGCGCGGAGGTGCGTGAGACCCCCAGTCGGCTGGAGGTGCTGGAGCGTGGCGTGACCGAGGTGGTCACGGTAATGAGCGCGCGCCGCTTCGATCGGCGCTCGGACGGCCCCGTCGAGGACGCGGCGTACGTGGCGAGGCTCACGGCCCTGCATCCGGACGCTCTGGACCTCGGCGGGCAGGGTGAGGTGGAGGTGGAGGGTGCGGTGGACACCCCGGATGGGCGGGCGTGGCGTCTGCGCGTACGTGACGGCGAGATCGGCCCGGTGTACGTGCTGCCACGCGGCGCGTGGGTGTGGGTCCTCGTCGGCAACCCGGCGCACGGCGCCCTGCTCGACGTGGTGGTCCGCACCGTCGAGGTGCCCACGCGCCCCTGAGCGGGCCGTGACGACGCGCAGGTCGAGCTTCACCGCCGCGATCGGCGACGGCCGTCCGCTCGCGCGGATGGTACCTTGACCTTCAGATGAACCTCACGGACGGCGAGCATCTCCTCACCCTGGGCGGCGTCCGGCAGTGGGTCCGGGTGGACGGCGCGCGTCACGGGACCGTGCCGCTCGTGCTCGTCCATGGCGGACCCGGCGGGAACCACTTCGTCTACGAGCGCACCGCCGGACCGCTCCTGGCGCGTGAGCGGACGGTGGTGTACCACGAGCAGCGCGGCTGCGGTCGTTCGGAGGCGCCCGCCGACGAGCGCGCGTACGACGTGGACACCCTCGTGCGCGACTTGGACGAGCTGCGCGTGGCGCTGGGCGCGCCGACCGTCGACCTGCTGGGGTACAGCTTCGGGGGTGGGCTGGTTTTCGCGTACGCGCACGCCTTCCCGCGGCATGTTCGTCGGGTGGTGGCGCAGGCGCCCGCGCTGGACCTCCAGGACGCGAGGTTCGTGGCGTGCCAGCTCGCCGGGTTCCTTGAGGTGGCGCCTCCGGAGGTGCGCGCTCGGATCGAGGGGATCGTAGCGTCCGCCGTGCCACCCGAGGTGCAGCTGGAGCGGGTGTGGGGAGTGGCGAGCGTGGAGACGGTGGACTGCTTCCTCTTTCACGACGGGCGTCACGCGGGACGCAACCGCGCGTGGTGGCGGGAGAGCGGTCTCGTCAACACCGGCCTGACGCACAAGGTGGTGCGGTCCAGGCCGGTGCTGCCGTGGGAGGCACTGGCCGCCGTGGACGTGCCGACGCTGGTGGTCGTCGGGCGGCACGACCGTAACGTCGGTGAGGCGTACGCGCGCGAGGTGAGTGAAGCGCTCCCGCGGGGGCGCTTCGAGGTGATCGAGGACGCCGCGCACTTCCCAGACGTCGAGCAACCTGAAACTTACGCCGAGGTCGTGCTGCGCTTCCTCGCGCGCGGACCTTGAACGCGGCAACAGGGCGTCCGCTCAGCCGGAAGACCGCGACGGCTTCCCGACAGGGGCGGGCGTCCCTCCACGGTACGCACCGTCGCAGCAACGCGACGGGACGCTAACGTATCTGCCCAGCGGGTACCGATGAAAGAGCGTCAACGAGCGGTGCCGCGACGCGTCGCGCCCCTGGCGACGAACCTGAAGGTGACGCAGGAGACGACCAAGACCACCTTCAACCGGGCATGGTCGTAGGCCCGGTTGAAGGATGGCGTCCGGCGGCGGGCAACGTCGCACATCTTGGAGGAGGTGCGGCGTTGCCCGGTCGGAGTCTCGGCGGTTGACCTTACGGTGTAGGCGGGGTGTCGCCGAACAGTGCGGGGCGGATGGCCGGGTCGATCAGGTCGGGCAGCTTGATGCTGGCGGCGACCATCAGGCTGGTCCCCTCGGCGAAGAAGGCGCGGACGGCGTCCTCGGGGGCGCCGGTGGTGTCACGGACCCAGGTGAGGAGCTTCGCGTAGCGGTCACGAACAACCAGGGCGACGTCCTCGTCGTCGGCGGCGGTGAAGGCGTGCAGCATCAGCAGGATCTCGTGGCGGGTGCGGAGCAGCGGGACGTACGCGAGGCCGAGGGCGTGGAGCTTGTCGGGGGTGTCGTCGCGGGCGGCCTGCTCGAAGGTGGTTTGGATGTGGTCGTAGACGTATTGGATGGCGGCGATGAAGAGGTCTTTCTTGCTGCCGTAGAGCTTGAAGATGTACGGCTGGGTCTTGCCGACGGCGCGGGCGATGCGTTCGGTGGTGCCGCCGTGGTAGCCGCGTCGTCCGAACTCCTCGATGGCGGCCTGGAGGATCGCGGCGCGGCTGTCATGGGCGTTGCCGCGCGCGCTGGAGAGGGAGGGAGCCATAGGGTTAGTAAACCATCACTTTCCAAGCGGGTGAGGGCGGCTTCATGCCGCCCTCGTCGTGTGCGTCGGTTTTGTCGTCAGTGTCCGTGCGGGGTGCGGAGGTGGTGCAGGGTGTGCCCGGCGACGAGCTGCGCGGTCTCCACGGCCGTCATCGGTTCGAAGATCCCGGTGGGCACGCAGGGGTCCTCGTGCAGTTCGAGCGCCTGGAGGTGACGTGCGGCGCGTTCGAGCTCCTGCTGGGCGCGCTTCAGGCCGTCTTGCAGCGCGCTGCGGGAGAGGCCCGGGGTGGGCTGGATGGGGGCGGGCGCGACGAGACGCCCGTCGGGCCACATCAGGGTGAGGGGCACGTCGACGATGGGCCGTCCCCGGGCGCGGTCGGTCATGCAGGCCGCGAAGACTTCGCTGGTGCGGACGAGATGGTGGGCGTGCTCGGCGACGCTCCACTTGCCGGGCGTGACGGGGACGTGCAGGAGGTCGTCGGGGATGGTGTCGAGCCACGCGATGTAACGCTCGACGGACGCGGCGGCCCCGGCGAGTGCGTCGTCGAGACGCTGGGGGCGGGCGAAGTCCTTGGGAAGGTGATGCGGGAGGGGGCGGGGCTGGACGGTGGTGTCGGTGGTCATGAGGAGCTCCTGTCGGGTGGGATGAGAGGTTGGCTTGATCGGACGTGCGGGTCGAGGTGGTGGTGGTGTTGGGGACCTCCTTGATGGCGATGGGTGAGCGCTTCAGGCGGAGATGGGGGCGCTGCCGATGACGGGAGTCGGGGCTTCGCGGCGGTCGCGGAGGGCGCTCACGCCAAGCGAGACGATCAGGGCGAGGGCGAGGTAGGTGCTGAGGGACAGCAGGGCGCTGGCGAGGCCGGCGTCGAGGCGGCCGCCCAGGAAGAGCAGGGCGCGGGCGCCGTCGGTGGCGGCGTGGAAGGGCAGTGCGAACGCGAGGGTTTCGAGGAAGCGCGGGAGGGTCTGGAGGGGTTGGTTGGCGCCGTTGAGCGCGGTGAACAGGACGATGTTAAACAGGACGGCCGCGACGACGCCGCGCGCGCCGAGCAGCACGTAGAACATCAGGGTGAGGGTGAGAATCAGGAACTCGGTGAGCAGCACGAAGCCGAACAGGGCGCTCCAGGGGGCGGTGTGGTCGAGGTGGAAGAGGCGGGCGATCAGCAGGATGACGGTCGCGCCGACGATGCTGGTGGCGAAGCCGACGGTGAGCTTGAGGAGCGTGGCGTGGACGGCGCGGATCTTCTGGCCTTGCGCGGTGGTGTCGAGGACGTCGGTGAGGATGGCCTGGATGATGTTGGCGGCCATGAAGCCGGCGAGGACAGCGACGAAGGTGAGGGTGAAGGTGCTGCTGCCGCGGCCGCTGTGCTCGCCAATGGTGACGGCGTCGGTGTGGCTCACGCGGACGGGCTGCGCGAGGGTGGCGGCGAGGGTGGTGGGGACGGTGGGGGTGGCGCGCCTCACGCGGGTGAGGACCTGGGTCTGGAGGGCGGTGGTGATGTTGGTGACGACGGCGTCGAGGGTGTGGTCGGCGATGCTGCTGGCGGCGCTGCCGGCGGCGGGGTTGTGGAGGACTTCGAGCCGGGCGGGTCGTCCGGTGGTGGGGAGGGTGGTGAGGTCGCGGGTAAAGTGGTCGGGGATGACGAGGGCGGCCCAGGCGTGGTTGCGGCGGAGGGCGTCGAGGGCGGCGTCGCGGGTGGGCAGGACGGTGAGGTGGGCGGTGCGGGTGAGGGTGGGGTCGTGTTGGAGGCGTTCGAGGAGGTCACGTCCGAGGTGCTGGTCGGGGGTGCCGTGGTCGGCGTTGACGATGATGAGGGGGACGTCGTGGGTATGGGCGGTGGGGTTGAGGGTGGCGCCGAAGTTGATGAGGGCGTAGAGGGTGATGATGAGGGTGGAGACGAGGAGGGCGACGAGGAGGGCGGGGTGGCGGCTGGGGGAATGTGGCATACGGGTCTCCTTGGTGGGGTGGGTTCTAACGCCTGGTTTTATCATTTAGTAACCGATTACTAACTAGACTCGCCGACGGAAGACCGAGGGGTTGAAGGCGAAGCGGTGGGCGCTCGAAGGGGCTGCGGGAGGGCTCTTGCCTCTTGTCATCCAAGCGGCACCTCAGCCTGTTATGGAAGATCGTCGAGTCAGGGGTGCTTTCCCCGATCGAGAGCGACCTGCTGAGCTCTATTGGTTAGTGTTCACTTACTAACTTACTTTGTCAAGCCTCCCACGGCCCAACGACTGAACCGCAGAGCTCACGAGCGCAAACGCCTCGTCCAAGGGCACCTACAGGGATGGAGTCACGGGGTGAGAGCGAAGCGCTTTAGAGCGGGCGCTTTCTGGGCGGCAAGGCGGCCTTGTTGGTTGGTACAGATGACGGCGAGCAGGTGACGAATCATAGGGCGGTGGCCTTTCCGAGGAGTTCGCGCGAAGCGCTTCTCCGCGGGCATCATCCTCAAGGTACCGGGGGTTGCGGGAGGGTCAGCGGGTTTTTTGCGACCTTCTCCCGAAAAACGCGCTCACTCGCCAGGACGGGACGCACTGCAACCCTTCGAGGAGCGCTCGGCTGACGAGGTCCGCAGGTTGTCTTGGAGGCGACGCGGTGAACGTTGCGCCCTCGCCCGTTGGGAAGGCGCTACCAGCTTGAGTTCCCTCACGCCGGATTCAATGGTCGCGGTCCGGCTTCGCGTCCTGTGGTCGTGCCGGGCGTCGCGCTCGTGCCAGCAGGCTGATCGCGAATCCAAGCAGGACCCCGCTCGCGAGGCTCAGTCCGGCGGTCAGCACGACCTGCGAGCTCGGGTTGAAGAAGCCCGCGCTGCGGTTGGCGACGGCGACGGCGTGCAACTGGTTGATGTCGATGACGTTCTTCGCGAGGAGCGTGACGCTGCCGACGAGCAAGATTACACCGAACAGCAGCAGCACCCGCCCAAGGTTCCCCATACGGGCATCATACTCAGCGTCGCGCGGGTGGGCCGTGGCTTCACGAGCTTGCGAGCACCGGGTACACCAAGTTGGTGATCGCGTTCGGGAAGGGCCGGCTCCACGCCAGGCTGCGCAGCCGCTCCGTGTGCTCCGCGATCCACTCGGGCGTGCGTTGCCGGCTGAACAGCACCACGTTCTCCCAGGTGTCGGCGTGCTTCTCCTCGCTGCCCCAGCGCAGCTGGAAGTGGTTGCGGCCGTGGCTGTGGCGCATGAGGTTGACGGATTCGCTGGTCGACAAGATCAACGTCCGCTTTCTCCAGCTTCGTCAGCGCCACCAGGCAACGCCTCACTGGCCGCGCCGTCCTGCTCGTCACGTTCAAAGGCCGGGTGGTGCGCGCCCGTGAGGGCGTCCTCCCCCATGGCACCGGGAGAGGCGTCGCGCTCCTGATTGCCTTCGTCGGTGAGGCGGTCGGTGGTGCTGTCGTCCCTTGCGTCCTGTCGGCTCGTCATCCTCATTCCTCTCCTCAAACATCACGCTGCCGCCGGCACCCTCACGCCATCAGCGATAGCGCCTCAGTGCTCGTGGTTCGTGCTGTGCGTGAGGTGCAGCCAGTCCAGCTCTTCCGTGATCGCGTGGAGGAAGCGCTCGTCGTCACCCTCCTCGACCCACCGGTTGAGCAGCTGATCCAGACGGCTCAGGGCCGCGACGTCGCGGTGCTGCTCGGCGAGCAGCCACACCCAGGTGACGGCCTTAATGACGCTGAGCTTGAGGTGCACTCCCCGGCGGGTGGGCAGGCGGATCGGTGGAACGCGTCCTCAGGCGGCGCCGGGCGCAGCTAACGCCGAACCCGTCGGTTCCGCTGGTGAGCGGACCGCGAAGCCCACGCCGCGCGCCGTGCGGATCAGGCCGTACCCGCCCTGGCGGCGCAGCTTGCCGCGGACGTTGCTGAGGTGCACGTCGATGACGTTGTCGGCCACGACCACACCCGCGCCCCACAACGCACGCGCGATCTCCGGTCGAGTCAAAACACGACCGGGCGTGCGCGCGAGGAGGCACAGCAGGTCGAACTCCCGTGGGGAGAGCGGCACCTCCCGCTCCCGGTAGGTGCACAACCGCGCGTCCACGTCGAGTCGCAGCGCGCCCACGTCGACGAGGCGTTTTCCCACGCGGTGACGGAACTGCACGTGGATGCGCGCGAGCAGTTCATCCGGGTGGAAAGGCTTGGTGACGTAATCGTTCGCGCCCGCGGCGAAGAGGTTGACCTTCCGGTCCACGTCGTCGACGGCGGTGAGGATCAGGATGGGCAGGTCGTGGGTGGCGCGCAGTCTCCGCGCGACCTCGTCCCCAGCGAAGTCGGGCAGGCCGAGGTCCACGAGGACGAGGTCAGGGGTGTGCTGCCGGGCGAGGACGAGGCCGCTCGTGGCGGTCTGCGCGGTGAGGGTGTGGTACCTGGCGTCTCGGAGGGTGAGGTCGAGGAGCCGGGCGATGTCCGGGTCGTCCTCGACGATCAGGATGGTCGGTGTGGTCATGCGGGTGCTCCTTGCGGCAGTACGGTGGAAGGTCAGGTTGAGTATGAGGCGGCCGCGACGGCGTCGGGTGGCGTGGGGATGAAGGGCGCGCGTGATGTTGCTGCTCCGGCCCTTCGTTCCGCACAAGACGTCTTCACCCGTCGACCGGCTCGACCGACGCCCGGCGGGCGGACCGTTGCCCGTGAGGTCGAGGGACGTGACGGTGCGCTCATCGAGGACAGGGAACCTCCGGCGGACAGGTCGACGTGGCGGTCACGGACGGCGCTGGGGGTGAAGCAGAGGGGTTGGGTGCTGCCCGGCGAATCAGCTCGTCGTTCTGGTGCATGCCGTGGCGCTGAAGTGAGGTCAGGTGGCTCACAGTCCTCAGGTAGGTCGGTCAGAAGTGCAGGTCAAGGGGACGCCTCGGGTGGGCTTGACGGCACACACTCTGGTACATCGCCGCGAAGACCGACGGGAGGTGGTGGCCTTCGTGCGTGGCGACGGTGCGGTCGGCCCTCGCGACGGCAAGGTGGTACGTCGGTGGGTTGGAGGTGGTGGGGTCGGGCGGTGTGGTGTCACAGTGGACGATGTACTGGTGCTGCACAAGCCAGGTGAGCTGCCGTTGCTGTGCTGGAAGCAGCAGGCGGGTCCAGGCGTGGGTGTCTGCGGTCGTCATGGTGCTCCTCCTCGCGGGTACGCGAGCCCAGGCAGTGGAGCGGGTCGGGCGGGGCCGTTCGCTCCTCGACGCGTTTGACGGTGAAGTGCGGCGGACGGCCAGTGACGGTCACCTCGAAGCCCTCTCCGACCGCGCGACCCTGAAGGGGCCCACCGCGTCGCGCTGGAGGTCGTCCGGGTCGGCGCGGGCCGCTTGGACGGCGCTGAGGGTAGCGTGGCCGTCGTGCGGGCACGGTGTGATGACGGCGCGGCCCGGGGCGTCCTGGAGTTCCTGGATGCGTGTGGTGCGCAGTGAGGTGTTCTGGGTCGCCTGGAGGTCGCGGTCTTAGAAGTCGATGGCGTTGTCAAGGAACGCGGTGGCTTCGGCGGGGCGTTCGCGTTCCTGGCCGCGTTGCTGTTGGAGGCGGTCGTACGCTTCGGGAGTGGGTTGGACGTCGCGCGCGGTACGGGTTCCCCAGGTGGGGAGTGTGAAGGACTTCGCTTGCGAGCCGGTCGGCG
This sequence comes from Deinococcus pimensis DSM 21231, assembly GCF_000519345.1. GTDB lineage: Bacteria > Deinococcota > Deinococci > Deinococcales > Deinococcaceae > Deinococcus_A > Deinococcus_A pimensis. Next base: position 243,390 of record NZ_KI912675.1, read on the forward strand.
GCGTCGATGTCGACGTTGAGGACGAAGATTCCCTTGAGGAGGCTGTCGACGGCTGCACGGCCGAAGTGGGTGCGGATGCGGGCGAGGGGGACCTAGTCCTCGTGGTTGGTGACGTGGACCTTGACCTGGTCGGACCTGCCGGGCACGACCCGGTAGCTGAGGGTGGTGAACACGTGAACCTTCTACGGGGGAAGGGTACAAGAAGTGTAGTGAGCGCGTGTGAAGCGGCGTTGATCAGAACTGCCGAGGGAGCTTGGTCCGTTTGAATATCATTGGTTGGTTTTGATGACGACGTATTGGGTAAAGTGCACACGTACCACCGGTTCGTTCTAGGGCAGCGTCAACCCTGCGTCATCTGCGATACCTCATAGAACTCCCTTCGGTTAAGTGACTCCAGCGCACCAAGAGGCGCCGGATAGCGGCACCGATCGGGTCGTGGACGTTTACGACGACCGGACCTCCGCCCAGTGGAACCAGCAGGCGCACCACACGCACCACCCGAACCGCAGCGCGGTCGACACGAACGCGAAGCCACGCGGCTGAACGACCCGGGCGCCCATCGTTTGAACGACGTGGAGTTAGGCACGACCGAGGTGGTGGGGAACGAGCAGCAAGATGACGGCCCTTCGGTGAGGTCGAATCAGCGTCCGGGCACGGCTCGTGGGTGACGGGTGAACGAATGCTTGTCGCCTGAGCGGCCTGCGCCGCCGATACTCGGACTACCCCCCCGCAGGAGCGCCCATGCGACCCAAGACCATCTTGATCATCGAAGACGACCCGGACATCAGCGCCCTCCTCGACCTCACCCTCAAGGACGCGGGCTACCGCACCCTCACCGCCGAGAGCGGCACCCGCGGCCTGATGCGGGCCCGTGAAGGCGAACCGGACCTCGTCGTCCTCGACCTCGGCCTGCCCGACTTCCCCGGGGACGAGGTCGCGCGCCGCCTGCGGGACACGAGCGACGTGCCCATCCTGGTCCTGACCGCCGTGGACGACCCGGACCGCAAGGTCAACCTGCTCTTCAGTGCCAACGACTACCTCGTCAAACCGTTCAACGAGATTGAGCTCGTCGCACGCGTCCGGGTGCAGTTCCGGCGGCGCGAAGCGGCGCCCGTCCTGACGAATGGACCGCTGACGTTGGACGTCAGCAAGCGGCTGTGCACCTGGGACGGACGTGAGGTGCACCTGTCGCCACGCGAGCTCGACCTGCTGCTGCTGCTCGCGGGCACGCCTGGCCGGGCGTACAGTCGTGAGGAGATCGGCCGTGCCGTCTGGGGAGACGTGATTCCGGCCGCGAACGTCATCGACGTGCACGTCAGCAACCTGCGCGGCAAGCTCCGCGACGCTGGCGCGTACCGCGTGGTTCGCACCGTCCGCGGGTTCGGCTTCGCGATGCGGAACTTCGAGGAGGCGAAGCCTGGGTCGCAGCTCCAGGCGTGAACGGGAGCCGCCCCTACGGTCCCGGGTGGCGTGCACCAACGTGAAGACGCGCGGTGACGGCCCCGTCATGCGGCGTCACGCACAATGGACGCCTGACGAGCGAGCTGGGGTCGCTGGTGGAGCGCCTGCACCGACGGCTGTTGCAGGTCATGGACGCCGTGCTCGAACGCAACGACCTCAGTCTCGACGACGTCGAGGACGTCCTGCACCGCCTGAGCGTGCTAGGGACGCAGGTGAGCGAGATCCTGCTGAGTTACGGCTACGTGTACAGGGAGGACACGACATCGGAGCTCAAACGCATCGAGGCCCTACTGCGCACCGAGTTCGACGTTCCCTGACGACGACGGCCGTCCACGTTGGGTCGAGGTGATGCACCGTCCCGTCGAGGAGCCACGGCGGCTGCGTCCGGTGATGCGCTGCCGCAGGAGGACGCGAGGTGGGCGTCGGCAAGCGATCCTGACGTCCCCTCATCGGTCCGCGTGATCGCACCTGACGTCCACGACGCGACACGCGACGATGCCGGACGAACCCGGGGCCGCTGAGCCTGTAGCCCCGCTCGGCATCCCTTTGAATCGACTTGCCCGCCCCGACAGGACGCCTGAACATGAACCATAACCGACGACGCCCACGCATCCTGGCAAGACACGCGACGCCGTCTGATCGACCTGCTCGCGCGCGCCGAAGGGCTCTCACGACTCAGCGGTGACAACGCTGGCACCCTGCGGGTCATCCAACTGTACTCGGCCACCCTTCACGTTCACGAGATCGACGAGTTGCGAACCCTGCTCGACCAGACCCGGACGCTCGTCGGCGAGCTCGAACGGCACCACCGCCGAGCGCGCGACCTCGGGGAAGAGCCGACCTGAGGTCAGCTTGGCAGCGCGCCCTCGCGTCCGCACGCGAGCGAGCCGCAATCATCCGGCTCGCGCTTCTCCGTCCCGTCCGCGTGACCGCGTCACAGGATCCGGCCGAGGACGACCTGCACGACCCAGCTCACCACGGCCGCCACGACCAAGATCACCGCGACGGTGCTGGTGCCGCGCAGGTTCATGCTGCTCTGCACCGCGAGGTAAGCGAAGTACACGCTCGCCACCAACCCTGCGAGCAGCACCAGCGGGATCAGCAGGATCCCCACGATGGTGACCGCCAGGAGGAAGGTCAGGACCGCCACGACGATGGAGATCGGCACCCAGTACAGCGAGAAGGTGTACGCCACCTCGTCGAGGGTACCGGTCCCGCCCCGCGACCGCCCGAAGAAGTACACGGTCAGCGTGAACGCGAGGAAGCCTCCGAGGATCACGAGGATGCGTTCGAGCCATCCGCCGAATCCGAAGCGCAGCAGGTCGAGCAGCCCCGCGACCGCGCCCGTCAGCGCGACGTACACCACGGCCTGCGAGAGGCTCCCGGCGCGTTCGTACCGTTCGAAGGTGGTGACGCTGGGATGCGTGATGACGTGGACGCTCTGACGGAACATCTCGTCGAGGGGCAGCGTGGTGGGTCGTCGCATAGGGACCTCCTGAGGAGATCGTACCCGCTACCCCCGCTCGACCGAGGGGTAGCGAGCGCTGCCGTCGTCGACGCTGGCGTCCACGAAGCCGTCAGGTGGGGTGACCAGCACGCGGTCCACCCGCATCCCGTCGAGATCGAGAACTTCGATACGCCAGTCCCCGCTGTGCAGCACTTCGCCTACGGAGGGAATGGCGCCCGCGAGGCTCAGCACGTACCCGGCGAGGGTGCTGAAGTCCTCTTCCTCCAAGAGGGGCAGGGGCAGTTCGTCGCGCAGGTCGTGCATGCCGACGCGGGCGTCCACGAGGTACGTGCCGTCCTCGCGCCGGGTGATGTCGGTCGTCTCCCCGGGTGCGTCCGCCTCCCCGGCCAGTTCGGAGAGCAGGTCTCCCACGGTGATCAGGCCGGTAAAGTCCCCGTACTCGTCGATGACGATGGCCAGCCTCGACCGTTGGTGCCGCTGGAGGGTCGTGAGGACGTCCTCCGCCCACGCGGACTCCGGAACGAACAGGGCGGGCTGGACGAAGTCACGGGGGTGCTGACCATCGTGCAGGGCGCGGAGCAGGTCGAGGACGCTCAGGACGCCCACGATGTCCTCCCCGTCCCGTTTGACGGGGTAGTGGTCGTGCCCGGACGTGAGGGCGTGCTGCACGATCTCGGAGAGCCCGAGAGCGAGGTCGATGACGTGGACGTCCGGGCGGGGCGTCATGACGGCGCGAACGCGACGATCGGTGAAGCGCAGCACCCGCTCGATGCGCTGGCTTTCCTCCGTTTCGAGGCTGCCGCTCTCGGCGGCCTGCCCGACGAGCGCGCGGACGTCCTCCTCGGTGACGTGCTCCTGGGGTTCACCTCGGATGCCGAACAGCAGCAGCACGAGCCGGGTGCTGGTGTCGAGCAGCCACACGACGGGTTGCGCGGCGGTGGAGAGGACGCTCATGAGCGGCGCGACCCTCGTGCTGAGCCCTTCGGGGTTGCGCAGCGCGAGGTTCTTGGGGACGAGTTCGCCGATGATCAGGCTGAGGTACGTGACGAGCAGCACCACCGCGACGGACGCGGCGGCAGGGGCGTACCCGCCGAAGACGGGCGTGAGCAGCGGTTCGAGCCGCCGGGTGAGGCTGCCGCCCGCGAAGACGGCGCTGATCGTCGCGATGAGGGTGATACCGATCTGGACGGTGGCGAGGAAGGCGCCAGGTCGTTCCGCAAGCCGGGAGGCGGTGGCGGCGGCCTTGCTGCCGTTCTCGGCGGCGACGTCGAGACGGGCTTTCCGGGCGCTCATCAGGGCCAGTTCGCTGCCGCTGAACACCCCGTTGAGGATCAGCAGGAGGATCAGGATGCCGAGCTCGACGAAGGGGTTGCCCATGCGCGGGAGTGTAGCAAGGGCGATTGTGTAGTGGCCCTGGACGTTCTGTTGAGGTCTTACAGGTTCATGGTGTGGCACCCGCTGACCGGCACGCCCTCCGGATGACCTCTCCTGCGCCCCTGAGCTCCTCGAGGCCCTCCGCGTCTCCATCGGTGCACCACGCCTCCTGCACCGCCGTCGTGACGAACGCAGCGACGGATCACGCGCGGGAGCGAGCAGCCGACCGAGGAGCGGGTCATGCCTCAAGGGACACCGCGCTCCTCAGCGCGGCACGTGGGTGTGGGTCAGCCGCTGATGAAACGCCTTGGGATTCCCGGGGCGGTGCGGGTGTCACTGGGTCTGTACAACACGCCTGAGGAAGTGACGACGCTCGTGGAGGGCGTCGCGCGCTTCGTCCAAGAGCGCCGCCCGGGCTGACCTTCGAAACCATGACCTCGCCTGGGAGAAGAGCGCGGCGCCACACCCACCCATAGGTGAGCTTCCCTTCACCCGCTTCGTGCGGGACGTCAGACCCCGCTTGACGAGGCTTCAGGAGCGTCGTCACCAACGCGCCCACCCCCACCACTACCCTCGGGACATCATCGTCCTCGCGCGGCCGCGAGCTTCGCGGGACGTGCCATACCGACCCGCCCTGCCATGGAGGAGTGACGCCGCATGACCCAGACGAGAAGCACCGTCGCCCACACGTGCCGGCATCATCTCACCGACGAGCAGTGCCAGCGGCTGCGCTGGTTGCAGGGGCACAAGTGCCTCGTGGACGCCGACGCCATCACCTGCGAAGAGCAGGCCACCGAGGAGCTCGTGCTGACCGTGACGGTAGACCGGCACAGCATCATCTCCACCCACGGGTATGACCCCCAGCAGGTGTTCGAACGCGCCTTCGCGGCCGCCATGACCTTCCTCAGCCTCGGCCAGGGGTGAGACCCGAGACACAGGAGCCGTCCGCGCAACACAAGGGAGGGCAGCGGGGTGCCGCTGCCCTCCCTTCAGCACGCCTCAACGAGCGCCGCTCCCGCCCAGCTGCTTCTGCGCCTGCTGCGCCGCCTGGAGGTGCTGACGCAGCGCCGGCAGCGTCTGACTCGCGAACTGCCGGACGTTCTGATCGCGCGCCTCCCGGCTGTACTGCTCGAACAACGTGACCGCCTCACGATGCGCCGCGATCTGCTGCGCGACGTACGTCGCGTCGAACGCCACCCCACGCAACCCCTGCAGGGCCGTGATGTCGGCCTGCTGCTCGGTGTTGGGCTTGTCGGGCAGTCGGGCGTTGAGGCGCGACACGACGTTCTGTAGCCGCTGAGCGGCCTGCTGGTGATCGCGGATGATGCGCTGCGCGAGCTGCTTCACGGCAGCGCTGCTGGCGTTCTTCGCCGCGAGCTGACTGCTTCTGATCTCGAATTCGTTGCTGCGGGCGGCCTTGTCGACGAAGCAGATCTCGTTGGTGTTGAGGTTCCCAACCCGGGCGCCCTGAGCGCCGGACTGTCCAGATTGTCCGCTCGCACCGCCGCCCGTGCTCCCGGCACCCCCGGCACCACCCGCGCCGCCCGTGCTGCCAGCACCGCCCGCACCACCTGAGCCACCGGCACCGCCCGCGCCACCTGAGCCACCGGCACCACCTGCGCTGCCTGCGCCGCCGGCACCCGCTCCACCGGCCTGACCGTTCTGTCCTGCCTGTCCGCCCTGGCTTCCTGCGCCGCCAGGCTGGGTGTTCGTGCCGCCCTGACCGTTCCCGCCGTTCTGGTTGGCGTTCTGGCCGGTCGCTTCAAGGCAGGAGATCTCCACCCGGTTCTGGTTGTTCTGCTGGTTCTGCTGGTTCTGCTGGTTCTGCTGGGTCTGTCCGTTCTGGTTGTTCTGCTGAGCGACGGCGGTCCAGCCGACCGCGAGGGCCGCGCCGAGGGCGACGAGCGTGACGGTCCGGTTCATGAGTCCTCCTTCGTCGAGTGACGTCCTGCCCTGTGAGACCCGCCCTTCACGCCGCCTGCCCTGCTGGAGTCGGCACTGACCGGCGGGACTGACCATGCCGCCCCCGGGCACCTCCCCTGCTGCTGGTCTTCCGGGGGCACATCCGTTGTAGGACAGCCGCCAGACGTGCGAGGACGTAAGGGGTGAACTCCGCTTTACTGCGCTGCGCGGTGGAGAACGATCCAGATGAACGGGCGCTCACCGCGGTTGCTGGGACGGGCCCTCTTCCGAAGCGGCCCCGGGTGAGGCAGGCGCTGAAGGGAGCGGCGTGTCGCTCGTGGGACTTCAGGCGGATTCGTGTCAGTCCGCCGCGTCCGCGGCGTACCGCTCCAACGCGCTCTCCAGCGTCGGCATCACCAGCCCACGTTCGCTGCGCAGAACACTGAACTGAGGTCGGGGCGCGATCCACCCCAGCGTCTCGTGCGGCGTGTCACGAATGGCGTCCCCTGGGAGGTTCAGCAGTTCGGCGAGCCGCCTCGTCACGTCCGCCCAGCTCGACGCGCCCTGATTCGCGAGGTGCCACACGCCGCGCTCACCGTCGATGAGCAGGTCGAGGCTGGTGTGCACGAGGTCCGGCAGGTACGTCGGGGAGAAGCGGTGCGCGCCGTCCACCTGGCATTCCTGCCCGGCGCGCAGCGACGTGAGGGCCGCGCCGAGCACGCCCCGTCGATCCACCGAGCCGAACAGCGACGCGCTGGACCGCACGACGAGCGCGTCCTTGTGGAACGCGAGCACCTGACGTTCCGCCTCCAGGTTCGCCCGTCCGTACGCGTTGAGGGGATGCGCCTGGTCCCGCTCGTGATACGGCGTGTCGCGGTCCCCCCCGAATACCTGATCGGACGAGAACGTCAGCAGCTGCACCCCCCGCGTCGCGCACTCACGCGCCAGCACCGCGAGACCGACGGCGGTCGCGCGCCAGAACACCCCCGGGTGCTGCTGCGCCCGGTCGATCCAGCCGTACCCGGCGGTGTTCACGACCGCCCAGGGCTGATGAAGGTCCAGCAGGCTCCGCACGGCCGTCACGTCCGCGAGGTCGAGTTCGGAGGTGCGCAGCAGACGGTGCTCCAGGCCTCGCTCCATGCACATTCGCTGCACCGCCTGTCCAAGACGGCCGCCGCCGAGGATCAGCAGGGGCCGCGCGGCGCCCCCGCGCTCCACCTGTGGTGGGGCCTCCCCGACCGGCGGGTAGAAGAAGCGGTCCGGCCGCTCCCAGAAGCCCGGCGAGGCCAGCACCGGATGATCCGGCGTGCGTCCCGAGGCGCGGTCACGCAGCACGCCCGCGAGCGCCGTTCGTCTCGGGGTGGGGCCGCGCACGTCGAACGCGCCCGGCTCGTAATGGCCGTTGAAGCTCGTGTGCAGCGTATTCCAGTCGAAGCTGCCCAGAATCGCCCATGACGTCACCGCGCGGATGTCCGCGCCGCGCGCGCGCGCGCCCTCCGCCGCCTTCCAGAACGTCTCGAACCAGCGCAGCTGCTCCTCGCGGGTGCTGCCGAGGTGCGCTTCGGTGATCGCGACGGGCAGCCCGTACCGCGCCCACGTTTCCATCAGCAGATGCTCGATCCCGGCGGGCTGCTGGTACACACGGATCGCCTCGACGTCCGCGTGCGTGGCGTTCACGTGATGCGCCCGGTAGCGTTCCCGGCGGTCGTCGAGGAAGCGTTCGCTGGTGACGTAGTAGTCCACGCCGATCACGTCGGGCGGGCAGGGATGGTGCGCGAACCACAGGACCTCCTCGGGCGTGGCGCCCGCGCCGAGCAGGTACGACCACAGGGGGTGCGTGTCGTCCACGCGGCCGCACAGCAGGTCGTACGCGAGCCAGCGGCGTTCGTTCTGGAAGTCCGCCTCGGCCTGCATGGCGGGCGTCGCGTGGGCCTTGCCGAGGTCGTCGGTCTGCACGAGCTCCGCGTGCGGGTTGACTTCGCGGATGGCGCGCATCGCGAGGACGGTGCCGCGGCATTCGTTCAGGAGCGCGCGGATGAAGCTCGCGTCGGTGGTGTGGTGCGGGTACCACACGCCGTACAGGCCGCTGAACCGCGCGGTGGTGAGGGGTTCGTTGACGGGCGTGTACGCGGTGAGCCAGGGGTAGCGCCGCGCGACCTCTTGGGCGTACGCGGCGAGCTTCTCGGGAAAGAGGGGGTCGAGGAGGTCGGTGTAGTGCGGGCCGCTGCCGTGGTGCAGCAGCGTCGCGATGGGCTGCACGCCGAGCTCCCGGAGCGTTCCGAGCCGCTGGTCCGTCCAGGTCCAGTCGTGACGGTCGGGCGCGTCGGGCGCGACGTGTTCCCACAGGACAGGGTAGCGGATGCGGCGCGCGCCGAGCGTGGCGAGCATCGCGAGGTCGTCGTGACGTTCGTGGTGCCCGCAGACGTGGAGCTGGTTGAGCCAGCGGTCGCGGACGCGGTTGAGCGTGCATTCCACGCCGATCCACAGTTCGAGCGGCGGTCGGTCGTGCGAGGTCATGCGGGTCCTCGGGTTGAGCCCAGCGCAAGCAGCAGGAGGAGGGAGGTGGGATTGCGCATGCTCAGCATTGTGGCCTGGGCTGAAGTCAGGCGCATCACACCTGCATGAAATGCGTCCTGAGCCACTCCTGTCCTGACCCTCGACTTCGCTGAAGACCCTTCACCGGGAGGTTCCATGCGCGCCATATAGACGCGAGAAGCGACCTCGCGTGGTGATCTCGGGCGTCACGCGACCCGCGGCGCTCGGTGAACGTCACCTCATCGAAGTCAACGACGAGCGGTAAGGCAGGACAACCCCGCTTGGGACGGTTCGGGCGCGTCCCCGGCCCGGCGTGACTACACTTCCCGCACGATGCTCACGACACTGACGTGCCGGCTCGTGCCTGGCTCTGACGATCGAGTCAAGGTGCTCGTCACCAACCATCAGGAGGACGTCCCGCTCACCCTGGTCCGATCGGTGCTGGGACGTGAGGCCGTGGACAGCCTGTACCTGAGGGGTGTGTTCGTCCTCACCCTGGAACTCGACACGGCCGAGTGGCTCGCGGGACAACTGCACACGGACGCGGAAGGCCGCCCGACATGAGGGGCGGTGTGGGAACGGTCACGCGTCCGGACGGGCGCACCGGCCGGGTGGGGACCGCCCCGGACGGCTGCGGGTGAGCGTCGCGCCTCTCAAGCCGCGCGGTGCTCGCGACGCCGTGAACCCTTCTTGCATCGCCGACCGGAGCGTTGCACGAGGCCGAGCCTCATGGACTCGTCCTCGTCGCGTTCAGCCTGCTGGGCGTCGGTCGCAGAGGGCCCGCCGCCCCTGCATCTCCCCCACAGGTTGTCTCCACCCTCGGGATGGTGGGGTCGTCCTTCAGCGTGCTCGGATGAGCCCTGATCCTCCTGCCGAGCCACCGTGAGCTGCACGGTTCGTCGGGACGTGACTCCACTCCCGTGGCCGGTTCCCTGCATCCCAGGCCTCGTGACGGGAATCATCACGGCTCATCGACATGTGTCCGGGACGAGCGTCGTCGTGGGGCGTGGACCACCTCGAAGCTCCGACCCTCCCGACGGTACCTCCGGGTGATCGGAGGTCGACCGCTGCATCGGCGCTCACGGCGCGAGGTCCAGCGCCGTCACCACGACGCTCTTGGTGCTTCCCGCGAGACTATCGAGCACCCGACGGGCCGACTGTCTCGTCGTGAACAGGCGGGGCAGCGCGTGCTCCACGACCTCCACGTGACGCGCGCCGTCCTCGCCGGTGACGGTCCAGATGCCCACCACGATGCGGAAGGTGCCGTCGACGTCCTCCTGCACCTTGAGGCTGCGGACGATGTTGAGGTTGTAGAGTTCGTCGTCGATCTCGATGAAGTTCGTCATGTCACGTGTCCTTTCGTGGTTGTGGCAGGTCGATGTTGACGATTCACGCCGGCGGCGGCCTCGGCGTGATCGGTGTCGGCGTCAAGGAGGGTGTCGTCGACGCCGGGCAGGTCGAGGTCGTCGCTGTCGTTCTTGGCGTTGGTGTCGCGGCGCTCCTCCATCCCTTCGCCCGCGCCGTGCAGTTCGGCGTCGCCGGTGTGGGTGGGGTCGTCCATGTCGGAGGCGCCGCCGGCGGCTTCGGTCATGATCAGGAGGGGTGCGTGGGAGAACATGGACATGACGGGCTCCTTCGTAGGGCGGGAGGGCAAAGAAGAACCCCTGGGTCCGCGAGCCAGGGGTGCTGAGGAGTGAGGCGCGTGAAGGTCAGGACAGACCGTGACTTCTGTCCACCGGAGGACTCGAAGGTGATCCCAAGCCGACAGGATGAACCGCGCATGGAGGTGGGCCAGTTCAGGTTCCTGTCCGTTGTCGTGCTGCTTGGCTCGTCATCGTGCGTTGGGCTGCTGGCGCGGACCGCCTGATCACCCCTCACGTCCATAGGGTAGGCGCTGGGCGACGTGGACCGTGATGAATGAGGTCAGAGGGGGTCTATCCAGCTCGGCTGGAGTGCTAAAAGCACGTGAAGGGCCGTTGGGCCCAGCCACAGGCGCAAGAAGCCTCGGTCGTCACCTCAGCCTCCCTTCCGGCGCCGTACGGTGAGGCATAAACGATCCTGCCGACGAGCACCTCACTCCAGCGCGGGTCCCCGGCCCAGACGCGGACTTCGGGACGCTGTGGGACTTCGCGAACAGCTTCAACGCCTACACGGTGCACGACACGTACGAAGCGCAGGAGGCGTACGTGCGTCCGGTGCTGCACGCGCTCGACAGCGGACAGCCCCTCGCGTTTGACCTGACGCGGCTGCGGTGCGCGCTGTTCTTCGACGCGCAGGCGCTCCTCCAGGGCACCAAGGGAACCGAGGAGGAACGCGAGATTCCACGTCGATGGCACCGCCTGGTGGACGCCATCCGCGTGCTCGTCACCCTGAACGCGTGACGAGCACGCCGAGCGGAGGGTGAACCGGCACTTCGGGAGCGTGGACGCGCCGCTTCCACCACCCGTCTTGCCACGACCACTTCTCCTGTGTGAGGTCGAGCGATCACGACGAGCGCGTCAAAGTGCCCTTCCCCGGGCTCGTCGGCGCTACCATGGGCAGATGTTCGGGCAGGTCCAGCCAATCCACCCTCTTGACGGTCCCGTCGACTGTCAAGTTGTTCGCGTGAGACGCTGGGCAGGCGCGCATGGGTTGGACCCTCTGCCCGCCGCCGGAGGCCGCTGTGCTTGAGGTGCTGCTGGTAGAGGACTGTGAGGCGGACGTGGTGCTGGTGCGTGAGGCCATGTCGAGCCTGGACCTGCCGCTCCGCCTGCATCACGTGAATGATGGGCATGACGCCCTGGCGTTCCTGCGGCGTGAGGAGATCTTCGCGATGTGCCCCCGACCGGACGCGGTGATGCTCGACGCGAACACGCCGCGCAGGACAGGAGTGGAAGTCCTGACGGAAATCCGGTCCGATCCGGCGTTGCGGGACCTTCGGGTGGTGGTGTTCAGCAGTTCCAGTGTGCCGCGGGACGCCGCGGCGAGCTTGGCGGCGGGCGCGGACCGCTACGTGACGAAGCCGCTGGAGTTCGACCCGTTCGTGCGGGCGGTACAGGACGTCCTGCGTGCCTGGGTTGAGGCAGGGCCTACAAGGGCGCAGGAGAGGTAGGGAAGGCCTCGCGTTCGCGAGGACTGGGCGCGTCACGCCCTGACGGTCCGCGTACGAATCCTCCGGATGACCTGGCGCAGCTGTGACCGCACCTCGAACATCGGGAGGTTCGCGAGGTGCGGGAAGAGCCGCGTGAACAGCACGTCCAGCTCGTCGTCGGTGATGACCGCCTCGGGGCTGGTCCGCACCCACGCTTGGAAGAGCCAGCTGCGTTCGAGTTCGACGAGCGCGGCGGTGAACTCAGGGTTCCGAGTCACGCGCTACCTCCTTGGTGGGCCTGTCGAGCGCTTCGAGGACGGCGAGGGCGTCGTTCAGCACCGCGCCGTACTCCTCACACGTGGCGGGCGCCATGAAGAAGTGGGTGCGGAGACGGATCAACGTGTGGTCGAGGTCGGTACGGCCGTGCTGGAAGGCTCGTACGATCGCTTCGGTGAGGGCGCGCAGAGCGGCCCGACGAACGAGCTCCACGTCGGTGAGCGTGTTCGAGAACATCGTCTGCATGGGCTTACAGAGGATAAGTGCCCGGAGGCGGGAGTTTCGATGTAGCAGGTCAACGTCAGTGGGTTGGAAGTTGCGGATAGTGGGAGAGACGGGTGAAGGTGGCTCTACCTGAGGCTCATCATTCGGGTGTGACGTCAAGAGATGCGGATGTTCCAGGAATGAACGTGCGGCACGAGGGCATCTGGACACGGTACGACAGCGCCCGCACGCATGATCCTCGCTTCGTCTGCCGAGTCCACGCGAGAGTCATCGGCGCGGCGGTCATGGCCCTCCGGGGCACGGTGGCGTACTGGCTGACGGAACGTTGACGGCTCTTCACACCCGCCCTCGCCGGGCGGGTAGGGTTCGCGGACGTGCGTCACGAGGCATGCCCTCACCCTCGTCGAGGAGCTCGGCGTGCGGCTCGCCGCTCCTCTCGCCCACCTCGCCCGCGCAGAGCACGTGCGGCACTGGCCGCCGGATGTGCCGTCGAGCGCTTGAACGCAGGAAAGCGAGCGTCCTGTTTCCGTCTGCGTCATTTTTCCTTCGTGAGGATCGTTCGTCCTCTACGATGACGCTCGTGTCTTCCTCCTTGCTGCTCGACCTGCCCGCTTCTGGCCCCACCCGACTCTGCCGTGGCGACCGCCTCGCGTGGGACGTCGGGCGTGTCGTGGAGGTGCGGCGTGTCCTCTGGCAGGGCACTCATGCCGACGGGGCGTGCGTGGAGGTCACCGAGGTGCCCGTCGAACTCACGGCGGACGCCAAGGAGCGGACGGTCGCGAACCTCGGGTGACGTTCGGGGGTGGGTCTGTTCGCTTTGGTGAGCTCACACGGTCCCGGCTTGACGACAGTGGGATCGTGGCAGGACGCGCAAGGTCAACTTCCGCTCTCTCCGGCTTCGTCGACGCCACCGGGCAGCGCTTCACTGGCCGCGCCGCCCTGCTCGTCCCGTTTGAAGGCTCCTTGGTGTGCGCTCGTGAGGGCGTCCTCCCCCATGGCACCGGGAGAGGCGTCCCGCTCCTGCTTCCCTTCCTCGGTGAGGCTGCCGGTGGTGCTGTCGTCTCTTGCGTCCTGACGGCTCGTCATCCTCGTTCCCTTCCTTGAATCGGCACGTCTCGTAGCATGCTCGTGCTTCGGGCCGCTGTGCCTCAACCCTCGTCGTTCCTGCCGTACACGAGCAGCAGCCAGTCGAACTCCTCCGCGACCGCGTGGATGAAGCCTTCGTCGTCGCCCGCCTCGACCCAGCGGTCGAGCAGCAGATCCAGGCGGCGCAGGGCCGCGTAGTCGCCCTGCCGCTCGGCGAGCAGCCACGCCCGGGTGACGATCTTGATCACGCTGGGTTTCAGGTGGGTCATGGCTCAGGCTCCGTCGGCAGGGTGGAGAAGCGCGTCCTCAGGCGGCGCCCGACGCCGCCGTCGAAGGTGTCGGTACCTCCTGCGGCCTCATGGCGAAGCCCACGCCGCGCACCGTGCGGATCAGTCCATACCCGCCCTTGTGGCGCAGCTTGCCGCGGACGTTGCTGAGGTGCACGTCGATGACGTTGTCGGCCACCCTCACCTCTGCTTGCCAGAGCTCCCGGACGATCTCCGGGCGGGTGAAGATCCTTCCGGGTGTGCGCGCGAGGAGACACAGCAGATCGAATTCACGTGGGGAGAGCGACACCTCGCAGCCTTTGAGGGTGCACAGCCGGGCGTCCACGTCGAGGTGGAGCGCGCCCACGTCGATGCAGCCGTTCCCGGCGCGGTGACGGAACTGCACGCGGATGCGCGCGAGGAGTTCGTCCGCGTGGAAGGGCTTGGTGACGAAATCGTTCGCGCCCGCGCTCAGCAGGTTGATCTTGCGGTCCACGTCGTCCACGGCGGTGAGGATCACGATGGGCAGGTCGTGCGTGGCGCGCAGACGGCGCGCGACCTCGTCGCCGGTGAAGTCGGGCAGGCCGAGGTCGACGAGGACGAGGTCGGGCGTGTGCTGCCGGGCAAGGGTGAGGCCGAGGAGGCCGGTGTGCGCGGTGAGGGTGCGGTACCCGGCGTCCCGGAGGGTGAAGTCGAGGAGGCGCGCGATGTCCGGGTCATCCTCGACGATCAGGATGGTGGAGATGGTCAAGTTCGTGCTCCTTGAGGGGATGCGGGGAGGGTCAAATCGAGTATGATCCGCCCACGTTGGGCGGCGGTAGGCACGTGCGATGAAACGCGCGAAAGGCGTTGCTCCGGTAGTCCTTCGATCTACGCAAGACGTCTTCACCCCTCGACCGTCTCGACCCGCGCCCAGCTGGCGGGCAGACCGTCGATGCTGCGGGCGTTGTGGCGGCTTCGGTACGCTTCGAAGCCCTCGTCTCCTTTCGCGTTCGCCCAACGGATCAGGGTGTCACGCTGCCCCTCGAAGCGGTAGCGGGGCACGCCGAACCCGCAGGAGGTCTGCATCCGTTCGACCTGCACGAGCACGATCTGACGGGCGCCGGGCAGGTCGCCGAAGTACCTCAGGAGCTCCGCGTACTCACGGCTGCCGCGTCGGTGCACCGTGGCGTGCCCGTAGAGGCGCAGGATCAACGGTGAGCCTTCGAAGGCGCAGAACATGACGGTGAGGCGACCGCCCGCCTGAAGGTGCGCGGACGTTTCGTTGCCGCTGCCGGTGAGGTCGAGGTACGCGACGGTGCGGTCGTTCAGGACGCGGAAGGTGTCGAGGCCTTTGGGGGACAGGTTGACGTGACTGCCGGGGGCGGCGCTGGCGGTGCGGAGCGAAGTCCGGGCGTTCACACCGAAAGCGCTGACAGGACGTGGGCGTGCGGGAGGTTACGTCCAGTGTAGGGCCGCCGCCGGAGCGTACGGTGCACAAACGACCAATGGAGCGTCAGACGAGACGAGGGTTCTCCGACAAGTTGCTGGATCCTCCCAGCGAACGTCAGGACCCTGAACCGACCTTCTGCCCGGGCCGACCGCCCAGCACCTGCCGCCGCATCACGCCAGTGTCAGGACACAACCTCCGGTGACGCCGCGTGCGTCCTGAACCAGCGGGTCGCGAAGTCCACCACGTCCCGCTGCGACATCAGCCGCGAGGCCGCCGACCCCACCCGGCCCATCCGCACCAACCCCGCCGCTTCCAGTTCCGCCTTGAGTGGCGGGAAGATCCCGTCGTCGTAGTCCACGTCCTCGAACGTCACCCACACCCGCCGGCCCTCTTGCCACACCGGCGCGCCCTTGACGATCCGCTCCCGGAAGTCCGCGCGGTCCTCCGCGAGATGCAGGCTGGAGTTCTTCTCGGTGCCGAGCAGCAGCACGAACGCGCCGAGGTCGTACAGCCGCGCCAGCGGCGACGTCTCCCCCATCGAGTTCGACAACTCGTGCCCCTCGGTGACGAACGTCGCGTTCGGACCCAGCGCGCTCACGCTGACATGCGGGTGCGCGCTGCGCCTCACTCCCGGGTACGAGCGGAAGACCTCCGCGACGGCGCCCATACCCCGGGTGGGCGTGGTGCGAGGGTCGTACGCGGGCGTCTCCTCCCGGATGATCGGCCACCACGTCTCGGGGACCGGGGGGTTCTGCCACACGGACGGGTCGGTCAGGCCAGCCGTGAAGGTGGGCATCGCCAGGGTCCCTTCGGGCGTGAGGACGTCCTGGAGCGCCTCGATCACGGCGTTCGCGCCGCCCGCGACCCAGCCGAGCGCGCTGAGGCTGGCGTGCACCATCAAGGTCATGCCGGGCTGCACCCCGAGCTCGCGGAGATCTGCGGCGAGACAGGCGCGGGTGCGGGGGGTGTCGGTGGAATGGATGACGTGGTGTGCTCCTTCGGGTCGGCGCATGAGCGTCAAGATACCCTCCGAGTTCGTGGGCGTCGCCTCCACCGCGGGTGGGGTGGCCTCGCGGGTGGGTCAGGGCCACGCCCGCCACGACGTCCGCTCGCTCAGGCGCGCCGAACCTGAGCGCCTCGAACGTCACCGGCCGCGAGAAAGACACCCAGAACCTCCCGCAGACGACGCAGCCCCGCCTCGTCGGGCACGTGCCCGCCCGGAAGCATCAGCGTCTCGGGCCCTCGCGGCAGCAGGTCCGCCGCTCTCGCGAGCACCCCCGCGCCCGGAAACAGCACGTCACGCTCGGCCGCGACGACCAGCACCCGCGCGTCGAAGGCGCTCAACTCCGCCTTCGTCGCAGGTCTGGGCAAATCCGCCTCCACCGACACGTGATCGAACACTGCGCCCAGCACCCGCAGCCACGTTTCGGGCGGATCACCCGTGAACAAGGGCGCCCCTGCGGCTCGCAGCGACGCGTTCGACCGCCGCAGGCGGTAGCGCAGCATCGGCCACGCCAGCTCGCGAATCAGCGGCCACAGGGCCGGAGCCGTTACTCCGGCGGGCATCACGAGCGCCGCGCGTTCGATCCGGCGAGGCGCGACGCGTGCGAGCCGCAGAATCGCCGCCGCGCCGTGCGACGGCCCGACGAGCGCCGCGCGGTCAAGACCGAACGCGTCGAGCACGTCGAGCGCCCACAGACCGAGGCTGTCGTCCCGCCCCGACAGCCGAGTCTGGGCGCTCAGGCCCGGCTGACCTGGCGTGTCCGGCGCGATCAGCCGGAAGTGCGCGGCGAGCGGCGCGAACCACGCGAGGGTCATAGGGTTGAGGAAGTTCCCGCCCTGGAAGACCACCACGGGTGGCGCGTCCTGCGGGCCGAGCAGCAGCGCGTGCGTATCGCCGAATCGGGTCCGGATCGTGCTGTCCTCGGTCGGGACGTTCAGCGCCCGCCTCGCGTCCTCGTACAGGTTCCGCATCACCGCCTCTCCCTGCGGGGTGCGGTAGATGCCGCTTCGGGTGTGCGCCTGCGGCGTGGACGAGGGTGCGGGCGTGGGGTTGGGGTTGGTCATGAGGTCCTCCTGCCGGTCTGCTGTGCGGGCGAACCGTGAGGGCAGCTTACGTGGCGCGGGCTGAGTTCACTTCGGGTAAGCCAGTCGGCGTGGGGGTCAGTCGTTCGCGCTCACGACCCGATTGAGGAGCTGGGAGACGCTCATAGAATCCCCTGTCTCTCGGCTCGGCTTGCGCATGGCTTCTGCCCGGTTGGGTATACCCCGGATCCACACTGACTCTTATGCCTGCCTTGCGGCCCCAATGGTTAAGGGCGGCAGGCGGCTCAGTCCGTGGGTCCCGGGTCTACCCCAGATCAACACATAGACGTCTCCGCGTGGAACATGAGCGGAGGCGTCCACCGGTACTTCACGCTCTGGGTACGCGTGCGGTGACAGATGAACGCTTGCTCGTGCCGCGATCCTCGTGGATCGCCCGCACAACCGGGGTTCGGCTCGTCACCGCGTGAGTTCTTCGTGCTCATCGCGTGAGGCGGCTGTTCACGCGCTCTGCACGTAGGGTCACGCCCGCTTTGTCACGCTGCCCTTGCGCCCACCGGCCGATTCCACAACCGATTGCACGCTCCGGGCGCAAGGAGCACTCATGTCACGATTCACGCACCGCGCATTCCTTCCGCTCACGCTCCCCCTGCTGCTCCTCGCCTGCGGACAGAACCCGACCGCCTCGCAGGAGGACCTCGGACCGTACGCGAACGGCGCCTCGTACCCGTGGAGCTACACCCAGGCGCCCGGCACCGTCACACCCCTGACCCTCGACCCCGGCAGGAACAACCTGTACTACGAACCCATCCTGAGCGCGAAGAACGGTTGGGGGCCCATCGAGGTCAACACCAGCAACGGCGAACAGAACAAAGGGGACGGGCGCAAGCTCAGCGTGGGCGGCAAGTCCTACGACGTCGGCTACGGCGTACACGCGGACAGCGAACTCCGCTGGAGCCTCAAGAGCAGCCTGGCCGGGGTGACGTGCAGCAAGCTCGACGGGTACGTCGGCGTGGACGACGAGGTCGGCGACCGGGGCAGCGTCACCTTCCAGATCTTCCTGGACGGCGCGAAGGTATTCGACTCAGGTCTCATGACCGGCAAGGACGGCGCCAAGTTCTACTCGGTGGACACCACCGGCAAGACGGACCTGCGTCTGGTGGTCACGAACGGCGGGGACAACAACTACTACGATCACGCGAACTGGATCCAACCCACCGTCCACTGCCAGCAAGACCCCACCGCACCAACCACCACGCCCGGCAGTCCTGACTTCACCTTCGGTGACAACGGACGCGTCCCCGCTGGTGGGATGGACAGCGTCTTCACACCCGACGGCAGCATCGTCGTCCTCGGCGCGCAGTTCAACCTCACCCGCCTGAACGCGAACGGCAAGGTCACCGCGCGCAGTGGTCCGCTCGGCATCGACTTCAGCCCGTCCACTGCGCGGACGCTCGCGGTGCAACCCGATGGGAAGCTCCTCGCCGCGGGCGGCTCGTCCATCGTCCGGTACAACGCTGACCTGACGCTCGACACGACCTTCGCCGACGGGGGTCACCTCGACACCAGAACGCTCAACGCCACCGCGCCCGTCCTCGTCAACAACGTCAGGGTCTCGCCAAACGGCCGCATCCTCCTGGTCGGTCAGGCCGACCGACCACGTCGCGACAGCCTCGGAGGCACCTCGTCCGCCTTCGCGGTGCTGCGCCTCAACACCAGCGGCAGTCCCGACGGAACCTTCGGGCAGAACGGCGAAGCGTACGTGCAGTACGAGGACGTCCACGACACCGAGCAGTTCCGGTTCATCCCTGACGCCGCGCAGGACATCCTCGTCCAGCCGGACGGACGCCTCGTCGTCGCCGGAGCCACGGATCTCGGCGGCGGGGACTTCTTCCCCGTCGCCTTCCGACTCACCCCCACCGGACAACTCGACCCGACCTTCGGCTCCACCAACAACGGCTTCGTCACACCTCAGGACCTCCACCGAAACTATGGCCTCGCGCTCGCGGCCCTCCCGGACGGCCAGATCGTCCTCGTCGCAGGATCCACACGCTCGATCGGCGTTGATCCCACCATCGTCCGTCTCAGTGCCAGCGGCATCGTCACCGGAACGAAGACCTTCAGGTTCCCGTTCACGGACACCTACGTGAACAACCTCTCCGAGGTGGCCGTGCAGAAGGACGGCAAGATCCTCATCGGCGGATTCTACGCGACGCAAGTCTACTCGTCGGGTACGCAGTTCGGGGCGGTCGCCCGCCTCAACCCGGACCTCACCTTTGACATGACCTTCGGCTCCGGAGGCGCCGTCGCCCTCGACGTGCCCGGGCAGTCCCCAACCGTTCGAAGCCTCCTGATCCAAGCGGATGGACGCATCGTCGGCACGCTCGCCACCTCAGACGAGCAGGCTGCTCAGACGATCCGTCTGAACCCCTGACGCTGACCGCTCGAACCCGACGTCCGCCATGACCAGCGCGCGACGCGTCCCTGAGCAGGCGTCATGAAGAACGACCCCAAGCGCCAGCGTGAACGACCACACTCCAGGGCCGTGAGGTGAGGAGGCTGGTCGGGCGGAGAGCCGCCCGACCAGCCTCTACGTGGTGGACCTACTCTTGACGACCTCCTGGGTTCGTCCTTCGGTCTGCTTCAAGAGCGCTCAAAGAATTCCCTTGATTGAGATGCCTGCTGGGAAAGGCGGGCAAACACTTGATCTCATGGCACTGATTGGCCGTGCCCGTCAGGAAAGGACAGGAGCGCTCCCCTCCGTCTGCGCCGTTGTCCCCGTGACCCTCAGCGCTCCGCCACCAACACGCCGCCTTGAGGGCCGTCGCGAGCCACACGCTTTGACACGGAAGTGACATCCAGCGTCATGTACGGTGCCGCCGTATGACCCACACGCATCCCACTCACGCGATCGTTCTGGGCGCCAGCATGGCCGGCCTGCTCGCCGCCAGCGTCCTCGCCCGGCACCACGACACCGTCACCATCGTCGAACGCGACCGCCTCGGCGACACCCCCACTCCCCGCAAGGGCGTCCCTCAAGGCCGTCACGCCCACGCGCTTCTCGCCGGGGGTCTGCGCGCCATCGAACGGCTGCTTCCCGGAGCCACCGCGGACCTCATCGCGGGTGGCGCCGTCAAGGGTGACCTCATCGGAGACGTCAAGATCAACCAGGCAGGCACGTACCGTCCACGCGTGCGCAGCGGCATCGACCTGCTCTGCATGACCCGGCCCTTCCTGGAGCTCGTCGTGCGGCGGCGCGTGTTGAGCGCCGGCAACGTGCGCCTGCTCGAAGGTGTCGCCGTCACCGGCTTCGTTCATGAAGACGACCGGGTGGTGGGCGTGCACCTTACGAACCCCGCCGGTGGGCCGAGCGTCCTGCGCGCCCAGCTTGTTGTGGACGCGATGGGGCGGGGCAGCCGCACCCCCGCGTGGCTGGACGCCGCCGGTTACGGCCGTCCCGAGGAGACCCGCATGGACATCGGACTGACGTACGTCTCGCGTGAGTACCGCCGCGCCCCGGGTGACTTCGGTGGACTCAACGCGTTCGCCGTGACGCCCGACGCGCCCCGCGAACGCCGCGTTGGCTCAGCGTCCGCCGTGGAGGGTGATCGCTGGCTCGTGATGCAGGGCGGCTGGCTCGGTGAGCACCCCACCCCTGACGACGAGAGCTTCCTGGCGTTCGCGCGCGCGCTGCCCGCGCCGGACCTGCATGACTTCCTGCTGACCGCCGAGCCCGTCTCCGACTTCGCGGTGTTCCACTTTCCCGCGAACGTCCGGCGGCACTACGAACGGATGCGCCGCTTCCCGGACGGCCTGGTGGTGCTTGGTGACGCGTGGTGCGCGTTCAATCCCGTATACGGACAGGGCATGACCGTCGCGGCGCTCGAAGCGCTCGCCCTGGACCGGCTGCTCGGATGGGGGCGTCGCCGAGGTCGCATCGGTGCGGCGTTCTTCCGCGCGTCGAGATCCACCATCGAACTGGCGTGGTCCATGGCCGCCACGGCGGACCTCGTGTATCCGGAGGTGCGGGGCCGCCGACCCGCGCTGACGCGACTCACCAACGGGTACATGCAGCGCCTTCAGCGGGCCAGCTACGTCGACCCGACGCTCGCGCGTGACTTGTTCAGCGTCGCGCATCTGCTGGCGGCACCCACCGTGCTGTTCGCGCCGGGGACGCTGCTACGGGTGCTGCGCGCGTCCCGCGTGTCCTCTCCCGAGGGGGCGCGGCGTCCTGCCCGGAGCGGTGGATGGCACTGAGCTCATGCGCATGAAGTGCGCGCCGTGGGCAAGGTAGGACTCAGGACGCCGAACCTGCGGAGGGACGCGTCCTGAGGGTCCGGGCCGCCTCAACGTCACCGGCCGCCTCGTACGCCTCCACCGCGCGTTGATAGCACGCCTCGGCCTCCTGTGGGCGGTAGGCCGCCTCGGCCGCTCGCGCGGCGCGTTCGAACCACACGGCCGCCTCCCGGGGTTGCGCGCCGTCCCGCCAGTGCTGCGCCACTCGTTGAGGATGCCCGCCCGTCTCGGCGAGGACCCGCGCGGCGGAGCGGTGCAGCAGGCGGCGCACCGTCTCAGGCGTTCCCTGCCACACCGCTTCGTAGAGCAGATCGTGGGTGAACGCTTCACCCGTCATGATCTGCGCGGCTTCCAGTTCCTCCCAGGCGCCCGCGGTCTCCAGCAGGGGCGCGCTCAGCACCGCCGTCACGAGCTCCAGCGTGAAATCGCTCCGGAGCACGCTCGCCGCGCGCGCGGCGTTCAGGGCCGCCGGGGAGAGGCGCGCCAGACGCCGCTCGAGCACCGACCCCGTGCGTCCTGGAGGAGCGAGCCGTTCGGGCAGCCCACGGTCGATCAGGCCTTCCTCCACGAGGAACTTCACGGTTTCCAGCACGAACAGTGGGTTGCCGCCGGCGTAACGGTACAGGTCCTGCTCGAGTCCGGACGCGAAGGTCAGCCCGAGGTTGTCGAGCAGCGCCCGCACGTCCCGCACGGAAAGCGGTTCGAGTTCGATCAGCACCGCGAGGCCGCCCTCGATGAGGCCGCGCATGACCGCCTGCGTCTGAGTGGGCAGTTCCCCCTGCCGGAAGGTGAGCAGCACCCGTGGTTGTGGCGCGCTCGATGGTTGCGTGACCGCCCTCGTCGCGTGGTATCGGCCGGAGTCCTGCGAGGCGTCGTCGTCGTACTGAATGTCGTCGGACACGACAGCCGTCACGTCCGCGAGCGCGAGCTCCGCGACCTGCGACAGCGCCTCGTAGAACGC
The DNA here is from genome assembly GCF_000519345.1 of Deinococcus pimensis DSM 21231. Classification (GTDB taxonomy): domain Bacteria; phylum Deinococcota; class Deinococci; order Deinococcales; family Deinococcaceae; genus Deinococcus_A; species Deinococcus_A pimensis. The sequence goes on from NZ_KI912675.1 coordinate 265,785, forward strand.
GAGCTTGCCCGCCTCGCCGTCGAGGGGGGGGACGTCACCTTCACGCAGTTCGGGCAGCAGGCGTGACACCTCACGCCGCTGGAAGGGCGTGAGGGTGAGGTGCGGCGCGTGACGCAGCATCGTGCGGGTCCAGCGCGCACTCGACGAGTACGGTACGGTGTCGTCGCCGGGGCGGTGTTCGAGCCGCAAGGTCGTGCCTTTCGAGCGGGCGAAGTCGAGGGCGAGGCGGGTCTTGCCCGTGCCGGGCGCGCCCGTGAGGTAGATCAGCTGCCCCGCCTGCCACGCGGCCTCCATCTGGCGCCACGCGGCGTCCCGGCCGATCAGGGACGGCGGGCGGAACACGCCGAGCGGTAATTCCGGACGTGCGGCCGGCGTGGCCGGGGTGGGCAGCGGCTCACCGCGCGCGATGTCCTCCGCGAGCGCCCGGGTCGCCGCGTGAGGCTCCAGACCCAATTCCCGTTGGAGGATGTCGCGCAGTCGCGTGTAGGCCCGCAACGCCCCGGTGGGATGACCCGCGAGGTACTGAGCGCGCATGCTGTGACGCGCGGCGTCCTCGGAGAGGGGATCGAGGTCCACCCAGCGCGCCGCGAGCGCCGCGGCATCCTCGTACTTCCCGGCGTCCTCCAGGCGCTTCAATTCGTGATTGAACGCTTCCCAGCGGTACGTGTCGAGTCGTTCGCGCCACGTGAGCAGCCAGTCGAACAGGTCGGGCAGATCGTCGAGGGGCGCGTCGCCCAGCAGCCCACGGGGCAGATTCAGCGTCCCCGCGAGCCGACCGTGTTGACGTTCCCGCAACGCGTGGACGACGTCCACCGCGACATGTTCATGCAGGGTCAACGTCGCTTCATCGGCCTTGACGAGGTCCTCGCCGACGCGCGCGCGCAGACGCCGCAGTTTGATCACGAGGTTGTTGCGTGCGGTGGCCTCCACCGTGTCCGGCCACAGCAGGCCAGCCAGCCGTGACCTGGACGTCGGCCCTTCCAGCGCGAGGTACGCGAGCAGCGCGAGGGACTTGCGGTCCACGCGGACGTCCTGCCCGTCAGGGCGGCGGAGGCCCGGATGACCGGACAGATTGAGGTGCCACGGTGGACGGGACATCCAACTTCAGGGTAGCAAAGCCCACAAGGCAAGCGGCGCGGCCGGGCGCTCTTCGCTGCCCACCGCGCCGCACAAAGGTCCCTCCGGGTGTTCCATCCAAGTTCTGGATCTCCGTTCAGGAGAGGATCGAGCGTTGCCCCGCTCAGGTGGAGCGTCGGTCGCGCCGCACCAGCAGTGCCGCCACGACGACAGCGACGATGATCCCGGCCAGTCCGCCTTCGCCGCGGACGAACACGCCGAACGGCGAGTCGCTGGACTGGAACACGGCGCTGTACACGTACACCCCGGCAGCGTTAAGCATCCCGTGGAACAGCACACCCGGCCACACGCTACCCGACCTCAGCCGCAACCACGCCACCGGGAACGCCATGAGCGTCTGAATGACGAGCGTCGCGGGAACCGCAAACCAGACGGGCATGTCGAGGCCGTAGTGCGCGAACAGCACGAGCGGCAGGTGAAACAAAAACCATGCCGCGCCGAACAGCAGACACGTCGTGACGTACGAGAAGCGCCGCGCCAGGTGCGGGATGAGGACGCCGCTCCACCCCAGTTCCTCCCCGACGGCGAACAACGCCATCGGCAGGGTGTACGCGACGCTCGCCAGGAACGCGTACAGCGGCACGAGCAACCACGTGGGTGCCCAGTGACCGCCCAGGAAGCCCGCGGCGTGCCGCTCGGCGGCCACACCGTCGAAGGTCGTGGCGCCGAGCGTGAAGGTCAGCAGCTGCCCGGCCGTGACGATGACGAAGCCCGAGAGAACCCCCAACGCGAGAGGACGCCACGACCGGACACGCCAGCCCATCCCGCGAAGCGATCGGTGGTACGCGAGCTGCGTGACGACACCCGCGAGTGCCGGACTGAAACTCATCCCGATCATGAACAGCCACATCGTGGGCGGCGCCTGATCGAGCTGCCGCATGTCGAGACCGGACAGCACGGCGGCCGCCTGGAAGCTCCAGGCGAGCAGCAACGTCAGGACCACCTGCGTCAAGGCGACGCCGGGTCGGTGGAGGTTCGGACGACGAACTTGTTCGTTGAGCATAAGCATTTCCCCTTCCGGGCGGCCTGGCCTTCGGTACGCCTGGGCGTAGCACTCCTGCTCGGCTGCCGTTCGAGCCGCATGACCGGCTCTTCAAGCCGCACGGTAGGCGCGGCGCGGTGTCACTCGGATGTCAACCGCTCGGCGGCGAACGACGTGCGTTGTGCCCAAATCAGCCTGAAGTGCGGGCCGGGCAGTGACACCCGGGTGACACTTCTCTACGGCTACGGTGGCGTCACGTCAGCGGCGCCGCCCGAAAGGGAACGGCGCCGGGAGAGAGGTCAAGAATGCGAAACATGAAGCAGTTGGGTCTGGTCATGCTCATCACGGCGCTCAGCGCCTGCGGCGGCGCGCCGACAGGGGACGCCACGGGCCGGACACCGCCCGGTGAAACGGGGTCCGGCGAATCCGGTCAGGCCGGGCCGTACACCATGACGGGCACCGTGAGGAGTGAGAACGGCATGCCCGTTCCGGGGGTGGACGTCTACGCGGACAACACGCTGAGCTACAACGTCAACGCGACCGGCGTCAGCGACACGAGCGGACACTACCGCCTCACGCTGCCACGGAACGAGCTGGGCACCTGGCGGGGCGGCGCAATCTTGCACCGCGAGTATCACGGCATCAACTACCAGTTCGTGCTCGTCGCGAGTGACGTCACGGAATTCCCCGCCGAGCGTGGCGCGGTGCGTGACTTCACGTGGAAGCTGAGCGGCCGGACACCCGAAGGGCAGTATTACGGCGGTTCCCTGTGGATGTACGGCGCGGTGGACGCACCCGGCTTCGACCTGAGCCGCGTCGAGGTGACGCTCGAACCGGACGGACCGATCATCGACGGCAGCGCGGGCAGGACCATCCGGGCGTTCCTGTACGGCTCGCAGATCCGGGACATCCCAATCGGTCGGTACAAGGTGACGGCGCGCTACCTGCCCGAGGACGGCCCGCCACAGTCGGTGCTGATCGCGGAACGTCGTCCCTCGACGTACGCCTCGTCGATGACGGCGGACTTCGAGCGCACCAACACGCTCGGGAACGCCATGCAGTTCACGATCAAGCTGGGCGCCTCAGTGCAACCGGGGGACGCGACAAGCTCGATCTCCGGTGACGTTCGCGCCGCGACGGACCTGAAGGGCGCGGTGGTGGTCGCGTGCGTGATGAACGGTGAGGTCTGCGACGAGACGACGAAGCAGGAAACGACGATCGAGACGTCCGGACTGTCCGCGCGGTACCACCTAGACGACCTCATGGTGGGGCAGCCCTACACGCTGTACGGCTGGAAGGACGTGAACGGCGACAACGTCGTGAACCGGGGCGACCTGATCGGCATGTTCAGTGATGGCGCGCCCGGCACGACGGTGACCCCACCAAACGCGTCGGCCGGGTTCAGTCTCAAGCCGATGAGCTGAACGTCACCTGTCGAGAGCGAGGCGTGAACGGAGCGAACACCGTGGACTGTCCGCTCCGCCTTGGAAGAACGGCGCGGGCGACTCGCTCGAAGTGGAGGTTGAAGTGGATTACGAGGCAAGCACCAGTCAGCCGGGGAGAGCATCCCGGATCTTCATCCTGCGTGTGTGGCACGAGCAAGGTCATGATGGTGCTATCTGGCGCGCTTCGGCTCGGGAAGGCGCGGAGGGCGAACGGCAGTACTTCACGAGTGCCGACGACTTTCTCGAGTTCGTGTATTCCGCGTGTTTGAGGCTGTCACCGAGCGAGAAGCGGTGATTTTGCGCGGTGAACGAGCGCCGGGTCATCAAGACGCTGCTACGCGCCTGGAGGTCTTTCCACGGCCTTGCCTCGCATGGAGGCAAGGCCGTCGCGTTTGAACGCAGCGTGGGGTTCATCGTCTGTGACCTGACAGTCCGACGAGCTCGCCACCCAACTTCATATCAACGGCCGTGCAGGAGAGCAGCCGGGGCTTGGAATGATCGGCGACCCTAAAGAATGCCCTGACTCTGAGTGCGTCTTGATCGTGGTTATTGTCCGTCTGGGTATACCCCAGATACACAACGGTCGGGCAGGACGGCACCTGTCTTCGGCGCGCAGCAGATGCCGTCCAGTTCCCTATCGCTCTACCTGAGCAGCGACAACACCGGTACCGTCGTTCGCTCCGGCCTTGACGCAAGCAGGGACCGTAGGATCGTCAGAGCGCAGGGACGTCCTTGCGTCGATGTCTCTGCCCGTGGGAGGGCCCATGCACGACGAACCCAAGTCAGGAACGTCCAACATCGACGCGAACGTGGCGAGGACATTGGTCACCGCCCTTAACGGGACGCCCGAAGGTGGGGTCTTCGAGGTCCTTCCCTCGTCGGACTTGGCGTCCCTGCTGGAGGTGTACGTGCCGCATCTGCTCTCGCGGCGGTACCCGGCGTGGGCGTGGGAGACGCTGGACGGCGTGTACGTGACGCGCGCTCGCAAGGTGAGACCGCATGTGGCGGAGCTCGCGGGCGCGGGCCTGCTGATGAGCGATCAGGCATGGACGCCCCTGGCCGTGCGGTTGGCGCTCGCCGACTCGCGAGACGAGGTCGCGTCGTACCTCGTGCGGCTGGGTGAACCGGGCGGGGGTCGGCTGCGCATCTCCGGACCGCCCTACGGCAGGAGCGGCGGGTTCGTGGAATCCGTCGTCTCGCGGCTGGACGACGTCGAGTGGGTGTACCGCGTGGAGGGCGACGCCCAGGACGACTGAGCGACTGTCCTCCACGCAACGTGGGGAGCCGCACGCCCGTCCAGTCGACGAGGAGACGCACGTCGTCGCCCGCGTAGAAGCGCTCTGCTCCTGTCATGCCCTTCACCCAGTCACCACGACCACGCCCGTTCGCCGTTCACGCGCTGCGCTCACCGCGTCGAGCAGGGCGGGCAGCGCGCCCCACCCGGGGTCGAGGACGAGCCGCTCCGCCTCACCGAGACCGCCGAGCAGGTCGTGCAGCCGCTCCACCTCCTCCTGCGTCCAGAAGGCCAGGGAGGGTGGGCTGAGCGGATCGCTCTCCACGTACGGCTGCACCTCCGCGTCGCGAAGCACCGGTCGGCCCTTGAGGATGAATGTCACGAGGTCCGCCGCGTCGATCAGGCCGCGGTCCACCAAGGCCCGTTCGAGTTTGAAGAACTCGTCCCTTCGGATCATCGAGACGCCCGCCCGCACCCACGCGTCCGGCGGCAGTTGAACGTCCGTGAACAGCCCGTAGTACCACGACAGCACCTCGTCCACCACCGAAGGCACCCGCGTGCTCGCGCTCGCCAGAGCGTCTCGCCCGCCCTGCCTGACCTCGCGGATCACCTCGGGTCCGCGGTCGTCGAGGAAGCCGGGCTCCTCCGCCAGCCACGCGGCGTACCAGCGTTCGAAGTCGTCCAGCGGTCCGGAGAGGAAGTGCGCGACGAGCCCGTCGGGTGACCCGAGGAAGAACAGCGACTGAACGCTCATCGTGGCGGCTCGTCCACCCGCAGGACCGGCGTGGACGCAAACAGCACGCCCGGCAGGCGGCACGCCTCCAGGAGGTCCCGCGCGTTCTGAGGGAGGTCGATCAGGTGTAGTGCAGTGGATGGGAAGTACACGGCGCGCAACACCAGCCGCGTGGGTCCGTCGCCGTCGTCCTGCTCCATGTCGTACGTGTACAGCCCCCTCACGGCCAGGTCCTCCCACGAGTCGTACCGCAGCGCCTCGTCAAGATCCTGCATCGCGCGGGCGTTCCCACGCCCCGGGAGCTTCTCGACCACGTCGAAGAGGTCATTAAACAGGTCGATGCTAGTGACGAAGTCCGGAAGCAGGGTGAATCCAGCGGTCGTGACCGCTGCGACGTGGCCGTCGTCGTCTACGGCGAACCAGATGAGATCCCAGCCACCCGCGTCCTCAAGGAAACGCCACGTCGTCATGTCGGGTTCTTCCTGGCCACTCTGCTCAAGATTGCTGCCTCCCGCGTCTCCAACTCCGCGCGGCCGCGCCGCATGTGAATCCACGAGTCGTGTCCGTCCTCGCTGAGGAGCGGGAGGAACAGCGCCCACCGCGGCCTTGTCTCCACCGCCGCGAAGGCCTGCACGGCGCGTCCGTCCGTGAACTCCAGCCGCAGTTCCGGCACGCGCATCGAGAGCGTCACGCCCGAAACCTCAGCGCCGACGAGCGAGGCGATGCCACGCGCCATACGGCGGTCCCCACTCTGACTGCCCAACAGCACCGACCTGGGTCCCTCCACCCGCCAGTCCCACTCGATCATCACGCTCCACTCGCCCACGAGGGGCGTCCGGGCGGGCAGGACACGACCGCTGGACAGCGCGAGCTCCGGACGGGGACGCAACGGCACGAGCGCACCGAAGTCGAGCAGCAACGCCGTCCCCCCACCCCGGTACGCCCGGCTGACGCGCTGTCCCACAAGGGGCCGGGTGAGTTGCTCGAAGTCGGTCACGCTCAGGCTTCTCGGCACGAGCGGACCGTAGCACACGCGCCACGACGGACACCTCCGTCATCTGGACGGTGAGACGAGACGGACCTGCCGACGCCCGCCTCGGGTTCGGCGTGTACGCTCGGAGCATGACTTCCCCCGAGGAGTACCGTGACGAACTCGACCGCCGCGCGGCGAACGTCCTGCTGGACTTCACGGGTGTCGCGCTGCTGTTCCCGGCGGGCGTCTGGGTGCAGTGGAACGTCCTGCCCATCCCGATCGTCACGACGGCGGAGACGCTCGCGCACGTCGCGGTGTACCTCGCGTGGAACACCGCCTTGCTACTGCTGCTCGGCCGCAGCCTCTATCGACGCCCCTGGAACGGCGCGCGAAGGCTGAGCTTTCAGTTGCTCGCCCTCTCGGTAGGGGTCGTCGCGGGCTTCATGTCGGGCGGACCACTCGGCGCGACGCTCGGCCTCTTGTTCAGCTTCGGGATCGGGCCACTCGCGGCCCTGCTGCTCGCCCGACTCGACACGCCTAGGCGCGGCGCGTGACGAGCAAGGAAGCCGCCGCCGAGCTGGCCGTGCGGGAACTCACGACCCCCACGCGGATCGTCACGCGGCAGTTCCTGGAACCGCACGCCCTGCGCCGCGAGGACGGCGAACTGCGACCCGAGGCGGTCGTTGCGCGCGAGGACGGGTTCGACGTGTACTTCGCCGTGGAGGGCGAGCCGTACCACCTCGTCGTCATGATCCACACGGCCCTGGGAGGCCATGAGGTGGTGGGGGTGCGGGCGGAGGCTTACTCGCGCGTGACCCTGCTGATCCGCAGCGAGCAGGTCGACCCGGACGAGATCACGCGGATCACGGGCCTGACGCCCACCACGTCGGGACGGATGAACGACATGATTGGGCCCGGCGGACACTGCAAGTGTCAGGGGTGGGAACTCGACGCGTACGGCACGCGCCCCGGCGAGGTGGACGACAAGCTCGCCCGACTCCTCGACGTCACCGAACCTCACGCGGAGCGCGTCCGGTCGCTCACCGAAGGCGACCGCTGCACGGTGGAGAGGTGCTGGTCGTGTACAAGGGCTACAAGGACCAGATGTGGGGCGTCGTGCTCACCACGCGTGACCTGCGGCGCATCCTCGCGCTCGGCGCGGAAGTCGACATGGACCTGTACGCCGGCGGCCCGGACCTCGGGGACGGTGAGCGGTGATCTTCTCCCCGGAGGTGGAGGCGGCGCTGCGGCGCTGCGGGTGGACGCCGGACGAGTTCCGCGCGTGGCGGCCCATGGCACGGATGCTGGAGGACTCCCTGTCCACAAAACTCAGGCAAGGTCAAACTCGAGTTGTGTCGGGTCGCGTGCGTCTTCGAGGGGGACGGGTTCAAGGCTGCGCTGCGGGCGCGAACAAAATTTTTCCATCCAATCCGCCCCGCATGGCCAGCGCGAGGGCTTCCCTGTGGTCCTCGAGACGGAACGTGGCGTGCACGGGCGCGTGAAGCTGACCCGCGTTGACTTGTCGTGCCAGGGCCGTGTACAGGTCGCGGCGCGCCTGAGCAGTCAGGCGGGAGAGCGAGCGTGGGAGCCAGTAGCCTCGCACCTGGATGTCCCGAACGCCGAGCTGGCCTGGGGTGAGCTGGTATGCCTGCTGGCTCAACGCGCCGTACGCGACGAGGGTACTTCCGGACGCCAGGGTGTCGACCAGTCGCACGGTGGCGGTTCCGCCGACGGCGTCGAAGGCCAGTCGGATCAGAGCGCCCTGTGTCACCTCACGAACGCGGGTGGCGAGATCGGCGGTTGCGCGAGTTGTTGGGCGTCGCCTTCAGGCAGAGCCCACAAGTCGGCGGCGGGGACAGTGAAGCGTTGGCGCCACGTGCCGGTTTCGGGAGGGAGCAGCACGAGGTCGCCGATATTGAGGTGCGCAACGTTAGCGCCACGTTCGAGTACTCGGCCGAGCCCTTCGATGCCGCCGATGTAGGGGAAGGTGATGCCGGGGTAGGTACCACGGGCGCAGACGAAGTCGCTGGGATTGATGACGGCGTATTCGACGCTGAGGAGGACGTCTTGGGGGCCGGGCGGGTGAGGTTCGGGCAGGTCCCGGAGGGCGCTGGTGTCGAAAGCGTTGCCGGGTCGGGTGAGTTCGATGGCGTGCATATGTCTCCTGTTGACGTCGGGCTGGACACGTTCCTGCCCGTGAGTTGCAGGGTCGGTCCACGTGGTGACGCGTCATGGTGGATCCTCGGAAACTGGCAGGTCACGCTTGGGCGCTGTGTCCGCTTTAGACGCAATTTCACAACCCTGGACTGCGATCAGGCAGTTCGCCAGCCAGGTCGGCCCGTGTCCAAAATGCGCTCGATCCGTTGATCCTCTTCCTCGTCGCGGTTCCCCAGATCCTCTTGCAGCATCTCCACGGTGTCGTCGTCCAAGTACAGTCGGTCGAGCAGCTCCGTCAACCTGCTCGCCACCGTCACGAACTTCGACTCGGTGTTCCAGCCCGTCCAGGCGGGCTGGCCCATCACGAACACCACCACTCGCCCCTCGCCCTCCTCGGTCAAGTCGAGGAAGACAAAGTCATGCCAGTTCGAGTTCGCAATGGGCAAGACCGGCCGAGGAACGCCAAAGGTTGCTCGCGTGAAGGTGAGCGCCTGCTCGAACGTCGTCACGGTGCCGAACCCATGCCACTCCTGCAACGCGACGGTGCGCCTGTTGCCGTCGCCCAGGTCGACATCCACCGAGAACGCACACGTCCCACCATTCACGACCGACAGGAAGTCGACGACCTCCTGCGGCAGGGCGACTCCAAGGTCAGCTTCCAAGCTGGCGATGTCCGCAGGCGATGCGGGGCGGGAGACGTGGTCAAACACGACGTTACGGTAGATGGCGTGCACGTCCTCACTTTAATGGTGAGTTCGTAGCGTCGGCGCGTGATTGACGAGCTTGTCCCGGACGTCCTGTGGTCGATCGTGCAGCCCTTGCTTCCGAGGCCCGTTCAGCCGCGCGGCGGGCGACCTTTCGCTGATCCACGTGCGACGCTGGCGGGCAACACCAGCGTGCTGCGGGAGGGCATCCGCTGGGCAGCGCTGCCGCGTGCGTTGGGCTTTCCCAGCGGGGTGACGTGCTGGCGGCGCTTACGCGACTGGCAAGCGCGGGGGTTGTGGCGGCGGGTCTGGGAGCGTGTCCTGGAAGGGCTGGCGTCCAAGAACGCGGTCGACTGGTCGCGCGCGTCGGTGGACTCGGCGAGCGTGAGGGCGCTGAGCCGAGGGGACCTGACCGGGCCGAACCCGACGGATCGAGGGCGCCCAGGGACGAAGCGGCATCTCGTCGTGGACGGGCAGGGCATACCGCTGGGCTTGGTGCTGTCGGGGGCGAACCGTCACGACAGCGTGTGCTTCGAAGCAGCGCTGGACGCGATTCCTGGGATTCGGATGGGGCGTCCGGGGCGTCCGAGGCGACGCCCGGACAAGGTGCATGGCGACAAGGCCTACGACCTTCGGCGCTGCCGTCGGGCGTGTCGTGAACGTGGTATCACCGCCCGCCTCGCTCGACGTGGCGTGGAGTCGAGCGAGCGATTGGGGCGACACCGCTGGGTGGTGGAACGGACACTGTCGTGGCTGAACGGCTTTCGGCGTCTGCGCCTACGGTACGAACGGTACGCCTCGCAGTTCGAAGCACTTCATCTGCTGGCGTTGGCACTGATCTGTTTTAGGAAGCTGGCAAGGTTGTGAAATCGCGTCTTAGAGGGTGCCTGTCAGGGACGTTGGCGTCACGGTGAAGGGCTGGGTGGTGTCCGCGTCATCGGGCCTGCTTGACGTCAAACACGAAGCCGCGACCCGACTCGTCGGTGAGGAGGACGCTGTCTCCCGTGACGTTCTGCGGGAGCTCCCAATAGAAGCGCACCCGGACCTCCTCGCCTTTGGGCAGTTTCCCTCCGGCTTTTTCGTCGCGGTTGGCCTTGAGCATCACCTGGTTGTACGCCACCTTTTCGCCATCCGCGTCCTTCAGGGTCGGTTTGAAGTCGCTCCAAGCGTACTCCACGTCACGCCACAGGTTGTTTTTGATTACGAATGTCGCGGTTAGGTAGCGCATGCCCACGCTCGGGGTCTTGCCGTCCAGCATGTCCGTCGTGAAGGTTGCTTCATCGAGACGCACGTCGAACCACTTGAGCGGCATCAGCTTGCCGGTGAGTGCGGGCACCTGGGAGCGGGCGGTGGCGCCGCTCGTGTCGGCAGGGTCCGCGAACCCGGATGGCAACGCTTTCGCTTGCGTGCGGAGGTCGTAGCGCAGCACACTGGCTTCTCCGGCGCGCGTCACGATGAGTTTGGGCACTGGGCCTGCGGCGGGCACCACGATTGCGGTCACCACGTCCACCTTCTGAGCAGGCTTGAGGTTAACTTCAAGCTTGTCGGTCGTGCCGTCGCGCGCGACCGCCCCGATGAACTCGTGGTTGCGGTCCAGCGCGTCCACAGCGGTGAACTTCAGGTCCGCCCAGTAGTAGCGCGCCGCGCTTTTCTGCGGGTTGTGGACGGTGTAGCGAAGCACGAGCAGCTTCTGATCGGCATTGGGGTAGTAGACGTTCTCGCCGATGACGACGCGGCCCGTACTGTACTCGGCGCTTTTCAGCGTGAAGTTGAGTGGGCTCTGCTTGCCCAGTGTGAACGTTTGTCCCGGACGGGCGTTTTGCCCGTCGAGCGGCGTGGTGCCCTGAACGGTCCGTCCGGCAGGCTTGACGGGTCCTGTGGGACTGGCGGCCTGCGCGGCGGTCATGAGGGCCAAGGTGACGGCGGACAAGAGCAGTCTGGTGCGCATGGTGTTCCTCCCCTACGGCGCGGTGACCGCGGTGAGGTCAAGGTACTAACCCATACGTGGTACCAAGATGTTGCCCAGTCGGCAGGCGAAGCGTCCAAGTGGATCGGGGTGAGCGTGCGGGTCGAACGTGACCTTCACGTGCGCCGCCGTGCTCCTACGCTAGGTTGAGCTGGAATGAACATGTCGCGAGCATGGCGGCTTTCCGTGTTGGGGGTCGCGGCGTTGGCCGCGCCCGAGGGTCGAGCAGTCCGTTGTGAGGGCCGACCGCTCGCGCTATTGACGTACCTCGCCCTAGAGGGTGCGGCACCACGCGCGCGCATCGCGACCCTGTTGTGGCCGGACCGGTCGGAGGTCGCGGCGCGGAACAACCTCGTGCAGCTGCTTCGGCGGATGAACGGCACGTATGAGGAGGAGCTCGTGCTGGCCGCGGAGGCGCTGACGCTCGCGCCGCAGGTGCGGGTGGACGTCCGGGAGATGCTCGACGGTGCCGTGGACGTGCTCGACGGCGTCCTGCTCGACGGCTACACCTTCGGGGAGATGCCCGACTTCTCTGACTGGCTGGAAGTGCAACGTGAACAGCTCGATCAGCGCCGCGCGCACCTGCTCCTGGGAAGGGCGGCTGAGCTGGAAGCGCGGGGCGCCTATGACTTGGCCGTGCGGGCCGCGCGACGCGCGCTGGCCTTCGACCCGCTGTCGGAGAGCGCGCACCGCCGGGTGATGCGGCTGCTGTACCTCGACGGGCACGCCACGCAGGCACTGGCGGTCTACGAGGATCTGCGCGAACTTCTGAACCGGACGTTACGCACCGAGCCCATGAAGGAAACGCGGGAATTGGCGCTCCTGATCGAGCGGAGCGGGCAAGTGCCGGTCGTCGCCTCACCCGCGCCGCCCGCCCGGGTGCCGCAGCCGACCGTCCTGGCTGGACGTCAGCGTGAGTGGGACGTGCTGGAGCGGGCCTGGCAGGCCGGGCGGTTCATCATCGTCCGTGGTGAGCCCGGCGTGGGCAAGTCCAGGCTCGCCCTCGACTTCACAAGCAGCAAAGGTCGGGTGCTGGTTCTGGAAGGACGGCCCGGCGATCATCTCGCGCCCTACACGACGGCCGCGCGCAACGTGCGGCGCGTGCTGGACCTCGCGAAGCCCGACCTGCCAGACTGGACGCGCCGCTCGTTGACGTGGTTGCTGCCGGAACTCGTCGGGCCTGGCGAGTCGCCGCTCTTGAGCGCGGACACCCGGCTGCACGACGCGATCCGTCACGTCTTTCAGGTGGGGCTCACGAACGTGGACGCTTGCCTGTTCGACGACATCCAGTACGTCGACGACGCGACCATCGAGGCGGGGTTCGTGCTGATCGACGCGGTGTTCCCCCTTGGACGACCGGGGGGACTGCCTCACTTCGTGGCGGTGCACCGCACGGACGAGCTGTCGCCGTTCACGCGGTCCGTCTTCGAGGGCATGGTGAACGCGCGGCAGGCCGAGTGGGTCGAGGTGGGCCCGCTGGATGAGGACGCCGTGCGGACGCTGCTTGCGAACCTGGACGTCACGGTCGACGCGGAGCGCGCCGCAAGCCTTGTCAGCGCGAGCGGCGGCAACCCGCTCTTTGTGCTCGAAAGTGTCAAGGCGTTACTTGACGTGAGTTCGAGCGAGGGAAGCGCGCCGTTCCTGACGGACCAGGTGGGCGTGCTGATCACCCGACGGTTGTCGCGGCTGTCGAGGATCGCGGTGCACTCGGCGCGTGCGAGCGCGGTGCTGCGGCGTGACTTCTCACCGGAGCTCGTCGCGGCCATGCTGTCCGCGCCGCTGCTGGAGGTGGTCGCGGCGTGGGAAGAGCTGGAAGCCGCGCAGATCGTGCGAGGTGAGCGGTTCGCGCATGACCTGATCGGTGAGGCGATCCTGCTGGACATTCCAAGTGCGACGCGACGGTTGTTGCAGCGTGCGGCGGCGCGTGTTCTCGCGGAGCACGACGCGCCGCCCGCCGTGATCGCGCAGCACTGGCTGGACGCCGGGCTGGACACGCAGGCCACCCCGTGGCTGCTGCGCGCCGCCCGCGCGGCGCAGGCGTCGCTTCGCCTTCGTGAGGCGGCGGCTCACTTCGATCACGCGGCGCGTCTGCTGCACGCTCAGGGTGACGCGGACGAGGCGTTCGAGGTGTGGGTACGGGCGGCGCGGGCCCTCGCGGCACATGACGACCGTGAAGCTCGGCAGGGTGTGATCAACATCCTGCTTGAGCAGGCCAGCTCACCCGTGGGCATCGCGCGGGCCTGGCAGTTGCAGGCGGAACTGTTCGTCACGTGCGGCGAAGGACGCCGCGCGGAGGTCGCGGCGCGGCGCGGACTCGTCGCCCTCGAAGGGCAGAGCCAGAGCGCGCCGGAAGTGCACGCCGACCTCCTGGCGGATCTCGGCGCGGCGTGCTGGGCGCAGGACCGCATGATGGAAGCGCTCGAGGCGCTTGGTGAGGCGGTCGCGCGGCTGGAGCCGCTGGGGGATACGGCGGCGTTGGCGAGCAACCTCAGCAGTCTCGCCGTGGTGCTCGACCATCAGGACCGGCATCGTGACGCCGAGGCGGTTCATCGTCGTGCCTGTGCACTGCTGGAACGTCTCGGGGACAACGCGAACCTACCCGTGGCGTTGCGCAACCTCTCGGTGTGTCTGTGTGACCTCGGGCGGGTTCGTGAGGCGCTCGGGGTGCTGGTGCGCGCGCGGACGCTCGNGCAGGACGTGCCGGGCCTGTGGNGCAGCCCGACCGGGCACGCGCTGCTCGCGCTGGCGCACGCCGATCTCGGTGAGTACACCGCCGCGCTCGCCCATTTCGCGCGGGCCCGCGCGCAGGGAGAGCAGCTGAGCGTCTGGCTGCCCGCGTATTACGGCGCGTGCGAAGGCGAGGTGTGGCTCACCCTCGGTGACGTCGAGCGCGCGCAGCACCTGATGCGCGCCGCCCTCAACCTTCCGGAACTGCCAGGCACGTATCGTCTGCGGCCGCTGCTGAGTCTCGCCCGGCTCGCTGTGACGCGTGGCGAGGACGGCGCGGACCTGCTCGCTTCCGCCCGGACGCTGCTCGATGAGATCGACCGGCCCCTCTGGCGAGCGCGCTTCCTGCTGGTCCGCGCCGAGGCGTCGACACCGCACGAAGCGCTACGGCACGCGCAGGACGCGCTGGCCATCGCCCGCGCGCATGAGCTGGGGCAGTATGAACTCACCGCTGAGGTCCGTCTGACCCGGGCGTTGTTGACGTTGGGCCGCGGCACCGACGCATTCGCGCACGCTGAACGCGCCGCCCGGCTGCTGGAGGAGGTCACGCCCGCGGACATGACGCGTGGTGAGGTGCTGCTCGCACTGCACGACGCGCGGTGCGCGGTCGGACACGTCGACGCGAACGCGGCGCTCAACGAAGCGCGGCGCTGGCTGGACGAGACGAGCGAGCGGCACGTCCCTCACCACGCTCGGGACGCGTTCCTGCACGGCAACGCCGTCACCCGCGCCATTCTGGACGCGACGTCCGACGAGCCCCGCTGAGCGAGCGAGAAACTCACGTCCGGGACACGCATTTTGATAATGTGACGGCATGCCCTCACGCTCACCCGGGTGGCGGCTGGAGTTGCTGGGACGGCCACGTCTCGTCGCGCCCGACGGTCGGGTGGTGCCCTGCGAGCGCAAGACGGCCGCGCTCCTCGCCTACCTCGCCTTCGAAGGTCCAACGTCGCGTGCGCGGCTGGTCACGCTGCTCTGGCCGGGCACTCCTGTCGCGACCGGCAAGAACAACTTGCTGCATCTGCTACGCCGCCTGCGCGGCGCCTGCGGCGCCGACGTGACCAAAGCGGGCGATCCGCTGTCATTGACGGACGGCCTCACCACGGACGTCAACGCGCTCACCGACGAGAACGCAGCGCGCGCACTTCCGACCAACGCACTGCTCGACGGCGTCGATTTTGACGCGTGCCCTGACCTGCACGAGTGGCTGCTCGCCCGCCGTGAATTGGCGGACGCGCGGCGCGCGCACGCCTACCGGGCGGGCGCGCACCGTCACGAGCAGCAAGGCGCGTGGGCGGACGCGATCACGCTCACTGAACGTCTGCTCGTCCTCGACCCGCTCGGTGAGGATACGCACCGCACCCTGATGCGTCTGCACTACCACAACGGCGACCGTCCGGCCGCCCTGCGCGCCTACCACCGCTGCAAGAGCGTGCTGCAGCGCGAACTGAACGCCGAACCGTCCACGGACACCGCGCGGCTCGCTCGGCAGATCGACCAGGGCACCTTACCCGCCGCGGACGACACGGTGAGCGTCACGCCCCCGACGCAGCTTCCGGTGAGCGTGCTGCGCCCACCCACCCTGCTCGGCCGTGAAGCCGCCTGGGCGCAACTGGAGGACGCCTGGACCGCCGGCAAGCTGATCTACCTCACGGGCGACCCGGGGGTCGGCAAGACTCGCCTCGCGCAGGACTTCGTGCGCAGCAAGGGACGC
>NZ_KI912675.1:281656-298699 GCF_000519345.1 Deinococcus pimensis DSM 21231
TGGCTGCTGCGCTCCGGCGAAGCCGCGCAGCGCACCATGCGGTCAAGCGAGGCGAGGCGGGCGTACGACGAGGCGCTGCGGGCGTACGTGGCCCTTGGCGACACGCAGGGCGCCCAGAAGGCCGAACAGGCGCTCGACGCGCTCGCGCGGCAGTTCACGACGACCTGACCTCCTCGCGCGCCGCACCTCACGGGCCATGCCGACGTCCGGCGCCTCGTCACAGCGCCGTCCTGCCGACTGTGAGCGCCGCGCACACGAACGTCCGGGCGTGACGTACGTCACGCCCTTGCCGAGCACCGGCGGGTCATTCGGGCTGGCTGGGCAACATCGGCGTGTCAGGGTGCCGCCCCTACAGTGCCGATGCAGACCACGAGACGGTCCGACGTGATCGTCACAAGGAGAACCTCATGCAGACCACCACACTGCTCGGCGCGTTCCTCATCTCCGCCAGCTTGCTCACCGTCTGCGGAGGTGACCCCCCCACCGCCACGCCCAGCGCGCTTCCCGGCGGCAGTGTCAGCCAGCCGGTACCGCAGCCGGGCACGCGGACCATCAGCGGCACGGTGACCCCGACCGCAGGCGCGGACGTGCAGGGCATCATTGTCTGCCCCGTCAGGAACGACGACTGCGACTGGGACAACACGGACGGCATCGTCATCAAGCAGGCAGGCCGTCAGGCGACCTTCACGACCGGCACGTTCGCTGACGGCGAGTACGTCGTGATTGCGTGGAAGGACAACGCATCCAACGGTGAGTTCGGCGCGGAAGACAACCTCAGCATTGACAGCTCGGATGAGAAGACCCTCGGTCGCGTCCGCCCCTCCACCATAAACGTGATCGTCACCATGCTCGCCTTCGACCAACCTGGCGCGGCCACCCGACCAGCCGACCCGCTCGACCGTCCCCACCGAGCTCGTGGGCAAGAGGAGCACGACGGGCACCAGCGGCGGCGGATACTACAACTCCGACACGAACCTGCAGGGCACGATCACGACCTTCACCTCCGTCGGAAAGGTGACGTACACCAGCACCCTCTAGGCGGGCGGCGCCCCGGTTCAGGGCTTCCCGATGGCCGCCACGCACTTCTGCGGTGACGTCAACCTGGACTTCGGCTCGTAAGTGACGCTTCGACATCACCTTGACGGCCCGTGCGGACCGCTCCGCCGCCGACACGGGTCAGGGCCAGGGCACACCGCGGGAACGACCTGAATGAAGTCAGGCTAGGGGCAGCCGAACCCACCGGTAGACCCGGAAGGAAGCGAGGATGGACATCAACGAGACGACCGAACGACCCTTCACCACATACGACGGACGCGTGTACGTGCTCCGTCTCTGGTACGAAGGCCCCGAGCACGCACCTGCATGGCGAGCGTCCGTCCGGGAAGGCACGACCGGTGCGCGGCGGTACTTCCTGAGCGTGGACGAGTGTCTGGAGCATCTGTACACGGAGCTGCTGCGCCGCTGAGCATTGAACGGCCCGAGCCGACATCGGAGGACGTCACCACACATCGTGACGTCCTCCGATACCTTTCTGGAGTTGCATGACCTCCTCGGCCACCTCGATGACGCAGGCACACCTGGAGCGCGCTCTCCAGCGCGCCCCCAGGGACGCGGTGCAAGCGTCCAGGGCCACGCCACCAAGGGCACCGGCAGGTCGGGCAGGGAACGCGTCACACCAGAGCGACCTTCGACTGAACGGTTAAGGATCTGAACATGTCTCGTGTCGAGCTCATCCCATGGGACCCCTGGCGGCGCGTGAGAATGTCACCCCGCGATACAGGCCCGGAGTACCGTGCTGCACGGTACTCCGGGCCTGAACGCATCGGGAGCGGACGGTTCATCCGCTCCCGATGCGTCGCCGGGTAGATCGCAGGGCTGACCGACGATCCGCGCTCTTCACTGACGGACGAGATTGATTTCCACTGTCTCCTTGAACCCGTCGTTCATACCGTACCCGCCCACATGGACAGGAAGAATGTCAGCCGTGTACACGATCCTGCCGTCCACCTCGGTCAAGTGTTGCGTTAGTCCGTCCACGAGGCACGACCCACTCAACTCGAGCTTGACCTTCCCGTTCCACGTCTGGACAAGTTGACCATATTCGTAGCGGTTGTATGTCCGAGTCACTGCGTCCTCTGTAGGTGCGAAGTACACGTTTGAGATTCCTCCAGCGTAAGGGGATACGAAGCTCTTCGACGCGTACGCGACGTGGCGTTCCTCAATCCGACCGATCCGGTCCTCATCCCACGTGAATGTCACGTTGTCGTACGTCCAGTCCGTGCGCTCGTTTCCGTCCGCGTCCACACCTTGAAGATCGCAGGTCAACGACCCTTTCGCGTCGTGATGATGCTTGAGCTCACCGTAATAGGGATCCATCTGCGTGGAGTCAAGGACGCCGCTCCAGCTGTACTTAATCGTGCCCTTCCACCCCGTCCGCTGGGGTGGTGAGGGACTGCCCCTTTCGACCGTCACGGAGAACTTGGCGTCGTCGTCGATTTCGAGTGGAACACCGCGCAATGCGTTCGATACCACGAATGCACGGAACGTGACCGCCCGACCGGCGTCCTCGGCGAGGGGTGTCCAGGGAAACTCAAAGTGCGTCGCGCCTTCATCCGCTACCTGACGGGCGAACGGTTCGAGCGTGCCGTCCCGATCGCGGAACAACAGCACCTCACGTACGTTGTAGGAGCCCGGAATGAAACTGACGTTCGCGGCCTTGAGGTCCACGCTGAGCTTGGCGGGCGTGGCGACCGTGACCGTCGTCGGTCCGCTCAGCGTGCCGTTGGGTGAGCGGGCCATGGTGCCCTCGACGAGCGGCGCGGCGCCGAACACCTTCACTTGGTTGCGCGTGCCCATGACCGCGAGCAGCTCCTGCAGGTCGTCGCCCGGTCCCATCGTCCCGACGAGCTTCAACGCGTAACTCGATGCGTAGTCGTTCACGAGCGCCTGCGTTCCTGTCGGTGCGACGCTACCTTCGAACCTCGGGCCGAACGTGACATCCAGCGCTTTGAAGCTCGGGGTCGCGTCGACAAGCCAGGGAAAGGGGGTGAAGTCCAGCCCTGCAGTCGCGTGAACGCCCACACCGCCTTCCAGGCGGAGCGCCTCGTCCGGCAGCAGCAACTTCAGCTGCGGCGTCAAGGTATTGACCGGTTCGAGCTTGTGACGCTCGGTCATCGAGCCTGACACTCGATCGTACGTGACGCCAGCCTGAAGCTTTCCTCCGAGCTTGCCTTCCAGCGCGAACTGTACCTTGCCGAGCTTGAGCTTCCCGTCCAGCAGGAAGCCTAGTCCGAGCGGGACGGTCGGCGCGAAGAAGCTTGCGAGCGGACCGGACACCGGGATGGGCAGACGCCCAAGCACAGCGCGGCACTTCAATTCACCCTGCACACCCAGGTCCAGGTCGAGTCCACCGGTCACGGTGCCGGTCAGTTCCCCGTTGAGTTCCGCGCCCAGCGCCGTCAACTCTCCGTTCGAGACGACTGCGTCGTAGTCCACGTCCATCTTAGATTCGAGCTTGACGCTGATCAGGTCCCCGCTGAGCAGCGTGTCGAGGGTGCTTCCGCATTCGAAGGGACCGACCGTGAAGTCCTTCTTCGCGAATGGTCCCGGCAGGATGTCGTCATCGGGCAGCGTCGTGGACTGCCGGGACATCGTCGTTTCGGGCAATCGGTACGTCAGGGTAACGGTACCGTCATGATGCCGCTCAATCCGCTCCGGTGCGAACGGTCCATTTTGCGCGACGAGCGTCGCGAGGTCCAGTTGCACGTGATCCTGCACCCGCAACTCCCGGTAAGCGTCTGTCAGCGCCACCGTTTCGAGCGTCACGAGCCTCCCTGAAGCGCGCGGCTGCACCGCCAGCACACGACCGACCACAGGAGAGACGCCGGTGGAGAGCAGGACCTGCCCGACGTTCGGGGTGACATCGTCCCGGACGCTGACGGTGAAGCGCGCTCCGACGGAAGTGTCCGTCGAGCCGCCATCGACACGGGCGGGCGCGGAAGTGAGCTGCTCGTCGGTGACGAGCAGAGTGTCCCTCGCAGTACGGGCGACGGTGAGCAGCATCGGTCGGGACGGCACACCGTTGACGGTGGCCGTCACCCTGGCCGTGCCGATCTCGGCCTTGGCGGTAGCGTGACCGGCGCCGTCGACGTGGAGGACGTTTTCGTTGGAGGAGGACCACAGCACGGGACCTTCGATCTGGACCGGCCGGCCTTGCACGTCGTACGCGGCGGCCCGCAGGGTGGCGGTGTCACCGGACGCAGTGAGGAGGGCGGCCGTGGACGTCAGTTCGACACGGGCGACGAAGGCGCGCGTGTCGGGCGGGGTGGGCGTGGTCGTGCAGCCCATCAGTGCGAACGAGGTGAGGGCGGCGGTCAGCAGCTGTGCGGCACGAATCATACCCGCGCTCCTGCCGCGCTTGACGAGCGTTTGGCATTCATCTAGCCAAACCTAAGCGTCGGTGCCTGACAGCAAGATGTTGCGGTTCTGTGGTCGAACGAAGTGCTCATGGTGAGCGACAGCGAGTTCCTGAGCGAAGTGGCACCTCCGGTCGACGACATACGACGCCCAGACCCATCCTGTCCCCTCGACCGGGTCGAGCGGAGTGTCCAGGACGCGCTGGCCGGTCATGTGACGCTGCACGCAGGTGGGGCATCCGCACGGTGTGCACGCCCATCACCTCGCAGCGGAACTCGCGGTCGCGCGGGTGCTGAGCGACCCCGCAGGCCGGCGCGGGGTGCTTAGGACGACGCTCGGCGGGTACCCGGACGCGCTCGGCGTGGCGCTCGACCGTCACTACGCCTGGCAGGCCGCGTTCTGGTTGGACCTCGCCGAGAAGGGTGACGCGCGTGGGGACGTGTACTACGCGCAGGGCTGCGCGGCGCAGGTAGTTGCGGCGCTCGTACAGACACTGTGCGCGCGCGGGCGGACGTGGCTCACGAACGAGAAAGGCTCCGTGGACGTCGCGGGAAGCATGCCGGACGCGCCGCGGGCGTTCGGGGCGCGCCTGAATGTCGCGCTGAAGGGCACCGACATAGACGCCCTGCGTGACCTCGCGCGGGAGGTCACGTCAAAGGGATGAGTCGGGGCGCCACCTGCCGTTCGAGCGGGTCGCGTCGGATACAGTCCGGGGATGACGGGCCTTCGATGTGTGACCGACGAGCTCCCCGACGAGCAGGCCATGCGCGACCTCATGACGAGTGCCTGGGGTGGACCCGGCCGGGCACGGTGGGGACAGATCCTGGCACGCAGTCTGTGCTGGGTGTGCGCGTATCACGACGACCGGCTCGTCGGGTTCGGCAACGTGGCATGGGACGGCGGGATGCACGCGTCAATCTTCGACACGTCCGTTCACGCGGCGTACCAGCGGCGGGGCGTGGGGACGGCGCTGCTCCGGCGGGCGAGCGGGGCGCGGTGTGGTTGCACGTCGACGACGAACCGCATCTCGATGCCTACTACACGGGGGTCGGCTTCAGGCGGACCGGGGCGGGTCTGCTCCGTCTGGGGGAGCGCGCAGGCGGCGAGGAGGGGTGAGGTCGTCGTGCGCGGGTCAAGCCGTGCCTGCCGTGCTTGCCGACTCGTGGTGTGACGCGAACGAGAGCCCACGCTCACTCAGCGCCAAGCGCAGGACCCTGAGCGCTTTCGGGCCCATGCCGTGCAGGGCGAGCAGCGCTCCCTCGGTGTGGCGCGTCAGGTCCTCCAGCCGGGTGACCCCCGTGCCATGAAGCGCTCGGCGGGCGCACCGATGCCACGCGGCAGGTCGTCGCCCTGCTCGCTGGACATGGATGTTGCGTTCCCCTTGGTGGTGCCGTTCATACGTTCCTCCCGTGCTCGTCGAGAATCTCGGTGATGACGTACCGCGCCACCAGCGCGAACGCCGGGTGCGTGTGCTGATAGTACGGCAGTGCCTGAAGCGCGATCACGAGGGCCAGCCCACGCGCCCGCGCCCACGTGCCCTCGTTCGCTCCGAGTGCGTCCCGGAACACCTCACGCGCCTCCCGGGGCAGCACGCTCCATGCGACGTTCAGGTCGCTCGCGGGATCACCCGTGCCGAGCGCGCCGAAGTCCAGCATCCCGTTCAGTCGACCGTCCTCGATGAGCAAGTTGCCGGGCAGCAGGTCCGCGTGCACCCACACGGCGTGTCCGTCCCACTCGTGTGCGCGCAAGGCCGTCTCCAACGCGTGTGTGGCGGCCTCCACGCCGATCAGGCCGTGGGCTTGCTCGGTGGCGGCGCAAGCGGACGCGTCGAGGTCCCGCAGGCTGCGGCGACCCCGCTCGCTCGGCGGAGCGTCCACGACGTTCAGCGCATGCAGCGTCGTCACGAACGCCGCGAGGTCGAGCGCAAAGCCCTCCGGATCGTCGAGTCTGCCCGGTGTGGGGTTCTCGCCGCGCAGCCAGGTGTACACGGACCACTCGCAGGGGTACTCGGGCGTAGGGGCGCCCCCAGCGACCGGGACGGGAATCGGCACCCTCAGGCGCGGCGCGAGGCGAGGCAGCCAGGCGTGCTCCTTGTCGACCTTCTCCTTAGACACGCCCACGCGGGGCGGGCGGACGACGAGGTCCTCCCCGAGATGGTAGAGGACGTGCACGGTGCCGAGCGCGCGGGCGGGACGGACGTCGAGGTGCGCGAGGTGGGGACACTGCGCGGTGACGAGACGCGTGACGAGCGCCGGATCGACGTGCGGTTCGGCGGTTCGTTCGCGTGCAGTCTGGGCGTGCTCACGGGGACCATCGTGCGATGGGAGAGGATCGCGCGTCCGGGCGGATGCCGACGTTTGGAGCATGTCGCGGCGAGCGCACCCTACGCGGCAGGCCGAGGACCGAGCAGGTACGGTGCGACACGTTCATCGCCCATGTCCCTCGCGTCTGCTGCTCGGAGGGGGACGCGCGTCGTACTGTCGAGATACCTCTCCCTTCCGGGTATGCGCGTACGTCGAAAGGAAGGACGGCATGAAACGAGATCGAGCCAGCACCACCGCTGAAGGCATGGCGATCGTCCGGGCGATCGAGACGTCCCGTTCCCCTGCCCGGCGGCTCCTCGACGACCCGGTGTCCGTCAGGCTCGTGCGTTCCGCCCAGGTCGCGATGAGCCGCTTTGTGATCGACTCGGGGCTGTACGCGCGCTTCTTCGGTGTGGGCGTGATCGAGTTCATCCTGCTGCGTGAGCGCTTCATCGACGACGTCCTCGCGTTGCGGCTCCGCGAGGGGCTCGATCAGGTCGTGCTGCTCGGCGCGGGTTTCGACACCCGCGCGCTGCGCATTCCCGGCATCGAAGGGACGCGGGTGTTTCTGGTGGACCACCCGGTCACGCAGGCGTTCGTCCGCGCTCGTTTCGAGCGGACGCTCGGGCCGCTTCCGGGGCACGTGGTGTTCGTGGGGGTGGATTTCGAGACGCAGGGCCTCGCCCTTCGTCTGCGGGACGCGGGATTCGACGCGCGTGGCCGGACGATGTTCGTGTGGCAGGGCGTGACGATGTACCTGTCGAGGAGCGCGGTGGACGAGACGCTCGCGTTCGTTGCCGCTCACGCGGCGCGGGGCAGCACGGTGAT
This sequence comes from Deinococcus pimensis DSM 21231, assembly GCF_000519345.1. GTDB lineage: Bacteria > Deinococcota > Deinococci > Deinococcales > Deinococcaceae > Deinococcus_A > Deinococcus_A pimensis. The sequence goes on from NZ_KI912675.1 coordinate 289,204, forward strand.
CTTCGACTACTTCTACGAGGACGTGCTGTTCGACCCTGCGAACCGGTTCGCGCGGCGGATCCGGGCGGTGACGAGCGCGATCGGTGAGGGCCTGTCGTTTGCGTTGGCGCGTGGTGCGGTGGACGTGTTCCTGACCTCGCGGGGGTTCGAGGGCGTCGTGAACGTGGACGCGTTCGGCTTGCGGGCGCTGTACTTCACGGGTGGGCACGTGCGGCGTGAGGTCGCGGACGGGGCGGCGATCGTCTTCGCGCGCGTTCGGGGCGGGCATCAGGAGAGTTGACCTTGAGCGGTGGAGCTGGTGCGCGAGGAGGTGTCGTCGATATGGGACCGGCGTCGCCACGGACGTTCTCGTTCGCTCTACAGTGACCTTCTCCCGAAGCGTCGGGACGCACAGACCATGACTGCACACCCTCTGCCCAAGTTCACCCCACGACGCCTGCACCCCGAGCCTCTCGTCACTGCGTGGGGCGGCGCCTTCCTCACGGACATCGAGCGGCTCCACGACAGCGCCGCCTTCGCGCGGCTCGCCGGGAAGACCCAGACCTTCGACGTGCAGCGCCACCCCACCGTCCGCTCCCGACTCACGCACACCCTGGAGGTCGCGCACGTCGCCCGCGTCCTCGCGCGCCGGCTCGACCTCGACGAGCACCTCGTGGAAGCGGCGGCGCTCGGACATGACCTCGGCCACACGCCGTTCGGGCACGCGGGCGAACGCGTCCTGCACGCCCTGACGCCCGGCGGGTTCAAGCACAACCTTCAGTCCCTGCGGGTGTGCATGCACCTCGAACGGCCACCCCACGCGCTCACGCCGGGTGGACTCAACCTCACCGTGCAGACGCTCTGGGCGATGGCGGTGCATACCGGGCTGCGTTACCGGCACACCGACCCGGCCCAGCCTGCCCCGCCGGTCCCGTCGTTCTACGACTCGCTGCTCGCTGAGCTCCAGGACGGCTTCACCCCGGAAGCGCTGGTGGTGGCCGTGGCGGACGAGGTGGCGCAACTGCATCACGACGTCACCGACGCCCTCACCGTCGGCGTGATCGACCTCGACGAGGTGAACCGGGCGGTCACGCCGCTCCTGATGCCTGGCGAACGGACGCTCGTGCGGAGCGGGGGGGCGCTATCGGCGGTGCTGCGGCGCGCCCTGACGCGGCACGCGCACGACGCGCTGCGCGCAGCCCTCCAAGGGCTGCGGGAGGTGCTCGCCGGACAGGACGTGTCGGACGTTCGTCAGGTCGACTGGGCGTCGGTCGCGCGGACGCTGCGCGGACCGGTCGGTGGCGCGCTGACGCCGTTGGGATGGCCGTACGAGGTGCTGCGCGTGGTGGACGGCGGATGCACGTCCCCGTCCGCCTGGGCGGACGGCGCGGCCGTCGCGCTGGTGCGGCTGATTCACGAGCGGATCGACCGTTCCGCCCCTGCGTGCGAGCTGGACGAGCGAGGCGCGCGGATGGTGAGGACGTTGGTCCACGCGGAGCTGGAGGACGTCGCGGGCGGTCCTTTCGATGCGGATGCACGAAAGGTAGCGGACCGCGTGTCGGCATGGACGGACCGAGAAGCCGACACGCGAGTTACGCGACGTCCGGTCTCGGATGAGGCCTTTTGAATCGAGCGGAAGCACGCGTGAAGGGGAGCAGGGCGAGGTTGACCGAAGTCTGCCCTCTTCAGGGTCAGGGCCGCCACTCGAAGGTGCGGACCGTGCAGACCTCCCCGAACCCCAGCCGGCGATACGTGCCCTCCCCAAGGGGGGAGGCCGTCAGCACCGCCCAGTCGTACCCGTGAGCGCGCGCCCGGGTCATCAGTTCGCTCGTGATCGCCGCGCCGAGCCCACGGCGTCTCGCCTCGGGAAGGGTCACGACGTGCTCCACCGCCGCCGCCTCGCTGCCCCGGAACAGGGTGGCGCACACGACCGGCCGGTCGTCGAGCAGCCCCAAGACGTGCTGAAGGGGCTTCGTTTCGTCCAGCTCCAGGCTGGCGTAGTACCCGCCGACGCGGTCGTGCAGCTCGGCGGGTGCGTCGTACGCCCACACGCCCGCCCACGTCCGCATGTCGGCGTCGGTCCGGATGTCCACGAAGCGGAGCGGCGCCGGAGGTGAGCAAACCTCCCTTGAGACGCGCAGGTCGCACACCATGCCCGGTTCGTCCTCGACGTGGCGCCAGCCGGCGTCGAGCAGTCGGATGTCCAGATCCCCGGGCGTGTCGTCCGGGCCGGTAATCCACGTGAGGGGCGTGTGGTGAGTTCGGGCGTCTTCCACGATCTGCCGGATGGCGTCGTGGGAGGAGTCTGTGGTCAGGTTCGTTTCGATCACGCGGTTGAACGCAGCGTACGGCAGGCCGCCCCGGAACCACCGCACGCCGGGAGCGGATCGTGGTGTGGCAGTGGGGGCCATGGCAAGCGTGCCGTGTAGTTCGTGCTTGCAGCGCGTGAGGAGCCCTGCGAGGGCATTGGACGTGACCGTCATGCCGGACAGTAAAGCAGGCGCGGCGCGAGGGAGCCTCCGACGAATGACGTATTCGTCGGTGAGCGGAGACGTGAGGGAACCTGCTGGTCGCTTGGGAGTTCAGTCGGTCCGTTTGAAGTAGTGCAGGGTGCCCCAGGTGCCGCAATAGGTCCAGCCTTGCCCTTCGAGGTCGCGGCGGACGCGACCGGCGAGGAGGCCCGCGCGGCGTTCGTAGCGCCACCTCAGGCGCAGGGTGGGATCCTCGGGACGGCGGAAGTGCAGTACGAGCGGTCCGAAGCCGGTGAGTTCCCAGCCGTCGTGGCCCATCTGTTCGAGGATGCCGACTTCGTCGAAGGCGGTGGCGAGGCGGTCGTGGTACTCCCAGTGTTCGCCGACGAGGCTGGCGTGTTCGTCGGGGTCGACGGTGAAGAGCCGTTCGAGGGGTTGTTCGAGGAGCCAGGAGAGGCGGAAGGCGAGCAGGAGGCTGGGGTCGTTCTTGCCGGTTTCGAAGTTGTTGATGGTCTGCCGGGCGACGCCGAGGCGCAGGGCGAGGTCCGCCTGGGACCAGCCGCGTTCGGTGCGGAGTTCGCGGATGCGGTTGCGCATCAGGAGCTCCGGGGGGTGCGGCTTCGCAGTGCATGCAGGAGGGAGGGCAGGCCGACGGTGAGGCCGAGGACGCAGAGGGTGCGGCCGGTGTCAAACTGGTCGGTGAGGATGACGAGGAAGCCGGTAAGGACGAGGAGGAGGGCAGTGACGCGGGAGGCGAGCAGGGCGGTGTGCATGCGGCCAGGTTAACCCAGAGAACGAGACATGTCAAAAAGATATGACATGTCCTGTTCTTTAGCTCGCTCCTTTCATCTCGCACCGACCCTGCTGGCAGCCACCTCAGCGACACGTCACCCGCCACAGGCCTAGAGGCCCTGATCGTCCTCTCGAAGATGCGGGACCTGTTCGTGCTCGTCGAGCGGGAGTACCCATCGCTGCTTGAGCGCTGGCGGCGTGAACACGTCAGCCGCGACGGTGAGGGGAGTTCTTGAGAGAGGTTCCCAAGATAAACGCGGCCGCTTCAACCAAGATGAATGGAGGGCGAGTCTGGGCTGTTTATTTTTGGGGCCTGCCCAGCTGCCATCGGCAGCACCGTTGGAGAGGGGATTTCAAGGAGACCTACCAGATTACTGCATTGGAAGCAGCTTGCAGAAACACCCTTTCTCCTGCAAGGAGGCGACGTCTCAACCAGCCGTTCGCACTTGCGTTCTTGTACCTACAAGCAAGCTCAACGAGCAGGCGATCAGGAAAACCTGATCGCCTGCTCGCCCGTGAAGTTCAGCGGTGCTTGATGACGCCCGTCTGCACCACGTCCGGGTTCACGCCGTCCGACACCGTCACCGTGTACGCCGCCCCGACGAAGGTGTTCTTCATCGACAGCACCAACGACGTGCCCGTGAAGTTCGTGTCCGTGTACGTCGTGACGCCCGCGTTCGTCTCGTACCGCACCGTCACCGTCACCGTGCTGACGTCATGCGTGACCGTCGCGGTGAAGTTCGCCGTGGCGTTCTGGCTGTTGCCGTTGATCGTGTCGTTCGTGACCACGACGCCCAGGTTGACCGGCACCTGCGCGGTCACCGAAGCGGTCGCGCCTCCCGTCAGACCCGCCGCGTCCGTCACCGTCGCCGTGTACGACAGCGTCCCCGCGCTCGTCACCGCGAAGGTGTCCGTCGCCTCGTAGCGGTTCGTGGCGGCGTTGAAGGTCGCCGTCAGGGGCTGCCCACCGTCACGGGCGACGACGACGCTCGTCACGCCCGATCCGCTCACGTCCTGCGCGTCCACGCTCAGCGTCACGGTCGCGGTCGTGCCGACCCACACGACGCTCGGGTTGACCGTTAGGACCGCCGTGGGCCGGGCGGTGTCCACCGTGACACTCACGGCCGTGCTCGCGGAAGAGGTGTTGCCCTGCGCGTCCAGGGCGTACAGGATGACGCTGCTGGTCCCTTCGGGCAGCGCGCCCGTGATCACCTTGAAGGTGCCGTTCCCGTCTGTGGTCATGGTCGCATCGAGCAGGGTGGCGCCACCGTCGAGGCTGTACTTGAACGCCGTGACGCCGCCCGTGGCGTTGTCGCTCGCGCTGACGGTGAAGCTCGGCGTGCTGCTGCTGACGATCGGCGCGGTGGCGCTGTCGAGCGTCACGCCCGTCACGCTCGGCTTGACCCAATCGGCGACGGTGACGGTCGTGCTGTACGGCGCGGAGGCGTTGCCGGCCGCGTCGTACGCCACCACGATGAGCGTGTACGACCCCGGCTGGAGGAGTTCGCCGTTCGGAGCGGTGAAGGGCGCGGTCTCGTCCGTGCCGGTCGTGACGATCGTGTCGCCCTGCTTGACCGTGTAGTCGATGCGGGTGACGGTGTCGCTGTTGCTGGGCGTCACGCCGATCGTGACGGTGCCGCTGCCGGGCGTGACGGTGACGCTGCCGTCGCCGAGCTGGGGCGGTGTGGTGTCTGGCACGGGCAGGTTGACGCTCACCGTGACGTGGGTGCTCGACGTGGCGCTGTTGGTGGGCGTGGCATTGTCGTAGGCGCGGGCGGTAAAGACGTGAGTGCCGTTCTGGGTGTGACTGTCGAAGGTGGCGGTGTACTCGTACGGGGCAGTGGTGTCGGTCGCGATGACCTCGCCGTCCTGGAGGAACTCCACCTTGCTGATCGCGCCGTGCGTGTCGACGGCCGTGGCGGTGAGGTGCACGGATCCGCTGGCGTTCAGGGTGGTGGCGTCGGTGGTGCTGACGGTCACGGTGGGCTTGACGTAGTCCGCGACGGTGAAGGTGGTGCTGACCGGCTGGGAGGCGTTGCCGCTCGCGTCGTACGCGGTGACGATGACGGTGTACGTGCCGGGCGGGAGGGTCTCGCCGTTGGGGGCAGTGAAGGGCGCGTCGCTGTCCGTGCCGGTCGTGACGGTGGCGCCACTTCCGTCCTTGATGATGTAGTCGATCCGCGCGACGGTGTCACCGTTGGTGGGCGTCACGCCGATGTTGATCGTGCCGGGCGTGCCGCCGGGCGTGACGTTGACGTCCCCGGCGCTTACCTCGGGTGGGGTGGTGTCGGCGGGGTTGTAGGTGATGGCGCGGGTCTGGCTGTAGGCGTTGTTGCTGCTGTCGTACGCGGTGACCTTGAGTTCGTTGTCGCCGGGTTTGAGGCCGGTCACCTGGAAGTTCAGGTCGAAGGTCTTGGCGGCGGTGATGTTGGGGACGCGCGTTTCGGTGCCGCCGTTGAGGGTGTAGGTGACGCGGTGCACGAGGACGTTGTCGCTGGCGCGTCCGGTGATCGTGACGGGCAGGGTCGTCGTCTCGGTGGGTGCGTCGATGCTGAGGACGGGGGCGTTGTCACCCGTGTTGCTCTCGGCGGTGCAGTTGAGCACCACCGGAATGTCCTTCACGCTGCCGTCGGCGCGGTTCTTGATGGTGAGGGTGGCGCCGTAGGCGTCCGCGTAGGGTTGGCAGATCGCGTTGAGGGTGACGGTGGCGCTCTGTCCGGCGGGGAGGGTGCCGTTGGCGGTGCCGCTGAGGGTGAGCCAGCCGCTGGCTTTGCCGTCGGGGTAGCTGACGGTGGTGTCGTAGGTGAGGTCGCTGCCGCCGGTGTTGTCGAAGGTGAAGGTGGTGCTGGTGGTGGCGCCGACGGTGGCGGTGAGGGCGAGGGTGAGGCTTTGGGGGGTGATGCTGGGCGCGGCGGGGGGTGGGGTGGTGCCGCAGGCGGCGAGCAGCATCGTGAGGGTCAGGGTGGCCGAGAGCGGGGCACGGGTCTTCATGCTTCTCCTCGGGGCCGGGCTCACCATTGGCTCCCTCCGCCTTGAGGTGACCGTGTACTGGGGCGGAGTTCATCGCTTCCCTGTTGTGGGGTTTCGCACACTGTGCGGTACGCTCACCGTAATCTTAATAATCTCACAAAGTTCTTACAGGGCTGACTGGGGAGGCCTCAAACGCCGGACGCCGTCACCCCACACCATCCGAAGTCCAACCCCTTCAAAACCACCAGCAGCGCACGGCGACGATCCGCACTCACGGTCCTGCCGTCCACGCCACGTGACCATCCGCGTTCACCCGCACCCGTATCCGCACCTGCACCTCAAGATGCCGTTGCCGACGAAGCCGCAACCCCCCAGCCGCCGGGTCCGTCCAGTCCTCCAGCGTCAACAGCGGAAAGGCATACCACGCCGAGCACGGAAGCCGCGCGGCGCGGCGGAACGCGTCGTGGCAGGCGACGCGCTCCAGCCACGCCGCCACTTCGGCCGGGCTCCGCTGCCGCGTTTGAAGGGCGGCCAGGTGATCATTGAAGTCGTCGTGGAACCGGGCATGCAGGACGAGGGGCGCGTCCAGCTTCGCGTGGACGACAGGGGAACCGGGCGCGAGGGCGAGCAGAACGCGCATGCGTGAAGTGTCGTGCCCGACCCATGACGAAAATGTCACAAATTTGCGGAGCACGACGCCCAGGGGCATCACACCTGCCGTCTTGACCGCCACAGCCCCGCCATTCGATGGGTATCTTGGCGGCCCTCATGACGAGCAGCACCAGGAGCCGGTACGCCGCCGTGGAACTCCTGTTCACCCCGATCCCGAACACCATCAGGTCCCGCCGCCGCTGCCCCTCACATAGGAAGAACACCGCGACGAGCACACCCGGCACCACGTAGACCACGTCTGGCCCCTCCTCAATCTGACACGACCGGAGGCCGCGAAGGTGCGTCGTCGGTAATTGCGGATGTGGCGGCTCGAAGCCGCACGGAGCGTCAGATGGTCAAGACTCGTCCTGCGACCGCCACTTCCCGCTAAAGCAGGAAGTGGCGGTCATCCCCTACCTTCATCAACGCCGTACTTTGACTCCTTCGCCCGGGCTGCGTTCACGTCCAGCCGCGCGAGAAGCACGTCCCACCTCCCGCTTCACGACTGCCCTGGTAGGCTTCCGGTCGTGCTGCCCACCGCGAACACGACAAGAGCCGGTCAAACAGGCTGGTACCCACCGGGTGTATCGTGACGTGCCCGCCCAGCTCGACCGACGCGATCAGTGCGTCCATCCCGCCGAGGAGGCTCCAACGTGAAGTCGAGGTCTCCTCCCGGGCTGGCGGAGGCGTGCAAAGCACCGGCGTGAGCTGACTTGCCCGCCCTCGTGAGTTTCGGGCTGGCCGCGCTCGGTCTTGGTAACGGCCTGGCCATGCCGAACCTCAACGTGTGGCTCACGAGCGTGGCGACCGCCGAGCGACGGGGTCAGCCGCTCGGCGCGCTCATGTCCGCCATCTTGCTGGGGCAGTTTGCGTCCCTGTTGCTGAGTCAGCCGCTCGCGAACGCACTGGATCTGTGGGGTGCGTTTGTCACGTTGGGTGTGGTGGTCGCCGGGCTCACGCTCGTGACGCTGCCCGCGACAGTGAAGCGACCGAGGCGGACTTGGCGGACGCGCAGAAGCACCTTTGAGTGATTGAGCGCGAAGGACCTTTATCAGGTCAGTTCGGTCTTCAAGCGGGGGTCAGGCGCTGTAGGGGAGGGACGTCGCGACGAGGTCGTTGAGGACGAGGGTGAGCATCATGGCGTGCCTCGCTCTCGGCCACGCGGTGACCGTGGCGAGGCTCGTACCGGCCGCGTCCGTCGCGGTGAAGCGCAGAAGGCCGTGCTCGTCGTGGCTCCACGTGAAGTGCAGGCCGAGCTTGTCGTACGCCTGGAGCTCCGCGTGGTGGTGGGGGCCTGCGACGTCCGTCCGCCAGTGCTTGTTGAGCTCCGCGATCTCGTCGTACATGGCTCATTGTTCTCTCACACGACTTGAGAGCGCAATAAGGATGCGTTCACAAAGCCACGGACATCACGCTTCCTGACCCTGAAGACGTACCGCGCACGGTGCATACAGGAATAAACCAAGCCTGGAAGACCACCAGGACGGGAAGGCTCACCCTACAGGGCGGACGTCCGGATTGGCGCCTGAACCCATCTCCTCGCGAAGTGCGGCGTGGACCGTCACGCGGACGTCCTCGCCGTCCCGACGAACGTGATACGCGCAGCCGAGACCACGCACCGTCACGAAGCCATCCACGACGTGCAGCGCCGTGTCCTCGTCGATCGCCCAGCCGCCGCGCGTGAGGTCGGCGTTCACCGCGTGCACGAGTCTGGGCAGCGTGCCCCACTGCGTCGCGTGGACGTCCACCGTGAACGTCACGAGTCCGAGACCCGCGCGGAGGTCAAGCAGGTCGAGGTCCTCGCTGGCGCTTTCCGACGTGACGTCCACCTCGCGCCCACCCGTCCGGAGTCTCCAACCGCCGACGATCGCGGTGCGCGCGGCGATCGCTGCGCCCGCCGAGAACCCCGCGTACGGAACGTCCGCGTCGAGGTCGTCGAGCCACGCGAGGTCCGCGCACAGCGAACGCTCGAAGAGCGGCGTGAGGCCGCCGCAGACGAACACACCCGTGCAGCCCGAGTCGCGGAGCTGACCCCGCGCGAGCGGTCGTTCCGCCGACACCACCACCCTGTGCAGGTCCCGTCCGTGCACGCCGAGCGCCTCGAAGACCCGCGCGTACCTGCTGAACGTCACGTCAAGGTCGAGGTCCGGCTCGTCGACGATCACGACCGCGATGCGGCGTCCGGTGGGGCGAGTGGCGGCCGCGACGAACCCACCAAGGGTGTGGGGCCACGCCCGTTCCGTCCAGCCTCCACCGATCAGGAATACTCGCATTTGTCCTTCCCTTCCGGTTCCGGCTCGCGCCGAAGCCGACCTGACCGTAGCGTCAGGGGCATGGCAGAGTCATGGCGGGTGCAGCGCGGCCTCCGCCGTGACACTGCCATCGCTGGACACCACGGCAGGCGACTCAGCGCACGTACAGCTCGACGAGCATCGCAAGCAGAGCGCCATGCTCACGCCATCCGAGTGCTCGTAAGGTCATCTCATGCTCACACGACCCCTGCGCGCCCACGTCGCCACCGCCCTGCTCACCTCGGTCCTGCTCGCCGCCTGCACCTCGCCCGGACCGCCCGCACCCGGCACCACCGACATGACGCAGGTCGACGCGCGCGCCGCGCGGCTCTCCGGCGCCGT
>NZ_KI912676.1:0-52544 GCF_000519345.1 Deinococcus pimensis DSM 21231
CGTCAGCACCCCGCAGAGTCGCGCCCGCAACTTCGGCCTCGCCGGCGCCGCCTTCGGCCTCGGCCTCATCGTCGGACCCGCCCTCGGCGGTCTTCTCGGCGCGCTCGACCTGCGCCTGCCCTTCCTCGTCGCCGCCTCCCTCGCCGCCCTCAACTTCACCTACGGCCTGCTCGTCCTGCCCGAATCCCACACCCCCGACCGCCAGCCGCTCGACCGGGCCGCGCTCGTGCCGCTTCGCGCCCTGAAGGTCCTCACGACCCACCCGGACCTCCTCACGCTCGGACTCGTCGCGTTCCTCGCGAACCTCGCCACGCAGTTCGTCACCAGCACCTGGATCCTGCACGGCACCGCCCGCTACGGCTGGACCCCCGCCACCAACGGCCTCACCCTCACCCTCGCCGGCATCCTCGGGGTGCTCGTGCAGGTCGCGCTGCTCCCCCGGGTCCTCGCGCGGCTCGGTGCCGAGCGTACCCTCGTCCTCGCCCTGGTGTGCGGCGTGACCGGGAACCTGCTGTACGCCTTCGCCGCGCAGGCCTGGATGCTGCTGACCGTCATGCCGCTCGCCGCGCTGCTCGGTCTCGGCGCGCCGCCCCTGCAGGCCTTGATCGTGGGACGTTCCGCGCCCGAACAGCAGGGCGCCGTGCAGGGTGCGCTCGGGGCCCTCAACGCCCTCGGCGCGATCGCGGGGCCGCTCACGGCCACGCAGCTCTTCGCGCACCTCGCCTTCCCTCGAGGCGGCCTCGCGCTTCCCGGCGTGGCCTTTCTCGGCACCGCGCTGATCCTGCTCGCCGCGCTGGCGGTGGTGCTGCGCGTGACCGCCCGCACCGCCGCTCGAGCTCAGATCACCTGAGCTCGACTCGGGGAGGACCGACGCGCTCACGCGTCGGTCCTCCCCGATGCTGAACGTGCGCCGCCGGGCGCTTCCGGCGAGCGCGGTTCGCGTCAGGAGCCGCGCAGGAGGCGGGAGAGTCGATCGGTGAAGTCGTCGGCCGTGGACGTGTCGAGAGGGGCGTTTTGCAGGAGCAGACGGTACCAGACGGGGCCCAGGATGAGGTCGACCGTGGTGTCGTCCGGCGGCACCTTGAGTTCGCCGCGTCTGGAGGCGCGTTCGAGCACCGTGCGCAGTTGTTGGCGTCGCCGGGAGAGGTGCCGTTCTCGGAGTTCCGGCAGAAATTCGGGGTCCTGGAGGGCTTCGGCGACGAGGGCGCGGTTGGTGACGCCGCAGGGTCCGTTCAGGAGGGCGAAGGTGGCGCGCAGCAGGGCGCGCAGGTCGCGCTCGAAGTTCCCGGTGTCGGGGAGGTCGGGGAGGAGGTCGGCCTTCTCGGCGAACGCGTCGACGATGAGGGCACGTTTGTGTTTCCAGCGGCGGTAGAGGGCCTGTTTGGAGATCCCGGTGCGTTCCGCGACGGCTTCCATGCTGATGGCTTCGTAGCCGCGCTCTTCGAGCAGGTCGAAGACGGCGGCGCGGGCGGCTTCGGTGTGGGCGGGGTTGTAGGGGCGGCCGGGCATGTGTTCGTAGTGTAGCGGTGCCCGCGGCACTTGACAATACAAGACGGTGCGTATTGTATAGAGGGATGAGCAGACCCCCGCCCAACCCCCTGCCCGCCCTGCTGGTCCTCGCCCTCGCCTACTTCACCCTCGGCACCGCCGCCCTCGCCGTCATCGGCCTCAGCCTCCCCATCGGCCACACCTTCGACGTCACGCCCGCCCGCACCGGCCTGCTCGTCACCGTCTTCGCCCTCACCTTCGCCGCCGCGGCCCTCCTCACCCAGAGCCTCGCCGGTCACTGGCCCCGCAGACGCCTCCTTCTCACCGGCCTGACCCTGCTCACCCTCGGCCTGATCGCCGGAGCGCTCGCCCCCACCTTCGCCGCGCTGCTCCTCACCCGCGTCCTCGTCGCCGTCGGCGCCGCCATGATCGGCCCGGCCGCCTCCGCCACCGCCAGCCAGCTCGCGCCCCCCGAACGGCAGGCGCAGGCCCTCGCGCTCGTCTTCACCGGCTTCACCTTCTCCAGCGTCCTCGGCGTGCCCCTCGCCGCCCTCCTCGGCCCCGCCCTCGGCTGGCGCGGCACCCTCCTCGCCCTCGCCGGGGTCGCCGTCCTCACGGCCCTGCTCGTCCGACGGCTCGTCCCCCACCTGCCCGGCGGCGCCCGCGTCACCCCAGCGGTGTACGGGCAGGCCCTCACCACGCCCGGCGTCCGCCCCGCCCTGCTCGCCACGCTCCTGCAGATCGCCGCGCCCTTCGCCGTATACGGCGTCGCCGCGAGCTACCTCACGCAGCGCTTCGGCAGCACCCCCGCGTGGATCTCCACCACCCTCCTCGCCTTCGGCGTCGCCGGCGTGATCGGCAACACCCTCGCTGGGCTCGTCACCGCCCGGCGCGGCTTCACCCGCACCCTCAACCTCAGCCTGATCGGCGCCACCGTCGTCTTCGTGGGGCTCTTCGCCCTGCCCGGCCTGCCCTGGCCAGGCGTGATCGCGTTCGCGGCGATGTCGCTGTTCACCCAGATGTTCCAGACACCCCAGCAGGCGCGCCTCATCCACCTCGGCCCCCAGGTTCGCGCCCTGATGCTCGCCCTGAACGCCAGCGTCGTGTACCTCGGCATCAGCGTCGGGTCCGCCCTCGGCAGCACCCTCCTGCCGCACCTCGGCGCGCGTCCGCTCGCGCTGATCCCACTCGCCCTGATCCTCGTCGCCCTGATCGCCAGCCACCACGCGACTTCCGCGTCCTCGGCAGGCACCCCACCTTCCGGGACGCACCCGCACCCCATCCCCGCCGAGCGCGCCGACGTATCCCAGCCTGCCACGGCGCCCGTCACGCCGCGCGACCCTCGCGCGTGGTCCGCACCCGCGCGTCGGGGCTGAAGGCGTCGAGCAGCACGAGCCGCGCCTCGTGCTGCTCACGTTCGGACGCGAGGAAGCGCAGGGGCAGCACCTCGCAGGCCAGGAATCGCACACCACCGACCCGACCGTGAGGCTAAGCTGAGCACGACCTGCGCTCGCTCTCGACCATCCGGAGTCCTCATGCACATCCGCACGACGTCACTGATCTTCACGGCCCTCGTCTGCTCCGCCGGCGCCGCCCCACTTCCCACGGGGGTCCAGGCGCTCCTCGACCGCGGGCCGCTGCCGTCCGCGGGACAGACCGCCCGGCGCGTCCACGTCGGACTGCTCGTGCAGAACCTCACCACGGACGAACGCCTCCTCGACGTCCGCGCTGGGGACTCGTTCCGGCCCGCTTCGAACACGAAGCTCGCGGCCGCCGCGACCCTGCTGTACACGCTCGGGCCGCAGCACCAGTTCGAGACCCGGCTCGTCGCGAGCGGCCAGGGCGAACGCCGCGAACGGCTCACCCTCGTCGGCTCGGGTGACCCGACCTTCACGCTGAGCGGCGCGAATTCCCTCGCGGCGCTCGCGCGGCAGGTCATGGACGCGGGCGTGAAGGAAGTCGGGAACCTCGTCGTGGACGACACCCTGTTCACGCGCCCGTGGCTGCTCCCCGACAACGAGGAACTCGTGAGTGCCGTGCGCGTCGCGGACCTCCGGCTGCCCGGGGGCGCCACGCCGCGCGACGCCGGGCAGTTCAGGCAGCTCGCGCCCTGGACGCCGACGCTGTACGTCTCCAGCGTGGGTGCGGCGCTCAAGGCGGCCCTCGAAGGTGCGGGCGTCAAGGTGACCGGCAGGGTGACGCGTGGCCGGGCCGGGCAGGACGAGGCGAACGTCGCGACGGTACGAAGCGCGCCCCTGTCCGAGGTGCTCGCCCGCGTCCTCAAGCCCAGCGACAACGCCGCTGCCGAACAGCTGCTCGCCCTCACCGCCGTGAGCGCCACCGGCGCGTCCTCGCCCGCGCTGGCCCGCTCGTCCGTCACGGCCTTCCTCGGCGCCATCGGCGTGAACCGCGCGGGCGTGCTGCTCGTGGACGGCTCGGGACTGTCACGCAACGACCGCCTCACCCCGAACGCCGTGGTGAGCCTGCTGCGCTTCGCGTTCCGCACGCCGCTCCTCGCGTCCGGCGAGGTCCTGACGCCACTCGACGCGTTCAGGACGCACCGCAATCCCTTCGTGGAGGCGCTCGCGGTCGGGGGAACCGGCACCGCGACGCGGGAAGCGGCCCTGAACGGCGGAACGCTCGCGACGCGCTTCGTGAACTCCGGCCTGGATGTGCGCGGCAAGACCGGCACCATCATCGGCGCGTCCGCCCTGTCCGGGTACCTCGTGACTCGCTCGGGGCAGGTGCTGGCGTTCAGCCTGCTGATGGACGGGTACGGCGGGTTCGGCTCCGAACTCCGCGCGTATCAGGACGAACTCGTCAGGGCGGTCGCCGAGGCGTACTGAGCGCCTGAGGACAGGACGCGAGGCGGCATCGACACACGGCGCGTTCGGACCACGTGCTTCGAGCGCCCCGCACCGTGAGGCGCTCGGGGAACGGACACCTTCGATCGGTCTCGGCGACGGATGCGACTCCGGTGAGGAGCGCCCGTCCGGCCGTCCGCTCACACGGCCGACCGCGCCCAGAGCGTTGCACGAGGTTGCCTTCGGGCACGCGCCGGGCAGGGAGGCTCTTCTGGGCTCGACTTCAGGCGAGGAGGTTCCGACCGGACGTCGGGACCTCCTCGAAGCGACCCGGACGGGAGTCTCGGCGAGAGGTCGGATCGGCGGAACGCGCGCGTCGCGATCCGCGCACTCACCTCGTGACGATGGCGGTCAGGGAGCGTCGCGTGGTGGCACAATCAGAGTGATGAGCACCCGCGCGGTCACCTCGCCGTCCCTGCGTGACCTCACCCGACTCCGCCGGGCCCGCGACCGTATCGACCGCGAGTACGCCCGACCTCTCGACGTCGAAACGCTCGCGCGGACGGCGGGCATGTCCGCCGGGCACTTCGGTCGGCTGTTCCGACGGGCCTACGGGGAGTCCCCTTACTCGTACCTCATGACGCGGCGTGTCGAACGCGCCATGGCGCTGCTCGACCGTGGCGACCTCAGCGTCACGGACGTCTGCTTCGAGGTGGGCTGCGCCTCGCTCGGCACCTTCACCACCCGCTTCACGGAACTGGTCGGCGTGTCACCCGGCGCGTACCGTGCCCGCGCGTCGGGGGCGGCCCAGGGGCTCGCTCCGTGCGTGGCGAAGCAGATCGCGAGACCGATCAGGAATCGAGAAGCGCCGCCGCCCGCCGCGCCCGTAGAGTGAACCCATGACCCTCCAGGTGCATCAGACGTTCCTGCCGCACGACGATCCGGACGCCTCGCTCGCCTTCTACCGCGACTCGCTCGGCTTCGTCGTGCTGCACGACGTCACGGCGGGCGGACTGCGCTGGATCACCGTCGGCCCCGAGGGGGGCATGGGCGCGTCCGTCGTTCTGCACCCGCCCGGAGTGACGCCCGGAATCACCGCTCAGGAACGCCAGTTCATCATGGAGATGATGGCCAAGGGGACCTACGCGACGCTCGTGCTGACCACGACCGATCTGGACGCGACCTTCGAGCGGCTCGCGCGGCTCGACGTGGAGGTGGTGCAGGAACCGACCGTGCAACCTTACGGCGTGCGTGACTGCGCGGTCCGTGACCCGGCGGGCAACCTCATCCGCATTCAGCAACGCCGCTGAACCACAAGACGTTCGATTCACAGGGGAGGAAGCTGGCATGACGCAGACGAAGCGGAGGCAGACCAGAGGTGAAGCGCCGTCGTTCACGGTCGAGGAGCGCGAGGCGATGAAGGAGCGCGCGCGCGAAACGCGGCGCGCGGCACGAGGACCGGGCGTGGACGTGGAAGCCGAGGTGCTCGCGAAGATCGCGGAGATGAGCGAGGCGGACCGGGCGCTCGCCGCGCGCCTTCACGAGCTCGTGCGTGAGGCCGCGCCGAGCCTGAGTGCGAAACTGTGGTACGGCATGCCCGCCTACGCGCGAGGGGGGAAGGTCGTGTGCTTCTTCCAGGCGGCGGGGAAGTTCAGGACGCGGTACGCGACGCTCGGGTTCAGCGACGAGGCCACGCTCGACGACGGGCACCTGTGGCCGACGTCGTTCGCGCTGAAGGTCTTCACGCCCGAGGTGGAGGCGGAGGTCCGCGCCCTGCTGGGCAGAGCGGTCGGTTCGTGACGGCAGCGCGGGTCGTCGTGGCCAGACGCGCGGGCCTCCGGCAGAGAGGACGTCGTGGGTGCCGTGCACGGTGAGGGTGACGGTGGCGCGGCGAGCAGGACGTGTCGTTCGGCGTTCAGGTCGCGTCGTCGGGGGTGCCGCCGGGCAGCAGGACGTGAAAGATGCTGCCCTCGCCGGGCGTCGAGTCGGCCCAGACGCGTCCGCCGTGATGTTCGGCGATCTTGCGGACGATGGCGAGGCCGAGGCCCGTACCGTCCACGCGGTCGCGTCCTTGCAGACGCTGGAACATCCCGAAGATCCGCTCGGCGTACTGCGCTTCGAAGCCCTCGCCGTTGTCGCTCACGCGGACGTGCCACGCCTCACCGTCACGGGACGCGTCCACGCGCACCTCGGGCGGGACGCCCTCGCGGCGGAACTTGACGGCGTTCCCGACAAGGTTCTGGAGGAGCTGGGTGAGTTCGGAGCGTGAGCCGTGCACGACGGGCAGCACGCCCGCGTGCACGGTCGCGCCTTCGCGGTCGACGAGGCCCGCGAGGCGCGCGAGGGCGTCCGTGAGCGCGTCGTTCAGCCCGACGGGCGCGAACGGTTCCTTGATGGTGTTGAGGCGTGAGAACACCAGCAGGTCGTCGATCAGGGCTTTCATGCGTTCGGCGCTGCGTGTCACGAGCGAGAGGTACTTGCGGCCCGTGTCGTCCAGGGAGGGGGCGTAGCGTCGGTCGATCAGTTCGGAGAAGCTCGCGATGGTCCGCAGGGGCTCCTGCAGGTCGTGCGACGCGACGAACGCGAACCGTTCGAGCTCCCGGTTGCTCCGCTCCAGCGCGGTCGTCCGCTCCCTCAAGGCCAGGGTGCTTCGCGCACCCTCCAGAGCGAGGCTGAGGCTGCGCGTCACGGTCTCCAGCACCGCCCGATCCGCGTTCGACCACACACGCCGCTCGAACAACCCCAGGCCGATCAGACCGTGCGGCGCGCCACCGACGACGACGGGGAGCATCGCGACCGCGCCCACGTGCCGCACCACGTCCGGATCGGTGTCGGCTCCACGTGCGTACTCGTCCTGGAAGAGGGGCCGCAGGGCGTCCCAGGGCGTGTCGAGCGTGGGCGTCCGTCCTCGCGTGAAGCCCGCCGCCACGGCGTCCTCCAACCCGGGATCGCCGAGCGCACCGACCAGCGACACGTTGCGCCAGCGTTCCCCGTCGAGGATCCAGTACAGCACGTACCCGTCACCGAGCAGCGACAGCAGGATCTCCTGCGCGCGGCGCACCAGCGCCGTGTCGTCCGCGTCGAGGGTCAGGTCACGGGTGAGCTGCGCGAACGCTTCGAGCGCGCGGGTCCGAAGGGTCAGCAGGGCGTTCTGCGCTTCGAGACGCGCGGTCTGCTCGGCACGCTCGAACGCCAGGCCGAGGCTGCGTGTCACCGCCTGGAAGACCGCTCGATCCCGCGCGGACCAGACGCGGGTGCGTGTGGACCCCATCGTGAACAGCGAGTACGGCTGATCGTGCAGGAAGTATGGACGCAGGGCCGCCGCACCGTACGCCTCGGTGACGTCCGCGCCTTCCTTCCTCGCGTTCCAGTCGTCCACGAACAGCACATCCCGCGTTTCCACCGTCTCGGCGAAGCTGGGCGTGTCCGTCGGGAATCCGGTCTCGGCGGCCCTCCGCACCTCCGGCGCGACGTCGTCCGACAGGACACGCGCCTTCCAGAGGTCCCCGTCGAGTTCGTAGTACGCGACGCTGACGTCGCCCAGCGCGGCCTTGAGGACCTGCGTGGCGTTCCGCGCGAGGTCGAGGACGTCGGTGGTGGTGGCGGAACGTTCCGTGAACGCGGCGAAGGCGTCGAGGGCGGCGCGTTCCTCTTCGAGCGCGCGGGTGCGGTCGAGCACGCGACGTTCGAGCGTCGCGTGACTGTCCTGCAACTGGCCGTACAGTCGGGCGTTGTCGATCGCGACGGCGGTCTGCGCGGCGAGCCCGACGGCGAGCTGCTCCGCTTCCTCCGTGAAGACGGAGACGTCCGGGTGACCGAAGAAGAGCCCGCCGAGCACCTCACCGGAACGTGAGGTGACGGGCACCGCGAGGTAGCTGCGGACCCTCAGGTGCCCCTGGGGCATCCCGTGATACGGGGCGTTCCTGCCGTAGCGTTCGTCCTTGGTGATGTCTGCCGAGCGCAGCACGCCCTCACCGCGGAAGGTGAGGCCGAACACGTGCGTGTTGCGCGGCATGGGGAAGCTCGCGAAGGCCTCGTGGGGCACGCCGGAGAGGGTGTAGAGGGTGTAGCTTTCCTGCCGGGCGTTCACGACGTTGTAGAAGAACGCACCGAACGCGGCGCCGGTGAGTTCGACCCCGGCGTCCGTGACGGTCTGCACGAGGCGGTTGAGGTCGAGTTCGGCGGAGATGGCGCGTCCGACGCGGTTGAGGGTCGCGAGCCGTTCGCTCTGCGCCTGCTGGCGGGCGTGCACGTCGAGGCGTTCGAGGGCGCTCTGGGCCTGCCGGACGAGGGTGCGGAGGAATTCGCGTTCGTGCTCGTCGAAGTGACGGTCGTCGAGGAAGCTGAGGGCGAGGACGCCCCACACGTCGCCGTGCACGGTGAGGGGCAGCGCGGCGAGACTGCGTGTGCGGTGGGCGCGCACGTCGAGCGACGCGGGGTAGCCTTCGTCGAGCGCTTCACCGCCGACGAAGACCGCGGTTCGTTCGTTCGCGGCGCGGGTGCCGGGCAGGTCGAGCGTGAGGGGGATGCGTTCGAAGCGTTCGAGCAGCGGCGGGGTGTAGCCGATCGAGTCGAGGATGGTGAGGGCCTCGCGGTCGGGGGTGGGGACGAGGAGGCAGCCCATGTAGGCGCCCGCGGCGGTGACGGCCTGCTGAATGAGGACGTGGGTGACGTCGTCGGTGGTGCGGGCGCCCGCGAGGGCGGCGGTGATCTGCTGGAGCGCGAGGGTGCGGCGAGTCTGGGTGACGTCGCGGATGCGGACGGCGAGCCCCGCGCGGCCCGGAGTGATGTGCACGTGAACGGGACCGCCGAGGGTGGGGTTGTAGGCCTCGTAGTGGACCGAGCGTCCGGTGTCGCGCGCTTCGCGGCTGGCGGTGAGCCAGTGGGGGTTGAAGGCGTGTGGGAAGTCCCGTTCAAGGGACCGTCCGATCAGCGCGTCGGGGGTGCGGTCGACGATGGCGGCGGCGGCGGGGTTGGCGTAGGTGAAGCGGCCTTCCGTGTCGAGGGTGAACAGGGCGTCGTCGCTCTCGTCGATCAGCGCGAGGAGCGGATGGGGAAGGAACGGTTCTCGGGAGGAAGTCATGGCTGTGCTCGGGCTCAACCCGAAATCGTATTTCAATATACAGTTGTTGGGGTGATGGTCGAGCCGCGCGGCCCGGCCGACCACGAACATGAAGAGGCACTCAATACGACACTGGAGCGTTCACCCCCGCCGAAGTTCGTGCCCACCCTGACCTCCACGAACGCGCCGTCCCGCGACGACCCCGGCAAGTACCGGTGCGAGGGGTTCAACGCCGGCAGAAACGGCGAGACGCCCGGCACGACCAGCACACCCACGCCGAGCGCGTGCCGGTCTCCCGGATCGAACTCGACCCTGGGCGGCTCGCGGGGCGCGATCCTCGACGTGATCCACCGCGGCCGCGTCGGGCGTCATTCGATCAAGGGAGGGGGGCCTCCTCTCACCGCGAACCTCCTGCCCACGGGGCGCCCGCACGACCGTTCGGCGCGACCAGCGGTTCAGAGTCGCCACGCCGCGACCTGGCAGTGTCGGTCGTCGCCTGCCGCCACAACAGTTCCATCGGTGCGAAGGCCGAGGCTGTGCGCGGCGCCGGCGGCGACGGCGACGACGTCACGCCAGGACGACACGTCGCACTGACCGTGGCTGTCTTCACCCACGGCGTGAACGCGGCCCGAAGCGTCCACACCGAGGGTGTGCGCGCTCCCGGCGGACACGCCGACGATCTCGCGCCACCTCGCCGCTTCGTCGAGTCCCTTTCCGACGTGCCCGGCGGTGAGCACACGACCCTCCCTCGTGACCGCGACGGTATGCAGGTACCCCGCCGCGACCTCACGGATTTGACGCCACCGCGTGACCTCACATTGACCGCGGCGGTTGTTTCCCGTCGCCAGCACCGTTCCGTCCGCGCGCAGGCCGACCGAGTGCCAGTCCCCGGCGGCGACGGCGGTGACGTCGCGCCAGGCGCTCACGTCGCACGCCCCGTCGTCGCGGCGGCCGGCGGCCTTGACGGTCCCGTCGCTCAGCACGCCGAGCGTGCGTCGCCAGCCGGCCGCGATCGTCGTGACGCCGCGCCAGCTCGCGACGTCACACTGCCCGTGGTCGTTCCAGCCTGTCGCGAGCACGGTGCCGTCCGCACGGAGACCCACGGTGTGCGACCGGCCGGTGTTGCTCGCCAGGTGCACGTTGCCGGCCGCGACGGCCACCACGCCACTCCAGTGCGTCACGTCGCACTCGGGCGCGCCGGGTGGACCTGCGGCGACGACCGTACCGTCCCTGCGGACGCCCACGGAGTGCCGCCGTCCGGCGGCGATGATCGCGCCCGGGAGAGTCCTCGTGTCCTGCGGGTCGAGGGTGCTCATCGATTCACCTCGGGGCATGTGGTGTGGGGTAGACGTCTCGCGCCTTCCTGCAGGAAGGGCGGCTGATCGAGAAGAACTCGACTCGTGGGTCGCGTCTGGTGTCGCTCGGGCGCGGCGGATCACACATGGGTCCAGTGTGCGCGGGTGGCGGTCGAGTTCGCGAGGGGCGCATTCGGGACGTCGCGGCCGATGGTGCGTCTGCTGCCGTCGAGGGTGCGCGCGAGGTCCTCGGTGCGGGCGTGACCTCGCCCCTGGAGTTCGAGGACGTTCGCGAGGCGTCGGTCGGTTCGGTGCACCTGCTTCCGTAGGAAGGGGCGGTCGGGGTCGTCGTGGTGGTCGTGCGCGCGGCCCGGCTCCTGAGTCGATCCTTCGGCAAGCGTCCACACAACTTTCACAAGCGGCACATGTCATGCTCGGGTCAGCAGCACGAACGCCAACGCCCAGGAGGCCGCATGCTCATCCTCACCTCCCGCGCCGTCATTCCCCGCGTCGTCCACGACGGGTCCGCCGCCCGCCACATCACCGAACTCCAGTGCGCCCTCGAAGACGGCGACACCACCCTCGCCCGCGACCTGCTCGACACGGTCGCCCAGACCCTCGCGGGAAGACCCGCCCGTGCACCCGAAATCGAGCACGTCCTGCGCCATCCGCACCACCTCGGGTACCTCCTGCGGTCCTACCAGGCGGAGTTCCTCACCACCTTCGAACAAGCACTGCTCCGACCCGCCTGAACGGCCCGCCTGCACGACAGGGACGCCACGGGATGGACGGGCGCCCCCATCGGCGAGAGCGCCGACACGACGCCCGAAGCGTCGACGTGAACGTCGCGGGACGGAGTCGTGTGACCATGACCGAGCCGCACGAGTGCGGGCGTGACCTGCGGCGGGCGTCGACGTGCAGGAGCAGAAGGTTCGGACGGGTCGGGTGGAGGGGCGTGTGAGGCCGCTGAAGCGGTGCCGGGGAGAGCGCGAGGCGAACCATCCTCCCCCACCCGCGACGCTCGCGTGCTTCTGCACGCGAGCGGGGTATGGCCGCCGGACGAAGCACCCGTTCCCACGGCGGGGTGTGTGCCGCTTCCCGGGTTGGTCACGTCGTTCTTGGCTGGGGTCCGGGGGCGGACTGGAGTCGTGGTCACGGGCTTGGGACGACTCCGGCCGATCCGGTTTATACCTGGTCTATTTTGCTTGATCGCGTGGAATCACGTGATCAAGCAAATCAAAAACATGCCTTCCGAATTCGCAGCATGCAAAGACGGCATACATCAGAGCGTGACCCAACGTTCGGACGTGCGAATACTGAGACCGATGATCATCTCCCTCGTCTCCTGAAAAGGCGGCTGCGGCAAGGCGCTCAACGGGCGCGTGCCCCGCTCCGTCCGGCTCGCGTTCGACCGGCAGCTCACCGACGCCATGGACACCCTGCGCATGGACGTGACGGTGGACCTCGCGGTGGAAGCCCTCGCGCGACGCGTGATCGAGGACGCCAGGGAACGCTGGATGCACAAACTCTGGGAACTCAACCGCCAACGGCGCCGCTGACCCACCTCGCGTTCGAGCACGAAGAGCGCCCCCTCACGCCGCGGGCGCGCCGGGCCGCGCTCCAAATGTCCGTAGCGTGACGGTGATGGCCCTCGACGCGCTCGACGTGGCCTGACCACGCAGAGGCGCGAGAGCAGGCTCGGTGCGCACCAGTCGCCGCGCGACAGGAGGTCTTCGAAGACGCCGAGCGCCGTGTCGTGCTCGCCGAGCGTGAGGTGCAGGCAGGCGCGCCAGTACTCGACCCGCAGGCGCTGCTCCTCGTCGATCGAGCGCGTCACGTGGGCGGCCACCTCCGGCGAGGGCGAACACCTCGGCCTGAAGCGTGTCGAAGGGCGTCGTGGTCATGCCTCAGTGTGGCAGCCACGCCGCGAACGCGAACCACAGGTGTGATCCGGACGTCACCGCGCGGGCGCTACGCTGCTTGCATGCCCAGCGTTCGCCGCGCCTCGCCACTCGACGCGTTCGTCATCGCGCAGCACCGCTCTCCGGACCTCAAGGCGGGCGATCCGGCCCTCATGGTGTACGTCGATTGGGTCGTGGGTGCGCTGGCGCGTGACGTGTACGTGGGCTTCCTCGCGGTCGAGGACGACGCGGTGGTCGCGGGCGCGGGCCTCACGCTGCTGGAGTGGGGACCCACGCGGCACGACCCCAGTCCGCTCGTCGCTCGGCTCGTGAACGTGTACACCGCGCCGACCTTCCGGCGGCGGGGGCTCGCCCGCGACCTCACGTCGCGGGCGCTCGACGAAGCCGGACGCCGGGGCATACGTTCGATCTCGCTCGCCACCACTCCTGAAGCGCGCGCCCTGTACGAGACGCTGGGCTTCAGGGCGTACGCGGCTGAGATGCGCCTGCGGCTCGAACCGCCCGGTGCCTGAAGTGTGACGGTCGCCCGGCGCGCGTGTGGCAGGCTGAGCGCATGACCGGAGCGCACGCCGCCCCCACGTGCCCGCGAGGTCCGCGAACGCATGACCATCACGAACGCCGTGGCCATACGATCCCGCGAGCCGCGCGACGCTGTGAACGTCGCGCGGCTCGTGACGCAGAACGTACGGCACCACTGAACGTACACGAGCGCGTGTTCCGTCCGTACTGTCCCTGAGGTGCGTGATGCCGGAGATCCTCGTGACGTCCCTGCTGCTCGCTTCAATCATCACGGCGGTGCTGACCGCGCCCCTGGTCTGGCGGTCGTCCCGAGCGCCGTTCGTGACGTCCTTGTGGGTGTTCGCGCTGCCGGGCCTGTTGAGCGTCGCCTCCCTCTGGTCGCTGATGGCGAACCCCTGGAGCTGGGGTGGAGCGAGCTTCCTCGTCGTGCTCGGGCTGGGTGGACTCGGCGCGCTCGTCGTGGTGTTGATCGCGACGCTGCTCGACGCGAGGGATTTGAGGGACGTCTCGTTGATCGTCGGTGTCCACGCGCTGGTGCTCGCGGCGGGGACGCTGTTCGTCCTGCGGCAGGGACCGATCGGCATGGGGTGAACGTGTGGCCGCTGACGAGGACCATGAGACGCGCCCGGTTTGACCTGCACCCAACGGTGGATACGCGAAGATCGCCCTTGAGTGGATGTTCGACATGAAGCTGTGGGGCGGGGGCGATGCGGGATCGCCCTCGCCACCACCTCGTGTCTCCTCACGTCCCGTCGCCCAGGAGGCGCTTTTCGGCTCGTCAGGATCGACGATTTGACCGAGTCGGTCGAGTGAAGGAAGACACCAGGAACGTGCAGCCCGCCTTGGAGCGGGCTGCTTCGTCGCGAGGACGATCAGGTGGGGTGTGGGGAGGTGAGCGCGCTGGGCGCGAGGTGAACGTCGAGACGCGGCGGAGGTGGGATGCGTCGTCAAGCGAGTGTTCGTGAAAGATCAGAAGGAGAGGCGTTGTCCTCGCTGATCCGACCATACCGGACGCGTGGGCGGTTCTCGCTGGGTTGTCTGGACGGGGGCGCCTCCGGGGGTTCTTGGAGGTGCGGACGAAGTCCGGTCCGTACGACCAGGGAATGTGTCAGCTTGGATGAGCGTGTCGGCGGCCGAGCTTGAGGCGGACGGCGCTTGCCTGGGCGGGTGTCCCTCGGAGCAGTGTTGTGTCGTGACGTGGGCACGGTCCGCGTCGAGCGGTCGTTTGATGCCACGGGGGCGACGTCGTCTCGTCTGCGCTCGTGAAGTGGGTCGAGGTGGGTGGTGGATGGCAGGAGGCGCCTCGCGGTTCGGGAGGACGTTCAGGGCGAACGTATGTCCGTTCGTACAAGAAGCGGGACGTTCATCTTTCCATACGTATGGATGTCCAGTAGCAGGGTGGTCAGGGGGAACAGCCGGCGTCATCTTCAACGTTCATACGTCTGTATGGACAAATGGCTCGACATCCAGAAGTACGGAGGTCGTCACCTCGCTCGCCACAGCCAGGAATTGACCTGTCAACCGTCACCCTGACGTCGCGGCGAGCTCACGAACGAATCAAGCAATCATCCTCCAAGACGTCTATCCATACAGATGTCCAACCGTATGCACACTCAGCTTCTCATCACCTCATACGTCCCGACGTACAGACCGCCATCCTTCCAGTAGCATGAACGCATGATCATCACCGTCGCCGGATACAAGGGCGGAGTCGGCAAGACCACCACCGCCCTGCACCTCGCCGCATACCTCAACGCCCAAGGCCCCACCCTCCTCGTCGACGGCGACCTCAACCGCAGCGCCACCCTCTGGAGCCGCAACGGCGGAGAACGACTCCCCTTCAAGGTCATCCCCGAACAGCAACTCGCCCGGCACGCCCGCAGCTTCGAACACATCGTCATCGACACCGCCGCACGCCCCTCCAGCGACGAACTCCGCGACCTCGCCAGCGGCTGCGACCTGCTGGTCCTCCCCACCAACCCCGAGGCGATGAGCCTCGACGCGATGCTTCAGACCACCAAGGGCCTGCGCAGCATCGGCGCCGACGGCAACGCCTACCGCGTGCTGCTCACCCTCGTCCCCCCGAAACCCGCCACGGACGGCGCCGCCGCCCGCGCGCTCCTGCAGGAGGTGGACCTGCCGCTCTTCGAGGCGGAGGTGCGCCGCACGTCCGCCTTCACGAACGCCTCGGCCGCCGGGGTGCTGGTCCGTGACGTCCGCAGTCGCAGCGGCAAGCTCGGCTGGCTCGACTATCAGCGTGTCGGGGACGAGCTCGTACGGGCGGTGCGCGCATGACCAAGAGCCGCTTCGCCGCGCTCGCGGACCTCCACCGTGAACGCACCGCCGACGAACCCACCCCGGCCTCGGAAGGGGAGGAGAGGTCCTCGTCGCTCGTCCCCGAATCCTCGTCGACACCCGCACCCGTGCCGGAACGTACACCGGAAGCTGAAGTGACGCGGACGTCGACCCGGCAGGGACGCGCGCGCGGCAAGAGCTCGTCGGGAGAGTACCAGAAGACGACGATCCTGCTGCACACGGACGTATACCACGCGGTGCAGACGAAACTGCTGACCGTCAACCGCGGCAAGGGCGTGGGAGAGAAGAAGGACATGAGCGACGTCGTGAACGACCTCCTCCGCGAGTGGATGAACAGTTGAGCGCATGAACGTTCATATGGATAAACTTCCAGACGCTCAGGAGTGCGGACGTCCATGCTGACACTCCCCCTCGAGGAGAGCGACACCCTCGAACTCAAACGCGAATGCTCCGTGCGCATGAAAGGTCTCGAAGGCCTCGCCGCGTTCGCCAACACCCGCGGCGGCCCTCTCGTCATCGGCGTCGACGACGACGGCACCACCGACTTCGACTACGACCCCACCGACAGCGAACTGCGCGCCCTGCTCGCCGAGATCGTCGATCAGCTTCGCGTCACCCCCGAAGTTCGCCGCGTCCTCACCCTCACCGTCCACGCCCACCCACCCTCGTCTCGTACCGAGGCCGCTACCTTACCCGCGTCGGCAGCGCCAACCGCGACATGACCCCCGACGAGGTCGCCCAGCGCGCCCTCACGGTCAGCGGACGATCCTGGGGCGCTCTCCCCGCCGCGCGTCCCTTTCCCCTCACGAACACGCACCCCGAACTGCGCGAGGACGCCCTGCACGCCTTTGACGCCGCAGGCTGCCGCACGCCTCACCCGACGACCCGCCACGCCAGTTGATCGAACCCCTCCGCCTCGTCAGGGACGAGCGCCCCACCCGCGCGGCGCTGCTGCTGTTCGGCCGTCGCCCCCAGGACACCGCCAGCGGCGCGCTCGTGCAGATCGCGCATTTCAAGGACGGACGCCTCCTCGACGACACCACGCTCAGCGGCACGCACCTCGAACAACTCCAAGGCACCCTGGAGGTCCTGCGCGAGTACCTGGAGGTGGGATACGACGTGGGCGACCGCGCCATCCTCGAACGCAACCCGGACCTCACGATCACCCAGCGGCTTCAGCGCACCGAACGCTGGCCGATCCCGCTCGAAGCGCCGCGCGAAACCCTCGTGAACGCCCTCATCCACCGTGACTACACCCTTCCCGACCGGGTGCAGGTTCGCGTGTCCGACGACGAGCTCGACGTGTGGAGCCCTGGCGCTCCCGTTCGACCTGTCCGTCGAAGCGCTCAAGGCCGCGCGGCACCCGTCACGACTGCGCAACCCACAAGTGGCCGAGGCGTTCTACTTCATGGAGCTCGTGGAACGCCGGGGCACCGGGACGACCCGCATCCTGAACTCCTGCCGCGCGTGGGGCCTGCCGGATCCGACCTTCGCGGAGGACGCCGGGGGCCTGCGCGTCACCCTGCGCCGCGTGGTCCCGCGGATTGGGGAGGGACTCAACGCCCGGCAGCGTGACGCCATCGCGTTCGTACGCGAACACGGCCGTATCACGAACGCCGAGTACCGCGAGGTCACCGGCGCAAGCGACCGCACGGCGTCGCAGGGCCTGCTCGACGCGGGCGTCCTGCACCGGGAGGGCGCTGGGCGGAGCACCACGTACGTCCTGAACGAACCGGGTGGCGCCTCATGATCCCGCACGAATGCCGCAGGCTTCAGCACCTTGACGTCTGTAGCCACCGTCGTCGTGTGCTGCCGGGAGCGCCGGCCGTCCTCACCGCGTCGCGAACACTCGACGATCGAGGCCTCGGGTTCACGACCCGGCACGGAGGGGAGACGTGCCCTCGCATTCCACGCTGACGTCATCATGTCGAAGTGGGCGCGTTTGGACCGATGCCCTGCTCCGGCCGTCTGATGATCTTGTGTCTGCCCAGGTGCGCAGGCGCGGAAGTGGAAGCAGGCGGGCGGCGCTCGTCGAGCAGGTGTCACTCTGCGCTCGATGGGGGAAGCGCGGGCGGACCTCGCTCTTCGTGAGTGGGGGAGAGGACGCGCGAGTTTGGCAGGCGTGAATGGTGGAGGTGACACGGACGCTGGAGTTGTCGACGAACGGGGAGACCACGCGACGGGTGGAGCGGGCGGATGGCCTGACCGTCGGGACGGAGACGCGCGGTGACCATTGAGCCTCTGTCAAGAGAGGGGTTGTGATAACTCGACTTATGTCAACAACACAGTCGAGCTGCCACTTCAATGGGATAGGGGAGAGATTGGCCTGGCGCTACATGTGCTTTCAGCAGGCGGCGGTGCCGATCGCCCGTGAGTTGGCAAGGTGATGACGGTTAGGCCAGCAGCCATGGGAGAGGTAATCAACCATGGCGCCGAAAGCTCCTCATGTATCGGTAGGTCAGTTGGATAGGACGTCTGACTACGGCTGAGAAGGCCAGGAGTTCGAATCTCTTCGGGCGCGCCAAAGAAAATCCCCACTGAGTGGGGGTTTTCCCTATTTTTGGTGCGATCATCCGGGAAGCTGTATACAGTCTCCCGGTCGCACACGTGTGCAACCACAACCTACCAGCACCCCTCCGCGAGTTCCGACTCAAGAGCACGTGAAGCATGCTTCACGTAACGATGCCCGTATGACGTCACCCGTACCAGGCGTAGGGCCTGGATCGTCCTCCCTGGTGGTGAGCCCTTTACCAGGACTCACCGCCTCCCCCTTGCAGCTCACCGTACCAAACACCCTGTAAGTTTTATTGCGCGCCACTACTTGCGTAAGGATTAAGAGACGAAATCAGAAAAGTAGTGATGCAGTGTTCTGTAACTCGTATGCGCACCCTACCGCGGCAGGTGCTGTCCATATGCCCCGTCCTACCGGTAAGTGATGGAGCGCTCGCTGACGTACTCCAAGGTGACTTTGCCGGCGCTGACGGATGTGGAGTTGGAGGTCAGCCAGTTGCCCTGCTCGTCGGTCTTGAGGTACGTGTAGGTGCTGACTCGCGCGAAGGCGTCGCTGAAGTTCTGGTCGCCGGTCGGGCGGCCCAGCACGTCATAGGTAGCGCGGCTCAGCAGGCTGCGCTCGCCGGCGTAGCTGTAGGCCTACGGCTGTATGATGACCCGAGATTCCCGACGTTCCAGGAGAAAGTACCGCGCCGCTCATGACCGAACCGTCAAGAGAAGACCGCCAGCCGTCCTCCCCGATCGACGCGTCGCGCCGCCGTGAATGGACCGAGCTGCTCGGTCGGGCGCGGGAAGTCGCGCAGGGTGTGGACCTGCTGTCACGTGACGACGTCGGACTCGTCACGATCACCGGGATGGGCGGTATCGGCAAGACGCGCGTGGCGCTCCACGTCGCCGAGCGCCTCGGACCGCATTTTCCGGACGGGGTGAAGTTCGTTCCGCTCGCGAGCGTCACGCATGCCGAACTCGTCCCGCAGGCGGTCGCGGCGGCGCTCGGCCTCGGCGGCGATCGCGCCGCCGAGGCTGTCTTCGGCGCGTTACGTGACGCTGAACTCCTGCTGGTGCTCGACAATCTCGAGCATGTCATCGACGCGGCCGCGTTCGTCGCGGAGCTGCTCGTCGAGGCGCCCCGGGTGCGTGTCCTCACCACCAGTCGAACGCCCCTGCAACTCACCGGGGAGCACGAACTGCCCCTGCTGCCGCTCGCGCTGCCCTCACCGTCCGATCGCGTCGACCGCGCGTCCCTGCTGAAGGTGCCGTCCGTCGCGTTGTTCGTCCGTCTCGCCGACACGGTCCATCCCGGGCGCACCTGGGATGACGAGCGTCTGGCACACGTCGTCAATATCGTCACCCGGCTGGGCGGCTGGCCGCTGGGACTCGAACTGGCCGCCGCTCGATTGCGCCTCCTGTCCCTCGCCGACCTCGAACGTGCGCTCGACACGCCACTGAACGTCCTCACGCGTGGCGCGCGTGACCTTCCGGCACGGCAACGCACCCTGCGCGCGACCCTCGACTGGAGTCACGCGCTCCTCGAACCCGACGAGCGGACGCTGCTCGCGCGGCTCGCGGTGTTCCCCGCGACGTTCACCCCGAAGGACGCGACGGACGCACTCGGCGACATCGGTCGACTCGACGTGCTCTCCGCGCTCGTGGAGCATCACTGGGTGGTGCGGCCCGACCTTGAACGCGACGGTCTCGCGCTGCTCGAACCGGTGCGGGAATACGCGCTCGAACGCCTCGTCGCGGACGGCGCGCTCGACCTCACCCGCGCCGCGCACGCCCACACCTACGCCGCCAACCTCGAACGTCACCTGACCCGCGGGTACCCGACGCGGCCCTACTACGTCTGGATTCACGAACGGTACCCGCACCTGCGCGCCGCGCTGCACTGGGCGCTCACGAACGACTTCGCCCTCGCCGTCCGTGTCGGTCTGAACCTCACGTCGTACTGGATCATCGGCGGCAGCGGTCTCCTCTCCGAGGGACGGGTGTGGACCGAATCCCTGCTGGCGCGGGCCAGCGAAACGGACGACCTCACGGTCGCGAGACTGACCGCGGCCGTGGCCCTGTTCGCCGCCCGGCAGGACGAGTTCGAGGTCGCTCGGCGCATGCTGGAGCGCGCGTTGCCCGTCACGCTCCGCGTCGGTGACGAACACGACGTCGCGGACGTGATCCTGAGGCTCGGAAGTGTCGCGCGGATGAGCGCCCAGGTCGATCCTGAGGCGGAGCGTCTGCTGCGGGACGCGGCGGCGCGCTTCGAGCGGCTGGACGATCCGCACGGAAAGGTGAACGCCCTCGTCATGCTCGCCGCGCATCTCGACACGCAGGGCCGTTTCGGTGAAGCGCTCGACGTGCTGGGTCAGCTGCGGCCCGAGTTGCGGAACCTGACGGACCCGTCGATGATCGTCCGGGCACTCGTGTACGTCGGTTGGCTCCTGATCCGCGTCGGGCGCGCCGCCGAAGCGCGTGGTCCCCTGGAGGAAGCGAACGCGCACCTCATGGACCTGCCCACGCCCGGCCTGTGGCTGACGGTGTTCCACGGGCTGGCCGAGTGGGCGTACGCGACCGACCACGACGATCTGGCCGAGTCGTACCTCGCGGAGGCGTACACGCGCGCACTCGACCTCGGATCACCGCAGCTGCTCGCCGGCATTCACGAAACGCAGGCGCGCCTCGCCCTCAGGCGAGGCGAACGAGATCGCGCGCTGGAGCTGTATCGGCTGATGCTGGACCGTGTCGGTCCCGACGGACCGGCCTACCTGCGCCGAGAAGCGCACGAAGGCCTCGCGCGGCTGGCGGGGCGTGGGGACACCCCGTCTCCGTCACCTGCCCCGGCGTCGGCGCGGCCCTCGCCGTCCGCGTCGTACCTCACGGACCTCACCGCGCGGGAGACGGAGGTGCTGCGTCTGCTCGTCCAGGGCGACACGAACGTCCAGATCGGACGGACGCTGGGGATTTCGCTGCCGACCGTGAACGCGCACGTCCGGACGATCTTCTCGAAGCTCGGCGTGGGCAGTCGCGTCCTCGCCACGCGCGTCGCGCTGGAACGCCACCTCGTCTGAGCGACGCGGTCCTCACCCGCCCGGGTTGGGCCTGGGCTTCTGGTTGAGGTACAGCACCCCGCTGGACTTCAAGAAGAGGTAGCGTCGCCCGCTCAGCACCCGCGCCGTCTCAGTGCGGCCACCGTCGTACACGAGCGTCACGGTGTCCCCCGTGACCGCGTCGCCTTCCCGGACGAGGTAATGCCCCCACACGGTCGTCAGGTCGTACGTCGGCTGATGGTTCGCGTCGAGTCCCCTGGGCAGCATCGTGTTGTGCCAGAAGCGCCCGTTCGGGAAGAAGTCGAACTCCACCGCCTGGAAGGTCCTGTACTCGTGCACCACCTGGTACTCGTCCGTGTAGGACCGCGTGAGGATCGTCAGGTCCTCCACGTCGAGTCCCGCGCCGTACACGTTCGCGCCCACGCAACGCACCTCCGGGTGCGGGTCGTCCTTGACGGTCGCGGGGACCGCCGCGGCCACCGGGTACCGGGCCTGCCATGTCGTCGCGTCCGTCGTGAGCGCCCCGGATTGACGCGCGAACTCCTCCTCGGCGGCCGAGGCGCCCCCGACGCGGCCGAGCCTCATCCAGCCGGACAGGGTCAGGTCGTCACCGCTGACGTCGTAGCTGTCGCGTTCCTCACCGCTGACCAGCCAGGCGAAGGTCAACCTGCCGTCCCGCACCTGCCAGCGGCCCGGCTCGGCGCCGACCTTGCTGCCGCTCATCGTGTTGACGGAGAAGGCCCGTCCGTCCGCGAGGAACACCAGTTCCAGGTTGTCCGTCACGTTCCTCCAGACGCCCACGAGCGACGTGTCGAGCGCACCTGTCCCCAGGGGCGGCGGTGAGGTCGGCGGCGCGGCCTCGCAGGTCACGCCGTCCGGATTCACGTCGGAGCCGGAGGGGCCGCCCGACGGCGCCGCGCCCCCGCCGCAGGCGGTGACGGACAGCGCGAAACTCAAGGCGAACAGGCCGGACAGCGTCGTCTTGTACATGCTCATCATCTCCTCGGGGTTCCACCGGACGGAACCGTCGCGAGCGTACCGCCGCCGTCATCGGACGCGCATCGTTCGTTCGAACCTGCCAGGTCGTCATCACGGCCGTCGGAATCGACGATGCCCACGTCACGCGCCGCCCCGGGCGGCCCGCCTCCACGGGCACGACGATGACGACGCTCGACGCCCCCGAGGTCGATGCACGGCGCGGGCCGCAGGCGTGACTGCGGAACGTCGGCCTCTGCTCGTCCGCAGGTGCGCCTCGTGAAGGCTGACCTTCACGAGTGCCAGCGCGGACGTCGCGGCGAACACCAGCATCGCGGGATTCCACGTCGTGACGCGCGAGGGCAGGACGCGCGTCGACGCGCGAGGCGCGGGGTACGCGCCGAGCACGAGCAGCGACGGGACGCCCGTCAGCAAGTCCACCTCGACCATGCGCCCGCCGCGGTTCCCAGGGCCCGGCGCGATCAGGAACGTCACGCCGACCGCGAGCAGCACGAGCGCGAACAGCACGACGAGCAGGGGCCGACGTTCCGGACGTCGGACGAACCCGAGCAGGCTGCCGCTCGCGAGGAAGCCCGTCATGACGGCCCACTGCGCCTGCTACCACGCGTCGAGCATCCCGGGGACGCCCGGCTCCGCCGGCGACAGCTTGAGCCCGAACGGTTCCAGGGCGACGCTGAACGCGCCCATGACGATCTGCAGGGCCACGAAGGTCAGCAGCGCCACGACGACGTACAGCCGTACGCGCCGACGCGCGGGTGAGGAGGTGAGGTGACTCGTTCCGACCGTCGATGCGCTCATGCTCATGAGGTGCCTCCCTCGGCCCGTGGGCCGTGGGCCGTGAGGCGCAGCGTACGAGGACGCCAGCGGTGGGCGCGTCGTTCGTTTCATCCGAAGGGGTCAGGTTGAACCGAACGATGCCGATCCGGACGCGCGCCCCTACCGTGAGCCTCACAGCGCGAGCCGCTGGGGAGGAACCGTATGCGAACGAATCACCTGAAGCCGATGGCGTCGCTGCTCGCCGCGAGCATCCTGCAGGCCTGCGGGAACGCGCCCGCGCCCTCCGGAGGGCACGATCTCGTGACGCTCACCCTGCGCGCGCCGCTCCGGGACGTCACGGGTGCCGGCGTCACGCCGCAGGCCGTACCGACCGCACCTGAAGGGTCCAGCGCCGTGCAGCTCGTGCGGGTCCGGGTCTTCACGAGCGACGGGACACCCGTGAAGTTCGACGCGCGACACCAGGCGGACCCGAGCGGCACGCTCGACACCATCGACCTCACGCCGAGCGCGAGCAGTGTGTCCGTCAGCCTCGTTCCGGGCGAGTACGTCTTCCAGTCCGCCGGGCGGGGCGGCACGCCCGACTCGGCGCTGCTCGCCTTCGGTCGTCAGGAGCACCAGAACGTCGTCGCGAACGGCGTGGTGACCCTGAAGCTCACGACGCTGCTCGACCCGGCCGCGCTGACCCTCACGACCGCGCTGCCCATGAACGCCGCTCGGCCCGGCCAGACCTTCGACACGCGCCTCACCGTCCGCACGCTCCGGAGTGGCGACGCGCGGTACGACGTGCCGCTGTCCGACTTCAGCGCCGCGTACCAGCCCACGGGCGGGGTCATCGCGGGCTCGAGCAACCTCGGCGCGCGCGTTCACGTCGACGACGCTCCCACCGCGACGGCGTTCAAGCTGGACGCGGACGTCAATGGACTCGTGGCGGGTGGAAGTGACGTCGCGCAGCCCGGCGCGGGCGCCGCGCACCTCACGCTGCCGTTCGTCGCGGCGGGCAGCATGAACGTGGACCTCACCGCGCCGGCCCTCACGGCGGCCGCTTCGAGCGACGGCGTGACGGGCACCGCCGGGGACGACGTGGGCCTCGCGCGACTCGACGTGTACGACGGCCCGGTGATCGTCGCGAGCACTGCCGAGGGCGCGCCCGCCAAGGTCACCTTCGACGTGGACGCGTCCGGACACGTCACGCCCACGTGGCGCGCCCCGCTCACGCTGGACGCGGGCGCGCACGCCCTCACGGTCGTCGCGACCGACTCCAGCGGCAACGAGACCCGCCAGGCGCTCGACGTGACGGGCGCGGGCGCGCCCGTCACGGTCACCAGCACGCCCGACTGGGGCGCCGCGACGGCGGACACGATCAGCGCGCGGAACGGCGGGACGCTCAGCACGACCGGCGCGGACGGCACGACCTACACCCTGACCTTTCCGCCGGACGCCCTCGTGGACGACACGCAGATCACCATGACGCCCCTCGCGGACGTCACGGGCCTGCCGTTCAGCGGCGGCCTCGCGGGCGCCGTGAAGCTCGAACCGGACGGTCTGCGGCTGCAGCGTCCCGCGCGGCTCACCATCACGCCCGCGCGGGCCGTGTCGGCCGCGCGGCTGTCCGTGTTCTCCTACGAGGGCGCCGGGGATCACGTGGGCGTGCCGTTGCTGGACCCCTCCACCACGACCTCGTCGGTCACGCTGAACCTGCTGCACTTCAGCGGGTACGGCGTGAGCGACGGCAGCAGCGCCGAACGTGACGCGCTCGCCGCGCAGGCCGTGAAGTACGGCGCCGAGGCGTACGGGATGGAACTCGCCGCGCTCCTCAACGCGCAGCGCGTCGCCGAACTGCAGGGCCTGCCCGGTGACCCGAACTTCGCGTGGCGGCTGCACGACATCCTCGACCGGGCGTACCAGGACACCGTCGCGCCCTACCTGGGTCAGCTCGCGTCCAGCTGCGGCGCGCTCGACACGCTCTTTCCCGCGATGCTGAGCTGGACGCGCACGGCGACGCTGCTGTACGGGGGTGACGGCGACGCTTTCCTGCCGCAGCAGACGGCCATCACGGACGCCGCCGTGTCGTCCGTGGGAGTCTGCCTGCGCGAGGAGACGCAGCCCTGCGTGGCGTCCGACGCGGCGTCCCTGAAGCACCTGCTGCTCACCGCGCGCCGCGCGGAACTGCTCGGCGTGCCCGGCAACGTCCTCACGGCCTCCACGTGCGGCTGGAGCGGACGACTCGGCCGCACGGTGCTGCAGCACGTCGCGCTCACCCCGCAGTGGAACGTCACGGAGACCCGCGACCGGAAGGTGACGCTCGACATCAGGCTCAGCCCGCCCAGCGTGGCCGAGGCGATCGACTCGCTGCGCGGCGTCACGAGTCACCGGAACGAGACGACCTCCACGTACGACGCCTCGTACGTCCTGGTCGTCACCGGCGGCGGTCCGGACGAGATCAGCGAAAACGGCAAGGTCGTGTGCTCCGGCGGGTACAGCCGCCTCCACACGGACGGCTCGGAGGAGCACGGCGACACGCACGACGGCGCCGGCGGGGCCGTCACGTTCGGCGACGGCCGCTGGGTCATCAACTATGGCGGACCGACGATCTTCACCACCTCCCAGCGCGTCATCACGGATGTCGACTCGTACGACTGCTCAACCTACCTGAACCAGAACACCGTCACGACGTACCCGCCCCAGCAGCAGGGAGAGGGCCTCGGACTGTACGTCGAGGTCAGCGGCGACGCGCTCGCATCCGCGTTGCACGGCTCCATCAAGGGCCCGGAGGACGGTGGCGGCACCTCCGACGTGATCACCTACGACCTCACGCGCACCTCCCGCTCGGCCCCATGAGCGACGCGTCCCTCCCTCGAGACGCCGCGCAGGCCGTTGTGTCGCACCCCGGGGAGCGGCACGTCCTGACCTTCGGCGCCTGCCGCATCGCCTACGTTCACGCCGACACCTCCGAGGACACGACGCTGCTCGAACTCCTCCTGCCCGCCGCGTTCGACGAGTGGCCCCGCCTCACCTTCCACGAGGTGCGCGTGACGTACTTCGTCGTGTCGGGCCGCATGACGTACACCTGCGGTGGGCGGGGCGTCGCCCTCGCCCTGCCCGAGACGTCGCTGGTGGTGCCCGCGGGCTGCTCCCACAGGATCGGCACGCCGGACGATGGCGACGCGCACGTGCTGCTGATCGCCCGACATGCGGGACTGCGTCAGTACTTCGAGGCGCTCGCTGCGCTGCGCGCCCGCTCACGTGAGTGGCCGCCACGCCCGCCTGAGCCCCTCGCCGTCCTCGACCGCAGGTACAACGTCAGCCGGAACGACCCCTGAACGTGTTTTCCACGCTCTCACGGAGACGATCATGTCCACCAGAACGAACAGGTCCGCCCGGTTTGCCCTTGGGCTCGCCCTCAACGCTCTCCTGACCTTGACGGTCGTGGCGAACGCCGCCGACGACCTCACGTCCCTCAGCGACGAATTCACCGATGCTCACTCCCTGACTGACTGGCGGCGAGCGGACGAGCTCGAAGGCTGGCCGTCCCGCTGGAAGACGCTGGACGTCGACACGACTGCCCCCGGCCGCCTGTTCGTCGAGCCGCGCACCAGCGAATGGTTCGGCGACTGGCAGGCACCGCTGCTGTTCAAGCCCGTCACGGGTGATTTCGTGGTGACGGCGCGTGTCCACGCGCGCGGCCGCGCCACGGACGTCCCGATCCGTTCGTTTTCCCTCCTGGGCCTCATGGCCCGCTCGCCTCGTACGGACAGCGCCGCCGACTGGCATCCCGGACGTGAGAACTGGCTGTTCGTCGCTGTCGGCACCGGTGACGGCGGCACCCCGCAGTTCGAGGTGAAGTCGACCGTCGACAGCGTGTCCACGCTGCACCTCACCCCCGCTCGTGCGGGCTGGGTGGAACTGCGACTCGTGCGGATCGGGTCGTCGTTCGTTCTGCTGAGCCGATGCGGGAGCGACCCCTGGGCGCTGCGGGGAGAGCTCGAACGACCCGACCTGCCCGCCACGCTGCAAGTCGGACTCGACGCCTACACCGACCACGACACCATCCTGAAGTACCTGCGGCGCGGCGCGTACGATCCCGTGTGGGCGAACGGGCATGTCCTTCCGGACGAGCAGCCCGACCTGCGCGGCGAAGTGGAGTTCGTCCGATTCGAACGTCCCGACGTGCCCGCCGCGTGGCGTACCCTCCGTCTCACGAACGTCCCCGAAGAGGACCTCCTGCGTGTGCTGGGGAGCTCCTCGCCCGACCAGCCTTCGACCAGCCTTGACACTCCCGGAGAACCCTGACGTGACCATCCCGACCCTCTTCACCTCCCGTCTCACGCTCCGCGCCTTCCACGAGTCCGACGCCTCTCAAGCCGAGCGGCTCACCTCCGAGGAGGCGGTGGCGCGCTTCACCTTCGTTCCGCGTCCCTCCCCGGTCGGCGGCGCTCGCTCATGGATCGCGGGCCACGAGCAGGACGCCCTCGCGCGACGCCGGTATTCCTGGGCGGTCGTCCGTGAGGCTGCCCTCGTCGGCGGCGTGGAACTGGCCTTCGACGACGTTCACGGCTGGGCCGAGCTGGGCTTCTGGCTGGGCGTGCCGTATCAGCGTCTCGGGTACGCGTCGGAAGCGGCGGCGTGCGCGCTGACGTACGCTTTCGAAGCGGATGTTGCCCTTCGGCGTGTCCAGGCGGCCGTCTTTGTCGAGAACACGTCGTCACGCGCCCTGCTTGAACGTCTCGGCTTTCGGTGCGAAGGTGTCCTGCGGGCCCTCGGTCGCCCGGGGCCGCATCGCGGTGGCGACATGGCCATGTACGCGATGACCCGCGAGGACTTCGTACGCGAGATCGCGCGGCGCTCGCCCGTCACTCGTCCAGCCAGCCTCGTTCCACGGCGATCCTCGTGAGCATCACGCGCGTCGTGATGCCGAGCTTCGAGAAGACGGTTCTCAGGTGCGCGTTCACGGTGGGGACGCTCACGCCGAGACCACGCGCGATCAGCTGGTTGCTCCGACCCTGCGCGACGAGACGCACCACGTCGAGTTCACGGGGCGTGAGGTCGTACAGGGCGTCCCACGTGGGGGCCGAGCCGCCCGTGGTACCGGCGGGAGGATCGGGAGGACGCGCCTCGATCGGCAGGGCCAGTCGGCGCGCGAGGTCGTCCTGTCGAACCTGGTTTCCGACACGTGTCCACCCGTCGAGCGCGTCGGTCCAGCGGGCGCGCGCCTCGTCCGGGCGGCGCTCGCGCGCCGCGAGCGTGCCCAGGGCCTCGAGGTGTTGCGCCACGAGGGCGTCCGCCCCGATGGCCCGACCGATCCTCAGGCCCTCGTCGAGGTGCGTCCTGGCGAGGTCGAACTGCCCCTCGTCGAGTTCCAGCAGGGCGAGGGCGTGCAGCGCGGAGCATTCCACCTGTCGCGCGTGCAGCGCGCGTGAATCGTGCAGGGCGCGGGTGAGGCGTGCGCGCGCCTCGTCACGTCTTCCCGCGAGCCGCTCGAGGTTCCCGAGGTGCGTCTCGCGGAGCGCCACCAGCACCGGCCGGTGTCGCGTCCGCGCGCCGTCGAGGGCCGCCTGGAGGTCCTGCCGGGCGTGGGTGAGGTCGCCGAGCGTCATGAGCGCCACACCGCGCGTGGCGAGGCTGGCGTGCACGCCGAGATCGTCACCGGCTCGTCCTGCGGCGTCGAGGCTGTTCGTCGCGAACTCCCGTGCGCGCGCGGGGTCGCCACGGGTGAGCGCGAGGTGCGCGAGGCCCCGCAGGGCGTCCGCGGTGCCCTTCGCGCTGAGGGTCGCGTCCGCGTGCGTGAGGGCGCGAGCGTGGTACGCTTCGGCGGCGCGCGTGTCGCCCTGCCGCCACGCGAGCAGACCGGCGAGGCCGAGCACGTCAGGCTCGCCCGGTGCGTCCGGGAAGCGCGCCAGCCACGCTTCGGCCCACCCTCGTCCCTCGTGGAAATGCCCTCGGACGAGCCAGTACTGACCGAGGACGCGGAGCATCCCGAGCGCCTCGTCCTGCGCGCGGGCGTCGAGCGTCCAGGTCAGGGCGGCGCGGACGTCCGGCAGGACCGCGTCGATGTCCCTCAGGTACTCGGGCTGGCATTGCCGTTCCAGTGAAGCCCACGCGGCCTGAACGGTCCGACTCACCCACCGGGCGTGCGCCGCGCGGGCCGCCGCGTCCGCTGCCTGTTCGGAGAGGACTTCGAGGGCGTACTCCCGGACCGGTTCGAGCAGCCGGAACGTGTCCTGATCGTCCGCGAGCGCCCAGCCGTGCTCGACGAGCGCGGAGAGAGCGTCGAGCGTCGCGACGCCCTCGAAGGCGTCCAGCGCGGCCCGGGCGGTGAAGGGCCCCCGGAAGACACCGAGGTGAGCGAGGAGACGCCGCTCCGTGGGGTCGAGCAGCGCGAATCCCCAGTCGAGCGTGGCGCGCAACGTCCGCTGCCGCGCCGGGAGGTCGCGCGCGCCGCGCGTGAGAAAGTCGAGCTGGGCGTCGAGGTGGTCACGCAACGCGGCCAGCGACATCAGGCGTGCGCGCGTGGCGGCCAGTTCGATGCCGAGCGGCCATCCCCCGAGACGTCGGACGATGCTCGCCGCGAGGGTGAGTGTCTCGGGTGTCCACTCCGGTGCGGAGGCCTGCGCGCCGACACGCTCGACGAAGAGCTGCACGGCAGGACTCTCCTTGAGACGGTCCGGTCGACCGTCGTCTTCCCTGGAAGGCAACGCCAGGGGCAGGACGGGCACCTCGTGCTCGCCGGTCAGTTGCAGCGGTGACCGGCTGGTGACGAGGAGTTTCGTGCGGGGCGCGGCGACGAGGACGTCCGAGACGAAGGACGCGGCGTCCAGGAGATGCTCGAAGTTGTCGAGGATCAACAGCGTCTCCCGCTCCGAGAGCGCGCGCAGCACCGTCGAGGCTGGGTCGCCGTCCACGGGAAGGTCGAGGTGACGCGCCACCGCTCGCGGTACACCGTCCACGTCCACGACGTCCGCGAGCGGCACCAGCACCGCGCCGTCCGGGAAGACGCCGTGCAGCGTGACGCGCACCTGCTCGGCGAGGGTGGTCTTGCCCATGCCGCCGAAGCCGGTCAGGGTCACGAGCGCCACGT
The DNA here is from genome assembly GCF_000519345.1 of Deinococcus pimensis DSM 21231. GTDB lineage: Bacteria > Deinococcota > Deinococci > Deinococcales > Deinococcaceae > Deinococcus_A > Deinococcus_A pimensis. The sequence continues at coordinate 29,807 of NZ_KI912676.1, forward strand.
CGTCGCGCGTCAGAAGCGTCACGCAGCGCTCCAGGTCGAGCTTCCGCCCGATGGGATCGACGTGGCGTCGCGGCAGGTCAGGAGGCCGGGGGTCGTGCGTGTTCGTCATGGCGTCGCTCGCGGTCCCACCCGAGGTCGATCAGGGCGTCCGTCCTCCGTGCAGGTCAGGCCGGACGGGCTCACACGTCCACGTCGTAGGGCAGCCGGAGCTGATCCCCGGTGACGCCCCGGATGCCCCAGTGCTCTCGGGGCGCCTCGATCAGCACCACCTCGACGTTGCGCGGCGCGATCCCGAGCTCCCGCTCGAAGAGGTCGAACACGACCTCAAGGAAGTGACGTTTCGCGTTCGCGCTGCGGCCGGTGAACAGCAGCACCTCCACGATGGTGTACGTCCCGTCCCGATCCGCCGGGGTGATGAAGTCGTCCCGATCGAGCAGGAAGAAGCGGTGGAAACGCTTGTCGTCGGGAAGCCCGAACGCCTGCACGGCCGCCTGATGCAGGACGTCGGAGACCTCGCGGCGACGCGTCCGAAGGTGTTCTCGGTGCCCGTATATCTTCATCTGGGTCATCAGGTCTTCTCCTCGTCGGTGGGTCGGACTGCCCGCAGCGTACGAGACGCAACGGCCGCGCCGCATCGTTCGTTTCAACCTGTCCCGTGAACCTCGTGCGGGGCGAGCTGCTCGCCCCTGACCGAGCGTCCGCGCGTGGACCCGGACGCTCGGCTCGTGCAGGTGTTTTGTCTGTGACCGCGAGCGTTTCGAACGCCGACCTTGCTGGTACGGCGAGCGCCGGAGCGAGCTTCGGGCGGGCCGGTGGATGAGCTGGAGCGGCACCTTCAGCGTCGACGGTGGGTCTGAAGTTCGGGTCCGGAGGGGAGCCTCGCGGCATGAGCCCGCACCATGGTCACGAAGACCTTGACGTGCGGCAGGTTCGCCCGGCCCACCCGGACCACGACCCCCAGGGTACGGACGAGCGGTTCCGGCAGCGGCAGCGCCTGCAACCCCGGCGGCAGGGGGTCGTACGCGAGGCCGGGCATGATCGACACGCCGACGCCATGCTCGACCATCCTGAGGATCATGGCGTCCTCCGCGACCTCGCTGAAGGACTCGACGCCGACGTGGCGCGCGGTGAGGTGCGCGCGCGTGCGGAAGTGACAGCTGTTCGCGGCCGGGGGAAGGATCAGGTGTTCGCCCCGCAGGTCCTCCCAGGAAAGCCGCCCGGGCTGACGGTCGCGAGGAACGATCAGGCGGTATTCGTCCTGGAGCAGCGGCCACGCGAGCAGCCCTTCGCCGACGGGCAGGTCGATCAGGGCGACGTCCGCGCGTCCGGAGCGCACGAGGTGCTCGCCGCCGTGACCGTCCCCTTCCGCGTCGTGGATGCGGACCTGCAGGTCCGGGTGGGCGCGGCGGAGTTCGGCGAGGACGCCCGGGAGCAGGTGCGTGCCGATGCTGCGGTACGTCGCGATGTTGAGGGTGGCCGACAGGTGCGTGTCCTCCTGCACGGCGAGTTGCACGTCGCTCGCGGCGAGCACGGCCGAGCGGGCGTGGTCGAGCGCGCGCGCTCCCGCGGGCGTGAGGGTCACGCCCACGCGTGACCTTCGCAGCAGGGTGTGCCCGAGGGCGCGTTCGAGGGTCGCGACGGCCTCGCTGAGGCTGCTCTGCGACATCTGCAGGGTCGCGGCGGCCTCGCTGAAGCTGCCGAGCTCGGCGACGCTGACGAACAGCCGCAGTTGCGCGAGGGTGGGGCTGGACATGCTTCCAGTGTAGGCGCCTCGAACCCAGCAGTATCGGATTTTCCGATGGGAGGGGCGCGGGTGCGGTTCGATGCCGATGGTTCCGGATCCCGGCGAGGCGCAGCATGAGCACAGGAGGTGGAGCGTGCGTGAGGACCGTTCCTCGAAGGTGTTCGGCACGGTGTTCCTGGAGATCGTGATGCCCCCCGAGGTGACGAGCACCCCCCGGGTGGACGGCTGGACGTTACGGGTCTGGCCCGTCGCGCGGCTCGGAGACGGCACCCTCGAAGCGGAACCCGACCTTCCCGGCGCGTGCCTGACGTTCCTGATCGGACGTCTGCGGGCCGCTGGCATCACACCGCTGGTTCCGCCGAGTGACGGCGCGATCTCCCGGCCGTCGACCTGATGGAATCAAACCCGTTCAGGTCGAGGAGTGCGTTCGTGATGGGGTGGCGTCACCTGCCGTGGCAGGGGAGACCGAGCCCAACGTGTCCGGTACCGTGGCTGACGGAGAACCCACGAGCGGCAGCAGGCATCGCCATGCCGCACGACTGCCTGTGCAGCCGGCGGGTACGCTCGCCAGCGTGGCGCGCGACCCCGGCAAGGGGGAGTCGTTGCGGTGCAGGTCTCTGCCCTGCACAACACCTCACTGACCACCACGCAGGGCCGGAGGCGGGCGGCCCCGCATCGACGACCGCCTCACCCTGGAAGGCATTCTCTTCGTGCTTCACACCCGTACTTCCTGACGCCACCTGCCTCGACAACTCTGCCACGACCGTGGAATGACGTGGCGTCGGGGCGTCCCGGGCTGTTGCTGGCGAAGGCTCGTCGAGTGGCAGCAGGCGGGTGTGTGGCCCGCGCTCCGTCGTGTTCTGCTCGATCGTCTCCACGCGTTCGGCGTCCTTGACTGGAGCCGCGCCTCACTTGACTCCGCGACCGTCGCTTCACCCTGCGGCGGTCAGCACGGGAGCCCGGATTCCACCAGCCGGGGAAGGCTGGGCTGCGAATCACACGTCGTCGATCGAAACGGCTTCCCGCTCGCCGTGGTCGGCTCCTCGGATGATACGTCACGGCCATGCGGGGGCTCGCGCGTGCCGGAACTCGTTTCGAGGGCTCAAGAACGACACACATCGAGAGGTTGGCAGGTCAGCGGACAGAGGAGCCCCTCCCTTTCTTCCATAACACATATAACGGAGAAAAGATGGTGAGGAGCTCGCTCCATTCCCGTGACCAACACCCCACGCCGAACGAACCCAAACCCCTACGTCCGGTGGCGCGACATCCCTCCTCGCCGCCCGTGAGCTTTCCGTGCAGGCACTCGCGAACCAACCCGTGAAGCCCAGGAGAGTCCGAATACGCTTCGGACGGTGCCGGCCCGACCGTCGTCGGCCTCGACGGACACGGTGACCTCGCCGCGCCCGGCATGGGTGAAGTGCACGCCGCCCGGGTTGACCTCGGCGCCTGGCACACGAGGACGTGCTCGGTCACCTGCCCGGTGCTCGCGGGCGGCTATCCTGCGGGCGCGCTGGGCTCGACGGTCACTAACGAAGCGGACCGTCCGGGCGCCCCTGGCGTCCTCGGCGACGACGACGACGATGCCCCGACCGGACTGAAGGCCGCGGACGAGGACACGGAGCCTGGGAGCGGGCGCACCATCGAAATGGGTCCGCACCTCGCGCCGACGGTGTTCATGTGCGGCGAGGTTCACCTGCGATAGCTTGAGCTGGAATGGACGCGTCGCGAAGATGGCGGCTGGCCGTGCTGGGCACCCCGAAGCTCACCGCGCCGGACGGTCGGGCGTTTCGCTGTGAGGGCCGGACGCTCGCGTTGTTGACGTACCTCTCGCTCGAAGGTCCGGTGCCGCGCGCGCGTCTCGCGACCTTGTTGTGGCCTGACCGTGCGGAGTCCGCGTCGCGCAACAACCTCGTGCAGCTGCTTCGCCGGATGACCGGCACGTACGGGGAGGCGCTCGTGCTCGCCACGGACACGCTGACCCTCGCGCCGCAGGTGCAGGTGGACGCGCGCGACGTGCTCGGCGGCGCGGTGGACGTCCTCGACGGCGTCCTGCTCGACCACGACCGCTTCGAGGAGATGCCGGACTTCTCGGACTGGCTGGAGGTGCAGCGTGAGCAGCTCGATCAGCGCCGCGCGCATCTGCTCGTGGAGCGCGCCGCGCGGCTGGAAGCGCAGGGTGAGTACGGTCAGGCCGTCGAGGTCGCGTGGCGCGCGTTGAGCTTCGATCCCGTCTCGGAAAGCGTGCACCGCCGTGTGATGCGGCTGCTGTACCTCGACGGTCAACCCACGCAGGCGTTGCGGGTCTACGAACGTCTGAGGGACGTCCTGCGCGAAGCGCTGCGGACGGAGCCGATGCCGGAAACGCGGGAGTTGGCGCGGCTGATCGGACGCAGCGAGCAGCTGCCGCTCGTGGTCCCGGCACGCTCACCGGCGCGGGTCGTTCCCACGACGACCGTCCTGACCGGTCGTGAGCGCGAATGGGCGGCGCTGGAACGCGCGTGGCAGGACGGACGGTTCATCATCGTCCGTGGGGAAGCCGGGATGGGCAAATCGAGGCTCGCCCTCGACTTCGCTCAGAGCAAGGGGCGGGTCCTGACACTGGAAGGACGTCCGGGCGATCACCTCGCGCCGTACACGACGGCCGCGCGGAACGTGCGGCGCGTCCTGAACCTCGCGAAGCCCGACCTGCCCGACTGGGCACGCCGCTCGCTGACGTGGCTGCTGCCTGACCTCGCCGTGAGCGGCGAAGCGCCGCTCGAGCGTGCGGACGCGCGGCTGCATGACGCCATCCGCTCCGTCTTCCAGGTGGGTCTCGCGCAGGTGGACGTGTGTCTGTTCGACGACATCCACTACGTGGACGACGCGACCATCGAGGCGGGGTTCGTGCTGATCGACGCGGTGTTCCCGCTCGGACGGCCGGGTGGGCTGCCGCACTTCGTGGCGGTGCACCGCGATGACGAGCTGTCGCCGTTCACGCGGTCCGTCTTCGAGGGGATGGTGAGCGCGGGGCAGGCCGCGTGGATCGAGCTGGGCGCGCTCGACGAGGACGCCGCGCGTGCGCTGCTCATGAACCTGAACGTCACGGTCGAAGGGGCACTCGCGTCGACGCTCGTTCAGGCCGCCGGAGGCAACCCGCTCTTTCTGCTCGAGGGCGTTCAGTCGCTGCGTGACGCGCCGCCGGGCGAGGGAGGCGCGCCGCCCCTGCCGGGCAAGGTGGGCGCGCTCATCACCCGGCGGCTTTCTCGCCTGTCGAACGTCGCGGTGCACGCGGCGCGCGCGAGCGCGGTGCTGCGGCGTGACTTCTCACCGGAGCTCGTCGCGGCCATGCTGTCCGCGCCGCTGCTGGAGGTGGTCGCGGCGTGGGAGGAGCTGGAGGCCGCGCAGATCGTGCGGGGTGAGCGGTTCGTTCATGACCTGATCGGCGAGGCGATCTTCACGGACATCCCGAGCGCGACGCGGCGTCTGCTGCAGCGCGCGGCGGCGCGTGTTCTCGCGGAGTCACGGCGCGCCGCCCGCCGTGATCGCGCGGCACTGGGTGGACGCCGGGCTGGACACGCAGGCCACCCCGTGGCTGCTGCGCGCCGCCCGCGCGGCGCAGGCGTCCCTTCGCCTTCATGAGGCGGCGGCTCACTTCGATCACGCGGCGCGTCTGCTGCACGCTCAGGGCGACCCGGACGCGGCGTTCGAGGTGTGGGTGCAGGCCGCGCGGGCGCTCGCGCCGAGCGACGACCGGCGAGCTGCGTCAGTGCGCCCTCAACGTCGTGCTGGAGCGGGCATCGACGCCCGTGCAGGCCGCGCTGGCGTGGCAGCTGCAGGCGGAGGTGTTCAACATGTGCGGTGAGGGGCGCCGCGCGGAAGTCGCCGCGCGGCGTGGTCTGGACGCCCTCGCCGGGCACGCGGCGCCGGAGGTGCACGCGAACCTGCTCGCCGACCTTGGCGCGGCGTTCTGGGCGCAGGACCGCGGGGTGGAAGCCCGTGACGCGCTCGAGGAAGCGGTGCGCCGTCTCGAACCGCTCGGGGAGACGGAGGCGCTGGCCAGCAACCTGAGCAGCCTGGCGGTGGTGCTCGACCATCAGGACCGGCACCGTGAAGCCGAAGGGTACCACCGGCGTGCCTGCGCGCTGCTGGAACGCCTCGGGGACACCGCGAACCTGCTGGTGGCGTTGCGGAACCTCTCGGTGTGCCTGAGTGACCTCGGGCGGGTGCGTGAAGCGCTCGGGCTGCTGGAGCGCGCGCGAACCCTGGAGGGAAACGCGGAGGGCCTGTGGAGCAGCCCGACCGGTCACGCGCTGCTCGCGTTCGCGTACGCGGATCTCGGTGAGTACTCGGCCGCGCTGGCCTCCTTCGCCCAGGCGCGCGCGCTGGGAGAGCGGCCGCACGTCTGGCTGCCCGCGTACTACCGCGCGTGCGAAGCGGAGGTCTGGCTCACCCTCGGTGAGGTCGAGCGCGCGCGGCCCCTGCTGAGCGCCGCTCTGGACGTGCCGGAAATGCCGGACACCTTTCGGCTGCGGGCGCTGCTCAGCCTCGCTCGCCTCGAGGTGAGCCGCGGTGAGGACGGCACGGACCTCCTCGAGACCGCGCGGGCGTTGCTGGACGAGGGCGGGGGCGGCCGTCCCCTGTGGCGGGCACGTTACCTGCTCGCGCGCGCCGAGGCGTCCACACCACTCGAGGCGCTGCGGTACGCGCAGGGCGCGCTCGACGTCGCCCGCACGCACGAGCTGGGTCAGTACGAACTGACGGCCGAACTGCGCGTCACGCGCGCGCTGCTGACGTTGGGTCGTCATGCGGACGCCCTCACGCACGCGGAGCGCGCCGCGCGGTTGCTCGAGCACGTCACGGCCGCGGACATGACGCGCGGTGAGGCGCTGCTCATCGTCCACGACGCGCGGCGCAGCAACGGCCGTGCGGACGCCGCCGCCACGCTGGAGGACGCCCGTCGCTGGCTGCGCGACACGGCCGAACGGCACGTTCCCGAAGGCGCCCGCGAGCGGTTCGTGCGTGCCCATCCCGTCCACCGCGCCCTCACGAACGGCGCGACGAACGCGAACGGCTGAGGGACCGCGCGCCTCACGTCCGGACGTCACCTTTGGTACTGTCGAGGCATGTCGACACGCTCAGCCGGATGGCGGCTGGAGTTGCTGGGCCCACCACGTCTCGTCGGACCGGACGGTCGGGTCGTGCCGTGCGAACGAAAGACGGCCGCGCTGCTCGCCTACCTCGCCCTCGAGGGTCCCACCGCGCGCGCTCGACTGGTCGCGCTGCTCTGGCCGGACACCCCCGGAGCGGTCGGCAGGAACAACCTGCTGCACCTGCTGCGCCGTCTACGCGCCGCGTGCGGCGCCGACATCACCAGGGCGGGCGATCCGCTGGCCCTGACGGACGACGTCAGCGTGGACGTCAGCGTGCTGAGCGACGAGCACGCGACGCGCGCGCTGCCGGGCGGCGCCTTTCTCGACGGCGTCGACCTCGACGTCTGCCCTGACCTGCACGAGTGGCTCCTCGCCCGACGTGACCTGACCAGCACGCGGCGGGCGCACGCCTACCGGACAGGCGCGCGGCAACTCGAGCAGCAGGGTCGGTGGCTCGAAGCGATCGCGCTCACCGAGCGTCTGCTCACCCTCGACCCTCTCGACGAGGACGCGCACCGCACCCTGATGCGTCTCCACTACCACAACGGTGATCGTCCCGCCGCCCTGCGCGCCTACCACCGCTGCAAGAGCGCGCTGCAGCGTGAACTGGACACCGAACCTTCAGCGCAGACCGCCCGGCTCGCTCGGCGCATCGACCAGGGGAACCTGCACGTCGAGCGCGACGTGAGCGTCACGCCCCCGACGCAGCTTCCGGTGAGCGTGCTGCGCCCACCCACCCTGCTCGGCCGTGAAGCCGCCTGGGCGCAACTGGAGGACGCCTGGACCGCCGGCAAGCTGATCTACCTCACGGGCGACCCGGGGGTCGGCAAGACTCGCCTCGCGCAGGACTTCGTGCGCAGCAAGGGACGCGCGCTGTACCTGCCCGCCCGGCCCGGCCTGCGGGACATCCCGTACGGCAGCGCCGCCCGGAACGCCCGCGCGCGTCTCGCGGCCGCGCCGCACGCGCAGCTGCCCGACTGGGCTCGACGCGGCCTGTCACGCGTCCTGCCCGAACTGCGTGACGGCGAGGACCTGCCGCCCCTCGTCGGCGATCAGGACCGCCTGCAGTTCTTCGCCGCGCACATGGAGATGGTGCGGCTCACCTCCCCCGGCTTCGCGGGCGTCATCACCGACGACACCCAGTACTACGATCTGGCGACCGTGGAGCTCGGCACGTACATGCTGTCCCGCGCGCCGCTCGGCGCCCGTGAAGGCATGCCGCGGCACATCTCCATCTTCCGGCGTGGGGAACTCACGCCCGAAGCGTTCGCCACGGTCGATCATCTCGTCCGGTCGGGCGTCGCGGTCCTCGTCGAACTCACCGGACTCGACGACGACGCCCTGCACGACCTGCTGCGCGACCTCGAACTGCCCGATCCGGCCGCGCTGCTCGGTCCCCTGCGGCGCGTGACGGGCGGCAACCCGCAGTTCGTGCTCGAAGCCGTGAAGAACGTGTACGAACGCGGCACGCTCGACCCGGACGACCTGGCGCTCGGCGCGCCCACCACGGTGCTCGCCACGATCACCGAACGACTCGACCGACTGCCCGAGGAGACGCTGCAGGTGGCGCGTGCCGCCGCCGTGCTGCGCGCCGACTTCACCATCGAGCTCGTCGCGCAGGTGCTCGGCACGTCCCTGCTCGACACGGCCTCCGCCTGGGACGAGCTGGAGGCGGCGCACGTCATGACCGGGGAGCGCTTCGCGCACGACCTCGTCCTCGAAGCGGTCCTCGCGGGCATCCCGGTCACGGTGAGTCGACTGCTGCACCGCGCGGGCGCGCGGGCGCTCGCACGGATGGACGCCGAACCCGCCCGCGTCGCGAGGCACTGGCAGGAGGGCGGCGATCTCCGGCAGGCGGCGCCGTGGCTGCTGCGCTCCGGCGAAGCCGCGCAGCGCTCCATGCGGTCGAGCGAGGCGAGGCGGGCGTACGACGAGGCGCTGCGGGCGTACGTGGCCGTCGACGACACGCAGGGCGCCCAGAAGGCCGAACAGGCGCTCGACGCGCTCGCGCGGCAGTTCACGACGACCTGACCTCCTCGCGCCGCACCTGATCGGCGCCACGGACGCGTGACGCGAAGGTGGTCAGGCGCGCGTCCGCGCGTTCAGGACGACGTCGGGCGTCTCATCACGCCGCCGTCATGCCGGCCGTGACCGCCGTCCGCGCGTGTGTCCGGGCGCGTCGTCACGTCCGAGCAGAGTACGAGCGTGTCGTCCGGACCGCAGGGGAACCGGCCGGGCAACATCGGCGTGTCAGGGTGCCGCCCCTACAGTGCCGTTGCACACCACGAGACGGTCCGACCCGACCGGCACAAGGAGAACCACATGCGGACAACCACACTGCTCGGCGCGTTCCTCATCTCCACCAGCCTGCTCACCGCCTGCGGCACCCCACCCGTCACCACACCCGCCCCACTTCCCGGCGGCGGCATCAACCAGCCGACACCGCAGCCGGGCACACGGACCATCAGCGGCACCGTGACCGCGCCCGGAAGCGCGGACGTGCAGGGCACGTACCTCATCGTCTGCCCCGTCAAAAACGACGCCTGTGACTGGGACAACGCGGACGGCGTCGTCATCGAGCAGACGGGCCGTCAGGCGACCTTCACGACCGGCACGCTCGCCGACGGCGAGTACGCCGTGATCGCGTGGAAGGACAACGCACCCAAAGGCGAGTTCGGCGCGGAGGACAACCTCGGCATCTACAGCCCGGACGAGAAGACCCTCGGCCGCGTCCGCCCCTCCACCGCGAACGTGAACGTCACGATGCTCGCCTTCGACGAACCTGGCGCGGCCACCCCACCCGCCGACGCGCCCCGCACCGCCGTCCCCGCCGAGCTCGTCGGCAAGTGGAGCACGACGGGCACCAGCGGCGGCGGGTACTACAACCCGGTGAGCGGCACGTGGACGCCGGGCAACGGGAACGGCATGTGGTACCAGATCAACGCGGACGGCACCTTCGTGTTCAGCAGCTACATCGAATCGAACATGTACGGCTGCAACATCAACTTCTTCAAGTACCACACGGGCACCGTCGCGGTGCAGGGCGACCGGGTCGTGTTCACCGCGACCAACGCGACACAGAAGTTCGAGGACACCTGCAACGCCTCACGCAGCTACGAGAAGCAGTGGTACCCCAACCCGGACCAGTACAGGTGGGGCGTGGGCGTCCGTGACGGCCGGTCCGCCATGGTCCTCGTGGAGGACGGCAAGCAGGAAGGCCTGTTCTTCTACCGCGACTGAAACGACACCCGGGAGAAATGATGATGCGTCCACCTGTCCTGCTCCACCGTCACCTGCTGCCCGGCCTGCTGCTCGGCGCGACCCTCGTCGCGTGCGGCGCCGCGCCCACCGAACAGCGCGACGCCGCACCGACGACCTTCCCGGTCGGCACGCCCACCGGCGACGCGCGCCACGTCACCATCGGTCCCGAAGGCGGCACGCTCACGTCAGCGGACGGCGCGCTCACCGTCACCGTTCCCGCCGGCGCGCTCGACGCTCCGACCGACCTCAGCGTGCAGCCCATCACACGCACCGCGCCACGAGCCGGTGGCGGCGCGTACCGCCTCGGACCCGAAGGCGTCACCTTCAGGCAGAACGTCCACCTCACCTTCGCGTACGACCCCACGTTCGGCGGCGCCCTGAGCGTCGCCTCACAGGACGCCACGGGCGCCTGGCAGGCGCACCTCGACACCACGCAGGACCGGAGCGCCCGCACCGTCTCGGTCCGGACGAACCACTTCAGCGACTGGACCTGGGCCGAGGCGTTCAAGCTCGACCCGCAGCAGACCTCCGTCAAGGTCGGGCAGCGCGTCAAGTTGACCCTGGTGACCTGCGTCGGTCCCACCACCGACACGGACACGCTGCTCGCTCCCCTCGTCACGTCCTGCGCGCCGTACACGCTGACGCCCTTCACCCGCGACTGGTCCGTCAACGGCACGGCCGGAGGTGACGCCACGAACGGCCACGTGAGCAAGGACGAAGCGAACGTCGCGAGCGGCACGTACACCGCGCCCACCCAAAAGCCGGACATCAACCCGGTCGCGGTCAGCGTGGACGTCGTACCCAACGAAACGGGCCGCAACACCCTGCGGCTCATCTCGAACGTGACCGTCACCGACGACGGCGGCGCGTGCGAGGAGGTGTTCGAAGGTCAGTTCAAGTGCGTCTACCCCCTGAGAACATGGAACGGCCACGACCTGCCGTACAACCTGCCGAACACCAGCCCGTACGGGCAGACGTCACGTGACCGCCTCACCGGAGGGTACCTGCAGCTCAACGCGAGCGCCGAGGGCCTCGCGCTGGGGACGGGCACGTACGAGATCCGCTACGAGTTCGATCACGACGCGGGCGGCGGACGAACCGATCACGACACCCTCAACGACGTGGGCCACTTCGACACGAACCTCGCGGGTACGGTCACGACCTTCACCTCCGTCGGGAAGGTGACGTACACCGGCACCCTCAGATCGGGAGGCGCCTCCGTCCAGGGTTTCCCCATGGCCACCCCGACCTTCTCCGGTGACGTCGACCTCTATTTCGGCTCGTGATCCGAACACCCCGGCGCGCGAAGGGCAAGGTCAGCGCGGACCCATCGCTCGACGTGGAACCCGGCGAGGAGACGAGGATGGAGATGGACGTCGAGACGACCGACAACCGACGAGCGCTCACGCCCGACGGACGCGTGTACGTGCTGCGCCTCTGGTACGAAGGCGCCGCCGAGGGACCGACCTGGCGAGCGTCCATCCGGCAGGGTTCGTCCGGTGAGCGGCGGTACTTCCTGAGCGTGGACGAGTGTCTGGAGCACCTGTACGCGGAGCTGCTGCGCGGCTGAGCACCAAACGGATCGAAGGGACGTCAGGGCGTCGTCACAGGTGACGGCCCTGACGTCCCTCACGCGCCGCCCTCGCCCGTCGGGAGGTCACCGCGGCCCGATCTGCTCGACCGTCCGGGCCGCGCGCACCCGAGGTCGGACCGGAGCACGACGACGATCACACCGGGCGCCGTCACGATGACGAGCACACCCCTCGACCTCGCGACGGTCCCGCGTGGCGAACTCGCGAAGGTGTTCGCCCTGCCGGAGAACAGGTCGTCCTTCGTCACGGTCGGGCAGGTGCCGACCGGCACGCCGCTCGCGCTGACGATCAGCCTGAGGGACGCCGTGAACCGTTGAAGCGTCACGGGTCGTCAGCGAGCAGGACGTCGTCGCTCATCAAGCACGATGTGGGCGACGTGTTCGGATGGGGCCCCTCCACGGTGACGGTTGATGCGCTCGACCTGCGCGCGCATCCGGAGGTGTTCCCCGCCACATGGACGCGCGTATCGACGCCGCCTGCACGGTTCAGGCACATGACGGCCCCGTGCGATTCCGGTTCTCAGTCTCTGGAGGGCGTCGTCTGGAACGAACGGGCGAAGCTCTACCTGTTCTCGCAGGGCGACCGGCCGCCCGTGTACGACGTGACGACCAGACGCTGGAACGGCGTGACTGATCCGGCCGCCGCCCTTCGGGTGGCCTTTCAGGTGGTGCTCAGCTTCCAGCGCTCATGCAGCGCACCGACTCAGCGGGTCATTCCATGTGCGCCTGAGTCGAGCGCCGACCCTGACGACCCAGCCACAAGACACCGAGCGCACTGAAGAGCCCGATCGACGTCAGCACCACGACGTCGTAGGTGGCGCCCGCCGACCACGTCCAACCGCTGAACGCCAGCAGGATCGCCGAGTAACCAACGAGTTGGACCCGCTCGTTCCATCGGGTCACCAACAGCGTCAATCCCTGTACAGCGGTCATCACGAACATGGCCACCTGCAGGGAAGGCGTGGGGTGCGGGCTGGCGAACTGACGGACGCCGTCGGGCGCCATCATGAGCGCACAGAGCATGTAGATCAGGCCTTTCGCGTTCCGGTCACGCACACCTCAATGTACAGGCAACGCCAGTCGGTTTCATCGATGGAGACCCGTAACGCCCGAAAACGAAAGGTCTCAGCCCGGGTAGAAGAAGGCGAACATTAAAAACGGGAGTCGTGCTGCAAGGAACGCGAGGGACGTCGCCCTACCGAGTCAGAAGAACGTCCGTCGACGTTGTGCGTGCGTAAAGCAGGAAGGCAAGGGGCGCGACCGCACCACCGATCCAAATCAGAAGAACCTAACGGTCACTCACGACACGAGCGTACTGTGCCGCGCCTACTCCACGACCGACATCCGGAGCTGTCGACCATGCCACGAACATGCTTCCGGCGACCTGCTCACTTAACGAGTCCGAATGGTGCCAATCCACAGTTCAGCGTGCATCTGGCCGTCGTCCGGCCACTGCTGGGTAAGGATCTTGCCATCCACAATCACCTCACGGTTCACGAACGGAGCGACCATGTCACGCGCGGCGGGCATCGGCAACGTTTCAGTCGCCGTGACGAGCTGGTAGTCGCGCCCGCCGATCTTGTTCGGAGTGGGGTCACCAAGCGCGCGCACGCGCACGATGCCCTCAAACGTCGCCTCAGGTCCATCGATTGTCGTGTACGTCGCGCTGCCAGCATGAACCACGAGTGGCCCAAGAGCGGACGGGGTTCCCGGAGCACCGCATGCAGTGAGCGTCGAGGCGATCACCATTGCGAGGGCGCGGACGTGACGGTTCGAGGTGAGGCCGTGCATGCGCTCAGCGTACTGAGCCGCCCGCAGGACCACCTTCATTCGAAGTTCAGCAGCTCCCTTGTCGCCTGGAGGCACGATAGGCCTCCAGCTTCGTCGCGCCTGACCCAAGGCAGTATCGTGCCCCTTCTGGTGCGTGGTGGCACAGCACCGTGCGCCAGGTCTGCAGCCTCCCCCAGCGAGATCAGGGTTTATCCTGGTCTCGATGCTTGTTTTCCTCATTCTTTTACTTTTTGGGTTGCTCGGCATCACATTTACTATTTTGGGATTAATTTTATTTTACATTGAGGTGTTTATGGCGGGGACCAAGTATGATGAAAATCGATTCCCTGTTGTTGACGCTACTGTCGTCTCGATTGGGTCTACCTCTGCTGGCTCCGAAAGCCTTGAGCCAAGGGCTGGCTGGTATCACGAAAACGCAGAGGCATACGTCCTGGTGCAGTTCATGACTGATCGTGGGCCGGCGTCTGCTCGCGTTCAACCATTGGCTCTTTTAAATCTTACAGTGACAAAAACGCCTGACATGGATTGGGGTGATTTTATCAAAAAAATGCCCGACTTAGCCATTGCCGCAGCGGAAAAGGTCATATCTATAGGCGATGTGTTAGATGTCAGATACGACCCCAACACAATTCACTTGGGCAATCAGGTCGCCAGAGACCGTGGCGCCGTCGCGATGGACACTCAGCCCTCACGACTGGGCAAGGTCGTCATGTCTGTAGGGATGGTACTGGCAGGTTTACTCGTGTGTGCATTTGTGCGCTTCTCAGTTGGGTAAATCCGGCCGCCCGATAAGACCGAATACCCGCCTCAAGCCGGACGAGCCGGACGCTTCCTCTCACTTCAGGCGGTGAGGGCGTTCACCTCCGCCAGCTCGTCGGACGTCAGGGTCCACGAAGCCGCCGCGACATTCGCGTCGATCTGCTCAGGTCGGGTGGCGCCCGCGATCACGCTGCTCGTCACGTCGTTCGCGAGCAGCCACGCGAACGCGAGGTCCAGCAGTGTCCGACCTCGCGACGCCGCGAACACGCGCAGGTCCTCCACGACGCGCCAGTTGCGCTCCGTGAGATAACGGTCCCGCGCGCCCGGCGAGCCCGTCAGACGCGCCCCTTCCGGCAGGGGCTGACCCGCGTGGTACTTGCCGCTCAGCAGACCGCTCGCGAGGGGGAAGTACGGCAGGAGGCCCAGGCCGAGGTCCCGCATGGTCGGGATGAGGTCGCGCTCCACGTCCCGGACGAGGAGGCTGTACTCGTCCTGACAGCTCGTGAAGCGCGTCAGATCACGCGACCGCGCGACCTCATCGGCGGCGCGCACACCCTCGGCGTTCATGTTCGACACGCCCACGAAGCGCACGAGGCCCGCCCGGACGGCCTCGTCGAGCGCGCCGAGCGTGTCCTCCACGGGCGTGGAGGGGTCGGGTCGGTGCAGCTGGTACAGGTCGAGGTGGTCCGTGCCGAGCCGGCGGAGGCTCGCCTCCAGCGCCTGGCGGACGTACTCGGGCCGTCCGCCCTGCTGCTGACCGCCGTCGTCCATCGGCGCGCCGAACTTGCTCGCGAGGATCACCCGGGCGCGTTCGCTGCCGAGCGCGCGGCCGAGCATCGTCTCGGATCCGCCGCGGTTGCCGTAGACGTCCGCGGTGTCGAAGAGCGTGATGCCCGCGTCGAGGGCGCGGCGCACCACGGCGGTGGTGGCGTCCTGGTCGAGGCGGGCGCCGAAGTTGTTGCAGCCGAGTCCGACTTCGGAGACGAGCAGGCCGGAGTGACCCAGGGGTCGTTGTCGCATGACGGCACTCTACCCCGCCCGGGGCGCGGGCGCGTTCCTGCTCGGTGGCGCCTCCGTCCGCGTCATCTTGGTGTCGAGGGGCGTCGGCACCCAGGGGCGGACGCGGAAGAAGTCGTTCCTGACCGACACGGCCGCGCGTGGCGTTCAGACTGCGTGTACGTTCGCGGCCCACGTTCTGTTCGTCGTTTACGCTCGATGCACCAGGTGGCGGCGCTCCGCGTGGGCGTCACAAAGGGCTCTCGGCCTCCCGGGCCAAACGACCATGGGCGCCCCCGATGTACTTCGGGGGCATCTTCAAACCAACGGCCGCGTCACTTCCCCGGCCAGATGTCACCGGCGAGGCGAACCGGACAGTCACGCCCGCTCAATCGTCCGTCGGATCGTGTCGCCTACCCGCGTCGTGACGCTCGAAGTCGTACTCCGCCAGACGCCGGGTCGCGCCTTCCATCCGCTCCATGAGCCACATCGCTGCGCGCGAGGCGCCCGCGAGGGCCAGGAGCATCACCTCGTGCTGCCGCGCCTTGACCGGCACGAAGTACCGGTCGCACTCCCCGATGCCGGGGTGCGGGACGCGTCCGTCGCCGCCCACCTCCATCAGCAGGGCGTTCGTGCGGCGCTGCTCGGCGCGCAGGCTGAACAGCTGCCGGACGTGCAGCGTGAACGCGACGCTCAGCACGACAAGCGCCACCCCCGGGGACCGCGGGTGTGATGCTGGTTCGGGCCGGTCGAGTGGCATGCGTCCAGCGTGAAGGGCGGGGTCGTGCCCGTGCTGGACTTGAGGCGGACCACGAGGCGAATGAGGCGGGCGACTCTTCACCAGATGGGCGAACGCTCGCAGGGGGTGTCCGGCGGCACGTCACGCGTCCTTCCTGGGTGCCCGGACGTTACCGCGTGTCCCGCATGCTTCCGACGTCCCCTGTCCGCCAGGTCACGTCGTTCCTCAGTTCCGAGATGCGCCAGCCCTCGGTGGTGCGCCGCAGGGCCGCACGAACGACGCCACCCGCGGTGAATGAGCGGTCCTGCAGGTTTGCGTCGGCGGGACGGTCGTTCCAGAGGTGAATCGCGATGAGGTTCGCGCGGACGATCGCGGTCGCGCCTTCGATGTCGACGTCGTGACCGCCGAGGAGGTGCTGGGTGGCGGCGAAGCGGGTAAAGCTGCGGGCGTGACTCTCCACGATGGCCGTCCGTCCCACCGTCACCGCGCCGTTAGGGCGAATGACGCGGATGTCAGGCGTGACGACCCGGTCGAAGGTGGCTTCCGTGTACTGCCGGTCGTCTAGGGCCCTGAAGTACCTGTCGACGACGCGGATGATTCGCGCGTCGTCCAGCCATCGCTGGAGTTCGGCCGGGTCGAGGTCGTGTGGTGTCATGAGGTTCAGCGCTCCGTGTCTTCCTGCGTGCTGAGGGTCGCGCGTCGGGACTCCACCATGAAGGTCCGCTCGCCGGGTCTGAGCGCCGCCCAGACCTGTCGGCGCTGCTCGCGCAGGGTCGTGAACGCCTCGCTGCTCATCTCCTGCGTGGCGCGTGACCGGGTCGTTTTGAGGCGCGTCAGCTCTTCGGGTGTCCATGGCTGGCTCATGGCGGTGGTGTCCTCGATGAGGCGCAGCAACTCGGTGACGGGCGGTTCGCTTGTTCGCTGGAGGGCGTCGAGGATGCCGAGGAGTCGGTCGCGCAGGACGAGCGCCTGTCTGGCGCGTTCGGTGACGACCTTCAGTTGACGGTGCAGGCGGGCGGTCAGGTCACCGTCCGTGTCTTCGAGCAGAACCTCGCGGATGTCTTCCAGGGTGAGCCCGCAACTTCGGAGCGTGATGATGCGTTGCAGTCGGAGCACGTCGTCGTGGGTGTAGCAGCGGTGGCCTCCGGAGGTGCGTGTGGTCGGGGTGAGCAGTCCGCATCGGTCGTAGTGGTGGAGCGTGCGTACGGTGAGGCCTGTCTGTCTGGCCAGTTCGCCGATTCGCCAGGTGTGGTGGTGTTCGCTCATCGCTGCCTCCTTGCCTGACAGGATCACTGTAGGACCTGACGTGACGTCAGGTTCAAGTGTCGGCTGCAGGTGGGGTTCAGGAGGTGACGTTGGGTCCGTGTCGGTTCACGTGGGTGGTCGTGGCTGTCCCGGTCCGGCCGTGGGGTGGTGCGGCGCGAGAAGTCCTGCCTTTCAGGTGGCTCTGGCGTGGTAGACGGCGTCCCACCAGCCGGCGTGGCGGAGTTCGTGGATGAGGAGCGCGCCGGGGTGGTGGACGTCGAGTTCGGTGGTGGCGATGAGGACGCGTTGCAGGGCGTGCTGGAGTTGCCGGAAGGCGGGGACGCCCTGGAATTCGGCGGTGGTGGCGCGCCAGAGGACGCGGTAGTAGTGCCTGGTGGAGTGCTGGTCGCGGAGGAGGCGCGCGAGGTGCGTGGCGGCTTTCTGGACGGCTTCGCGGCGGTGCTGGGGGTGAGCGCTGAGGACGGCCTGGAGGGTCCAGACGACGTCGGTGGGGGTGGTGGGCGTGTCGGGGGTGCGGGGGGCGTCGGGTGAAGTGAGGGAACCTTCTTTAACGAGGGGGTTGGATTGGGTTTCTGGTAACGCCCAGTATAACAAGCAGTTTATAGAAGATCTTCCTGTCTCACAGGAAACTGGTTCCCTCACTTCCTTCGGGCCGTCCTCGCGGCTCGTGGGTTGGTGTTCCTTGCGGACGGTCCAGGCGGTGCGGCCGATCTTGCGGTCGCGGGTGAGGTCACGGGGCGCTTCGTGGGGAAGTTCGTGCGGGTACAGGCGGGCGCGGCGCCCGCGCTGAGGCTGGAGCGTCACGGCGAGCCACACGCCGCCGCACGCGTCACGCTCGTAGAGCTCACCGGTTTTGGCGTCGAGGAATTGTTGTGGGGTGTGCCAGCGGTGCGTGGCGATGAGGCCGGCTTCGCGGAGGTCGGAGACGGCGCGTTCGCAGGTGGCGGCGGACAGGCCGGTCGCGACGGGCAGCACGTCGAGGACGGTGAAGTACGTGTAGGTGGTGACGTGGTCGCTGTGCCCCCGGAGCTGCACGAGAGTGTACGCGGCTTCCGCGAGGGCGCGCAGGACGGCGCGGGCGCGCGCGTGAGCTCTGGGACGAACGGACTGTTCGAGGATCGGCTCGGCGAGCGTGACGGTCCGCTCCGCGAGTGCATGCGGTTCGGGTCGGGCGGAGCGAGGCGGTGCGGCGCGTCTTCTCGCGCGCAGCGCCGCGTGCGAGGCCCGCAGACGGGACGCGTCCGTGGCCGTGGGCGCCTCGGATGGCGTGACCCTGGGCGGGAGGGGCTGGTGGGTGCGTCGTGGGCGGTGAGGTTCGCGTGATGCGTCGCGGAGGGTCTCGCGTAGCGCGGCGTCGTTCGCGCGGCGCTGGATGAGCCGCTGTTGCGCGGCGAGCAAGACGAGGTGTTCGGCGTCCGCGGCTTGAGTCGGGCTGGTCAAGGGGCGCTCCTTTCGGGACGTGGACGGGTGGGCGGCGGTCCGCGTGGACCGCGCCGGTGGGTGTTGAGGTGACCTTCACGCGAATGGGCGTGATTGAGGTGCGTGAGCGGGCCTGTTATGCTGGGTGCACGTCTTGGTGGACTGTTCCCGGCATACGTTCGCTCACGTGCTTCGCGTGCCTCGTGCCCCCCTTCGGGGGGCTGTTTCGTTGTGCGTCTCGAAGCTCTACATCTTGGTGGACCTCCTCATGAACCTGCGCTTCAAGGAGGGTAACACGTCCGTTTTTGCCGTCCGGACGTCAGGCGAGGTGGTCGCGGCGTGGTTCGGGCCCTTTTTCGCGTGTCGAAGGCCGACTCAGAGAAAACGTGTTCTGGACGGTGTTCTCCTGATGCTCGCCTTCCGTTTGCGCGCGACACCTGGGGGGTGAAATGCACGAAGTGCGCGCACCAACTGGGGGGTGAATTGCACGAGTTGCGCGCGACACCTGGGGGGTGAAATGCACGAAATGCGCGTACCAACTGGGGTGCGTGCGAATCTCCCGCGCACGTTCCCGCGCCCGACACGGCCTCGCGCGCACGGAAATGCTCGGTTTGCGCGCGACACCTGGGGGTGAAATGCACGCGTTCAGGTGTCCTGACCCGACTCCAGCATCCGCGAGAACGTCGACAGGAGCGCCACGGGCGGTTTGATCGTCACGTCCGCCGCGAGCCACACGTCCAGCAGCCAGCGCTTCCCGTCCGCCTGACCGATCGCGCTCTCGCTCTCGGGCGTGTACGCCCAGCCGTCGTGCACGCCGAGCTTCCCGAGCGTGTCCAGCACCTCCTCGAAGCGCCGCACGGCCTCCTGCGGGCGGCGACGCTCGCGCAGCTTCTCCACCTCGTCCAGCACCGACGCGCGCCGCAGGAGATCCTCCACGCGCAGCGTGAGACGCTGCGTCTGCCGCCCACCGACGAAGAGGAACGCGAGTTCCATCGCGAACTGCTTGACCCAGACGTTCACGACGGTGTTCGCGGGCAGTTCGATGATGCTGCGGAAGATCGGGGCGTAGTTCCGCTGGTACTCGCGTGCCCAGTCGCCCAGCACGAACGTGAAGACGTTCGTGAGGCGCCGCCCGCCCACCACGCGCTCGGCGGGCGTGCGTTCGTCCACGACGTCCGTGCGCATCAGCGCGAACAGCCGCACGCCCGGCGGGCGCAGCGGGCGTCCGTCGCGACTGACGAGCGAGCGGCCCACCTGGAGTTGCTGACTGCCGTCGGGAAGCCGCACGAGGTAGAGGCTTTCGAGGTCGCTGATGGCGTCGTGCGTCTTGACGAGGTCCTCGGCGCGCATGCCGCCCTTGGGGTGCGGGCGGTAGCCGAGCGCGCGCGCGATCTCGTTGAGGCTGACGGTCACGTCGATGAAGCGGGCCTGCGTGCCGCCCGCGCCGAGTTCCTTCTCGAGGGCCTTGGCGAGGAAGAAGCGGGAGATGTCGCCCATGCGCGGGTCGAGTTTGCGGACGCGTTCGACGTTCGCTTCGTCGCTGAGGCCCTCGCCGCGGTACTCCACGCCGAGGGTGGGGTGCTCCTCGTCCTGGTAGAGGTTGTGCGTCCAGTTCTTGCCGCGCATGGCGCGCTCGATGACGGTGCTCGCCTCGTTGGACAGCCCGACGTACAGGCCGTGCTCCTCGTCGGGGGTGCGGACGAGGACGCCCTCGACGATGCCGAGCCGCACGGCCGCTTCGAGGTTCGTCTTGGGAGTGCGGACGGGCAGGCGGACGAAGGTGCCGAGCGGTCGGACGTACACGACGCGGTGCTTCGTGAGCGTGGCGGGGTGCTCGCCCGGGGGGACGCCGTCGAGGAGCCGGCGGACGCTGACGTCGGACAGCGGCTCGCCCTTGTCCTGCGCGAGCTGCACGAGCTGCCACGCGCGGTAGTGGGTTTTGACGGCGTCGTCGAGGGGGAGGCCGCCGATGGCGAGGGGCGTGTAGTCGCCGGTGTCGAGGGCGCGCGCGACGTCCGCGCGGCCTTGCTGGGTGCGCAGCCAGGACGCGACGTACACGGTCATGTCGTGCGTGTTGGGGAGTTTCGCGCGTGGCATGCGTCGGTGGTCAGGATACCATCCGGGCGGTCTGGGCCAGGGCCTGGGTGCGTCGCGCCAGGTGTCGTGCTCGCGCAGGGCGCGGGCGATCAGTGCGGTCATGGCGGGTGTGCTGGGTGGGGCGTGTCTGGGCATGCGTCGTGGTGACCCTATGTCCGGACGGGGTGATTCACGCGGACTCGAAGCGGACTGGAACGCGACGATTTCTTTACAAACCTCTGTACAGCTATGTATAGACAACTGGACTTTCACTAGAAGTACCCGTATCACTGAAGTCATGCCGCTCGACCGCACGCCCCTCACGTGGACCCAGCTCGAAGGAGCGTACGAGCCCCTCGAGCGCGAGCCGCTCGACTCCCGCACCCTCGCAACGTGGCTGCGCGCGTGGAGAGACCTCGAGAAACGCCTCTACGAGGAAGGCGCCCTTCACCGACACCCGCGACGAGGCCGCACGAGGCGCGTACGAACGCTACACCTGCCGCTTCCGGGGGTGTTCGTGGCGGAGGAGCTGCTGCGTTCGCTGGGCGCGCGGGTGCCGCCGCGACCCTCCCTTCCCTCTCCCCTGCTGGTGCTTGTGCTTGGGCGAGGAGGGAGGGCCTGGATGCGAGGGGAATGGGTGGATGAATCACTCTCCTCCATTTATAAAAATTCGCGATTGTCTAGACAGCGAGGACCACCATTCCCGACAACACATCCGGTAGAAGTTCGAAATCAGAACCCTTCGGCAAGCACGTCAACAAACCGGTCCGACCGACCCCACATCCACGTCTTTGCAGCCCGCTCCTCACGTCGAGCCGGGGTCAACCCCAACTCCACGAGAAGGCAAGGACGCGTACTACCCCACGGGTGCGCCGCGTCACCTCACGCACGAACTTCGCATCACGCGGAAATCATCGAACTCGATCTACAGTCACTTCAAATGACGACAGAGCGCGGCACACCTTCAGGTTCGACCGTCTCGCCGCAGCAGGTCGCCCTCACGGACACGCCTCCGGGTGCAACGACCCGCGTGCGGTTCCGGAGCGGTCTGCTCCTCGGACTCTCCGGAGCGGCGCTCGGGCTCGTCACGACGCCGTTCCTGGCCGTGGCCGGTTTCCTCGCGGGTGGTTGGAGCGGGATCGGCGGTCCACCGTTGCTCGTCGCGCTCCACGCGGCGTGCACGTCGGCGTTCGGATGGTCCGAACCGATCGACGTCCAGCAGGCGTACGGCCGTCCGCTGCTGTTCGTCCTCGTGGCGCTGCTGCTCGGCCTCGGGACGTGGTGGCGTCACGTTCCCTCCGGTGGTCGTGCTGCCCGGGTCGCTCGGTGGTGCGTCGCGCTGGGCTTCACGCTGGGCGCGCTGGGCAACGTGACGGACTACTGGCTCGGCTTCCGCTTCAGTGCGGCGCTCTGGAGCGTGGGATTCGGGGTGCTCACCGTGCCGGGCCTCATGATGATGACCGTGGGCTCGTCCATGCTCGGGGTGTCGATGCTGCGTGCTCGCGTGACCGCCGGAGCGGTCGCGTTGAGCCTGACGTTTCCCGCGGCGGCGCTCGACGGCGCGGTCGGTCTGCACTATCTGCCCGCCGCGCCGCTGTTCGCGCTGTGTCTGGCGTGGCTCGTCGTGTTCGCCACGGCCCTCAAGGACCGCGCTTCGTCGTAAGCGCGGGTCCGATCATTCGTTCACACGGCGGGAGGGCCGGGACGCAGCGGGCCGGGAAGGTCGAGCAGCGCGGCCCTCAGGAAGGCCTCGCGATGCTCGGGCTTCACGTGCCTCGTGGCGATCTCGTCGGCCCAGCCCGCCGCGCGCGCCGCCTCGTCGGGCGCGCGCTCGTCTCCGTGGGCGTGCAGGGCGGCGGTGAGGACGCTCAGCACGTTCGAGCGGCGCCAGCCGAGCGGTTCGTGCGTGTCGTTCGCGTGGAGCAGGGCGCGGGCGTGCGTGGCGAGCGCGGTGATCAGCAGCC